>JANWKR010000104.1 GCA_025451275.1 Steroidobacteraceae bacterium
ACCATTGACCGCGGCGCCATCGACGACACGGTCATCGAGGAGGGCGTGAAGCTCGACAACCTCATCATGATCGCCCACAACGTGTGCATCGGCGCGCACACCGTCATCGCCGGCTGCACCGGCGTGTCGGGGAGCACCACCATCGGCAAGCGCTGCATGATCGGCGGCGCGGTCGGCTTCGCCGGACACCTGACGATCGCGGACGACGTGGTGATCACCGGCTATTCGGCGGTCAGCCACTCGATCGCGAGCCCGGGCGTATACTCGAGCACACTCCCGGCGGAAGAGGCACGCAGCTGGCGGCGGCTGGCGGCGCGCTTTAAGCGCAGCGGGGTGCTCGAGCAGCGCGTGCGCCGGCTGGAGCGCGCCGCGGGACTGGGCTCGGCGCCGGACGAGGATCGGGACGAGGATCATGACTGAAGGGCTGCAACTGGACATGCAGGCAATTCTCGAGCGCCTGCCGCACCGTTACCCGTTCCTGCTGGTGGACCGGGTACTGGAATGCCATCCCGGCAAGAGCATCCGCGCGCTGAAGAATGTGACCTACAACGAGCCGTTCTTCCCCGGGCACTTCCCGCGCCGTCCGGTGATGCCGGGCGTCATGATCATCGAAGCACTGGCGCAGGCGGCCGGCATCCTGTGCTTTGTCACCGCCAACGTCATTCCCGATCACAACACCCGCTTCTACTTCGTCGGCATCGACAAGGCGCGCTTCCGCCGCCCCGTGGTGCCCGGCGATCAGCTGATACTGGTGGCGCAGGCGGAGCGCGTGCTGAAGGGCATCTGGAAGTTCGCCACCACGGCCCACGTGGGCGAGCACGAAGTGGCGCACGCGGAAATGATGGTGGCCCCGGAGAGCGGGCGGTGATCGATGCGCGCGCCGTCGTCGCCCCCGAGGCGCAGCTGGCCGCCAACGTCAAGGTCGGTCCCTACAGTATCATCGGGCCCGGCGTGGTCATCGGCCCGGGCACGGTCATCGGCCCGCACGCGGTAGTCAACGGTCCGACCACCATCGGCGCCGACAACCAGATCTTCCAGTTCGCCTCCATCGGCGATGCGCCGCAGGACAAGAAGTACCGCGGCGAGCCGACGCGCCTCGAGATCGGCGACCGCAACGTGTTCCGCGAGAGCTGCACCGTCAACCGCGGCACCACCCACGATCAGGGCGTGACCCGCATCGGCAGCGACAACTTGTTCATGGCCTTCTCGCACGTGGCGCACGACTGCCAGGTGGGCGACCAGACGGTGTTCGCCAACTGCGCCTCGCTCGCCGGCCACGTCGAGGTGGGCGACTGGGTGATCCTCGGCGGACTGACCGCGGTGCACCAGTTCTGCAAGATCGGCGCCCACGCCTTCCTCGGCGGCGGCACGATCCTCTCGCGCGACGTGCCGCCCTACGTCATGGTCGCCGGCAACCCGGCGGTGCCGCACGGCGTCAACGCCGAGGGGCTGAAGCGCCGCGGCTTCACCGAGGAGCAGATCCGCAACGTGCGCGAGGCCTACCGCATCCTGTACCGCTCCGACCTGCTGCTGGCCGCCGCGCTCGAGCGCTTGGCGCCGCTGGCGCAGCAGCAGCCTGAGGTGCGCTTCTTCTTCGATTTCATCCGCGGCTCGCAGCGCAGCCTGGTGCGATGAGCGTCGCGGGGCTGCCCGAACTCGCAGCCGCCGCGCCGCTGCGGGTGGCGATCGTCGCCGGCGAGCACTCCGGCGATACCCTCGGTGCCGCCCTCATCGAGGCGCTGCGCGCGCGCGTCCCGGGGGTGCACTGTTTCGGCGTGGCGGGTCCGAAGATGCTCGCGGCCGGGTGCGAAGCCTTCGCCTCTTCGGAGGAGCTCGGCGTCATGGGTCTCGCCGAGGTGCTGCGGCACCTGCCGCGCCTGCTGCGGCTGCGCGGCGCGTTGCTGCGGCGCTTGCTCGCCGCGCGCCCCGACGTGTTCGTCGGCATCGACTCGCCCGAGTTCAATCTGCGGCTGGCGCGGCGCCTGAAGGCCGCCGGCGTCCGCACCGTGCAGTACGTGAGCCCGCAGGTGTGGGCCTGGCGGCCCGGACGGGTGCGCACCATCGGCGCCTCCTGCGACCTCATCCTGTGCGTGCTGCCGTTCGAGACCGAGTTCTACGCCCGGCACCAGGTGCAGGCGGTGTTCGTCGGACATCCGCTGGCCGACGAGATCCCGCTCGTCGTCGATCGCGAGGCCGCACGCGCCGCGCTCGGCCTCGCCGGCGGGCGCCGCATCGTCGCGCTGCTGCCCGGCAGCCGCATGGCGGAGGTCACGCGCCTGGCCGCACCCTTCGTCGCCGCAGCGGCCCGCATCGCCGCGCACGACCCGCACTGCCGCTTCGTCGCACCCATGGCCTCGCAGGCCACTCGTGAGGCGTTCGAGAGGGAAGTTGTGCAAGCCCCCGCCGCACCAGAGATTCACATCCTCCTCGGCCAGGTGCAGCAGGCGCTCGGCGCCTGCGACGGCGCGATCGTGGCCTCGGGGACCGCGACGCTGGAGACGCTGCTCACGGGCCGGCCGATGGTGGTCGCGTACAAGGCGAGCGCGGTGACCGCCTTTGTGCTGAGGACCCTGGGGCTGGTAAAGGTGCGATACTTTTCCCAGCCGAACCTGCTCACGGGCCGGGCCCTGGTGCCGGAGCTCCTCCAGGAGCAGGTGACCGGCGAGGCCCTGGGGGATGCGCTGCTGCGCGAGATGGGAGACCCGGCCCACGTGCATGAGCTGCTGGAACAATTCGACACCGTGCACCGCGCCCTGCGCCGCGGCGGCGCGGCGCTGGCGGCGCAGGCCGTGATCGAGTGCGCACGGGGTGGCGATGCGGCTCGCTGATCGCACCCGGGTCGCCGGCGTCGACGAAGCCGGCCGCGGCCCGCTCGCGGGACCTGTGGTGGCGGCAGCGGTGATACTCGACCCGCGGCGTCGCATCCGCGGCCTCGCCGACTCCAAGCAGCTCAGCGCCGCCGAGCGCGAGCGCCTCGCGCCCATCATCCGTGCGCGCGCGCTCGCCTGCGGCGTCGGCTGGGCCGACCGCGACGAGATCGATGCGCTCAACATCTTCCAGGCGACGCTGCTCGCCATGCGGCGCGCGCTCCTGGCGCTGCCGGTCGCGCCGACACACGTGCGCGTCGACGGCAACCGCTGCCCGTGCCTCAGCGACCTGCCGCTGCGCTGCACGCTCGAGGCCATCGTCGCCGGCGATGCGCGCGTCGCGGCCATCAGCGCCGCCTCGATCCTCGCCAAGACCTACCGCGATGCCATGATGCGCAGCCTCGATGCCTGCTATCCGGGGTTCGAGCTCGCCGCGCACAAGGGCTACGGTACCCCCGCGCACCTGAGCGCGCTGCGCCGACAGACGCCCAGCCCGCTGCACCGTCGCTCTTTCAGCCCGGTGCGCTGCTGCGTTTCGGAAGCGGACGAGGAGCTGCTGGTCGCGGAGCTGGCGGAGTAGGGCGCGCATGGCACAGGGCTTCATCCACCTGCGGCTGCACACCGAGTTCTCGCTCAGCGACAGCGTCGTGCGCGTGCCCGAGCTGGTGGCCGCGGTGGCCGCGGCCGGCATGCCGGCGGTGGCGGTCACCGACCAGAACAACCTGTTCGCGATGGTGAAGTTCTATCGCGAGGCGCTGAAGAGCGGCGTCAAGCCCATCGTCGGCGTCGACCTGCTGGTCCGCGAGGAGGGCGAGCGCCAGGCGCCGTCGCGCCTGACGCTCCTGTGCCAGTCGCTGGCGGGCTATCGCAACCTCGCCCGCCTGGTGACGCGCGCCTACCTCGAGGGGCAGGACCGCGGCACGCCGCGCCTCGAACGCGCCTGGCTCACGGCGGCCGCCCTCGAGGGGCTGCTCGGGCTGTCGGGCGCCAGCGAGGGCGACGTCGGGCGCGCGCTCCTCAACGGCCGCGAACGCGACGCGGAGCGGCTGCTGGAGGCGTGGCTGGCGGTGCTGCCCGGGCGCTTCTACCTTGAGCTGCAGCGGCTGGGCCGGCCGGGGGAGGAGGGCTATATCGCCGCCGCGGTGGCGCTGGCGGCGCGCCGCAGCGTGCCGGTGGTCGCCACCAACGACGTGCGCTTCCTGACCCCGGCGCAGTTCGAGTCGCACGAGGCGCGCGTCTGCATTCACGACGGTGCGCTGCTCGCCGACGCCGGGCGCGTGCGCCGCTACACCCGCCAGCAGTACCTGCGCACCCCGCAGGAGATGGCGGCGCTGTTCGCCGACATTCCCGAGGCACTCGCCAACACCGTGGAGATCGCGCGCCGCTGCAGCCTGGTGTTGAAGCTGGGCTAGGTGCGACTGCCGCAGTACCCGGTGCCGGCCGGAGTCAGCACCGAGGACTTCCTGCGCGCGGAGGCCGCGCGCGGCCTGGCGGCGCGCTTCGCGCCCGTGACAGCGGCTGCAGCGTACCGCGAGCGCCTGGCGCGCGAACTCGACGTCATCTGTCACATGGGCTTTGCCGGCTACTTCCTCATCGTCGGCGACTTCATCCGCTGGGCGCGCGAGAACGGGGTGCCGGTGGGCCCCGGGCGCGGCTCGGGGGCGGGCTCGCTGGTCGCCTACAGTCTCAAGATCACCGACCTCGACCCGCTGCTTCACGACCTGCTGTTCGAGCGCTTCCTGAACCCTGAGCGCGTGTCGATGCCGGACCTTGACATCGACTTCTGCATGGACGGGCGCGACCGCGTCATCGACTACGTGGCCGGCAAGTACGGGCGCGAGCGTGTCTCGCAGATCATCACTTACGGCACCATGGCCGCCAAGGCCGTAGTGCGCGACGTCGGTCGCGTGCTCGGTATGACTTACGGTTACGTCGATCGCATCGCCAAGCTCATTCCCTTCGAGCTCGGGATCACGCTCGAGGGCGCGCTCGAGAAGGAGCCCGAGCTCAAGCGCCTCTACCAGAGCGAGGACGAGGTCAAGAACCTCATCGACCTCGCTCGCTCGCTCGAGGGTCTGACGCGTAACGCCGGCATGCACGCCGGCGGGGTGGTGATCGCGCCCTCGGTGCTGACGGACTTCGCGCCGCTGTACTGCGACGCAGCCGGCGGCAGCCTCGTCACGCAGTTCGACAAGGACGACGTCGAGGCGGCGGGACTGGTGAAGTTCGACTTCCTCGGTCTGCGCACGCTCACCATCATCGACCGCGCGGTGGCGCTCATCAATCGCGACCGCGCCGCCGGCAGCAGCGCGCTGGAGGTGAGCGCGCTGCCGACCGACGACGCGGCCACCTACGCGCTGCTCAAGACCACGCGCACCACCGCGGTGTTCCAGCTCGAGTCGCGCGGCATGAAGGACCTGATCCGCCGCCTGCTGCCGGATCGCTTCGAGGACATCGTGGCGCTGGTGGCGCTGTTCCGTCCCGGGCCGCTGCAGTCGGGCATGGTCGATGACTTCATCGCGCGCAAGCACGCTCCGGCGGGCGCACCCATCGACTACCTACACCCGAGCCTCGAGCCGATCCTCAAGCCCACCTACGGCGTGATCCTCTACCAGGAGCAGGTCATGCAGATCGCGCAGGTGCTGGCCGGCTATACCCTCGGTGGCGCCGACCTGTTGCGCAAGGCGATGGGCAAGAAGAAGCCCGAGGAGATGGCCCAGCAGCGCTCGGTGTTCGTCGGCGGCGCGGTGGCGCGCGGCGTGCGCGAGCAGCTGGCGGCGCACATCTTCGACCTGATGGAGAAGTTCGCCGGCTACGGCTTCAACAAGTCGCACTCGGCCGCCTACGCGCTGCTGGCCTACCAGACCGCGTACCTGAAGGCGCATTACCCGGCGCAGTTCATGGCCGCGGTGCTGTCGGCGGACATGGATCACACCGACAAGGTGGTGACCATCATCAAGGAGTGCAGCGACATGGGCCTCACGGTGCTGGCGCCCGACGTCAACGCCTCGCGCTACGAGTTCACCGCCTGCGGCGAGCGCAGCATCCGCTACGGCCTCGGCGCGGTGCGCGGCGTGGGCGCAGGCGCGGTGGAGGCCCTGATCGCCGAGCGCGAGGCGCGCGGCGACTTTGCCAGCCTCGAGGACCTGTGCCGGCGCCTCGACCTGACCAAGGTCAACCGCCGCGTGCTCGAGGCGCTGCTGCGCTCGGGCAGCCTCGACGGCTTCGGCGCCAACCGCGCGACGCTCATGGACGGGCTTGGCGCCGCCATGCAGCTCGGCGATCAGAACACCCGGGCGCACGCCGCCGGGCAGAACGACATGTTCGGGCTCGCCGACAACGCGCGGCCCGGCGCCGCCGCACCGCGGCGCGCGGGCCTCTTGCCGGAGTGGAGCGAAGCGGTGCGGCTCACCGGCGAGCGCGAGACGCTCGGGCTGTACCTGACCGGCCACCCGCTGGCGCGCTTCGAGGCCAGCCTGCCGCGGCTGGTGTCGCATCGCATTGCCGACCTGATCGGTGACCGGCCCGTCGCCGGCTTCGAGCCGGGGCGCTTCGGCGGCGGCAAGCCGGTGATGGTCGCCGGCCTGATCGACGAGGTGAAGAAGCGCGGGCCGCGCGTGATCCTCACCCTCGACGACCGCACCGGGCGCATCGAGGTGATGCTGTTCGAAGAGACCTGGCAGAAGCACCGCGACCTGATCGCCAAGGATGCGCTGGTGCTGATCGAAGGACTGCTGCGCTTCGATGAGTTCAGTGACGCCTGGCGCCTGTCGGCGCGCCGCGTCAGCGACCTCGACAAGGTGCGCGAGCAGGAGGCGCGCCGCGTGGTGATCCGCTGCAGCGAGGCGCAGGTGAATTCCCTCGGGGAGCGCCTGGCGGCAATTCTCAAGTCGGCCCGCGGCGGTGCCTGCCCGGTCACCATCGAGTACACCGGCGGCGCGGCGAGCGGTGCGTTGGCGCTCGGGCCGGAGTGGGCGGTGCGCGCCAGCCGCGAGGTGCTCGAGCAGCTCGAGGGCCTGCTCGGCCCCGGCGCGGTGCAGGTGGTGTATGCCGCACTGCCGGCGGCGGCCACATTCTCTGCCGACGGCCGTTGAGTTGGGGTAGGCTTTCCCCATGGCAGTTTCGTTCCTGGATTTCGAGCAACCGATCGCCGAACTCGAAGCGAAGATCGAGGAACTGCGGCACGTGACCTCGGAGACCGAGGTCAACATCCAGGACGAGATCGGCCGGCTGCAGGCCAAGAGCCGGCAGCTGACGCAGAGCATTTTCGCCAACCTGACGCCGTGGCAGATTACGCAGCTGGCCCGCCACCCGCACCGGCCCTACACCCTCGACTACGTGAACGCCATCTGCAGCGAGTTCAGCGAGCTGCACGGGGACCGCATGTACGCGGACGACGGCGCCATCGTTGGCGGCGTGGCGCGCATCCAGGATCGGGCGCTGATGGTCATCGGTCATCAGAAGGGCCGCGACACCAAGGAGCGCGTGCGCCGCAACTACGGCATGCCGAAGCCGGAAGGCTACCGCAAGGCGCTGCGCCTGATGCGCCTCGCCGAGCGCTTCGGGCTGCCGCTCGTGACGCTCATCGACACCCAGGGTGCCTACCCGGGCGTCGGCGCCGAGGAGCGCGGCCAGAGCGAGGCCATCGCCCGCAACCTGTTCGAGATGTCGGTGCTGCGCATCCCGATCGTCACCGTGGTGACGGGCGAGGGCGGCTCCGGCGGGGCGCTCGGCATCGGTGTGTGCGATCGCCTGCTGATGCTTCAGTACAGCACGTACTCGGTGATTTCGCCCGAGGGCTGCGCCTCGATCCTGTGGAAGAGCCAGGACAAGAAGGAAGTGGCCGCCGACGCGCTCAACCTCACCGCCGACAAGCTGCAGAAGCTGGGCCTGGTCGACGAGGTGATCGAGGAGCCGCTCGGTGGTGCGCACCGCGACCCGGCGGCGGTGGCGGTGAGCCTGAAGAGCGCGCTGATCCGTCACCTGGACGAGCTGGACGCGATCCCGCGCGATCAATTGCGTGCGGCACGCGCCGAGAAAATCGCCGGCTTCGGCGTGTTTGCCGAAAACGCCGCCTGAGGCGCGCGTGCCAGATCCCGCCGCGGTGCTGAAGGGCGGCTTTGGCCCGCAGTGGCTCGGCGCGCGCCTGCGCGCGCTGCTGCCGGCCTATCCGCGGCTGCGGCTGTGCGTCGCGTTCTCCGGTGGCGCCGATTCGAGCGCGCTGCTCGCCGCGCTCGCGCCCCTGGCGCGCCGGCCGCTCGCCGTGCGCGCCCTGCACATCGATCACGGCTTGAGCCCCAACGCGTCCGCCTGGGCTGCGCACTGCCGCCGCATCGCACGCTCGCTCGGTGTGCCGCTGACGGTGTGCCGCGTCGAGGTGGTGCGCGCGCGCGGTGCCTCGCTGGAAGCGGCGGCCCGCGCGGCGCGCTACGCGGCTTTCGCCGCCGCGCTCGCGCCCGGCGAGGCGCTGCTCACCGCCCACCACGAGGACGATCAGCTCGAGACGGTGCTGCTGCAGCTGCTGCGCGGGGCCGGCGTGGCCGGTCTTGCCGCCATGCCGGAGGTGGCCGCCTGCGGACACGGGCTGCTGGTGCGGCCGCTGCTGCGGACGCCGCGCGAGCAGCTGGTGGCATGGCTGCGCGGCGCCGGCATCGACTGGGTCGAGGACGAGAGCAATGCGCAGCTGCGCCTCGACCGCAACTACCTGCGCGGGCGCGTGCTGCCGTCGCTCAGGGCGCGTTGGCCGGCAGCCGGCGCCACCGTGGCGCGCGCGGCGCGCCACGCCGCGGAGGCGCAGCAGGTGCTGGACTCGGTCGGGGCGGCCGACGCCGGCCGTGCCGCCGTCGGTGCGCTGCTGTCGGCCAAGGTGCTGCGCACGCTGCCGCCGGAACGGCGGC
>JANWKR010000105.1 GCA_025451275.1 Steroidobacteraceae bacterium
CAACCAGGCCACCAACGCTCTCGCCAACTCCGGGCGCGGCGCGGTGTCGACCGGCGCCGCCGACAGCACCGCCGCGGAGACCATGGTGCCGCTCGCGGCCTTCAGCCACTACGAGTCGGGCAACACGCCGCTCGCGGTCAACCACCAGGGGACCTTCGTCGCCACCACCATTTCCTTCAACCTGGGGCCCAAATACTCGCTGAGCGATGCGCAGCGGGCCGTCACCGCCGCGGTCAACGAGATCGGCATGCCGGCGACCATCCACGGCAGCTTCCAGGGCACGGCGCGTTCCTATGAGCAGTCGACCTCCAACGAACCGATCCTCATCGTGTCGGCGCTGGCGGCCGTGTACATCGTGCTCGGCGTGCTGTACGAGAGCTACATCCACCCGATCACCATTCTGTCCACCCTGCCCTCGGCGGGTGCCGGCGCGGTGCTGGCCCTGCGGCTCTTCAACCAGGAGTTCAGCATCATCGCCCTGATCGGCGTCATCCTCCTCATCGGTATCGTGAAGAAGAACGCCATCATGATGATCGACTTCGCGCTCGAGGCGCAGCGCGTCCAGGGGCGCGAGCCCGCGGAGGCGATCTTCAGCGCCTCGCTGCTGCGCTTCCGGCCGATCATGATGACGACCATGGCAGCGATGCTGGGCGCGGTACCGCTCGCCTTCATGACCGGCGACGGCGCCGAGCTGCGCCAGCCGCTCGGCATCTCCATCGTCGGCGGCCTGCTCGTCAGCCAGGTGCTGACGCTCTATACGACACCGGTCATGTACCTGTACCTGGACCGCTTCGGCAGCTGGTGCACCCGCCAGTGGGCACGACTGTACCCGGAAATCCCACCCGCGCGGACGGCGGAAGGCCTATGAACCCACCCCTCCTGCGGCGCGCGCGCGCCCCGCTCGGCGCAGCCCTGCTGGCGCTCACGGCCGGCTGCGCCGTCGGACCGAACTACCACCGACCGGCGGCGCCGACGCCCGAGCGCTTCAAGGAGGCCGAAGGGTGGAAGCCCGCGGAGCCGCGCGAGGCGGCCAGCGGCAGCGACTGGTGGTCGGTGTACGGGGATGCGACGCTCGATGAGCTCGAGAAGCAGATCGACGTCTCCAATCAGACGCTCAGGGCCGCGGAGGCCAACTGGCGTCAGGCCGTCGCGCTCGTCAGCCAGACGCGCGCCGGACTCCTGCCGACGGTGGGTGTGTCGGCGAGCGCCACCCGCTCCGGTGGGCCCGGCGGTCGTGCCACAGCCGGCACCACCGGCACTACCGGCACGACCACCAGCCACCCGCTCAACCAGTTCGAGCTCGCCGGTAACGCCTCCTGGGAGTTCGACATCTGGGGCAAGATCCGCCGCCAGCTCGAGGGCGCGAAGGCGAGCGCCCAGGCGAGCGAGGCAGACCTGGCCGCAGCGCGCCTGTCGGCGCAGGCGACGCTCGCCAGCGACTACATCGAGCTGCGCATCGCCGACGAGCAACGCCACCTGCTCGAGGAGACGGTGGATGCGTTCAAGCGCTCGCTGCAGATCACCGAGAACCAGTACCACGTGGGCGTCGTGGCGAAGGCCGACGTCATCACCGCGCAGACCCAGCTCGGCGGGGCGCAATCGCAGCTGATCGCGGTCGGCGTGACGCGCGCCACACTCGAGCACGCCATCGCCGTGCTGATCGGCAAGGCGCCGGCCGATTTCGCGCTCGCGCCCGCAACCCTCGGGGCCGCGGTGCCGGTCTTGCCCGCCGGCATCCCTTCCGCGCTCCTCGAGCGGCGCCCCGACGTGGCAGCCGCCGAGCGGCAGATGGCCGCCGCCAACGCGCAGGTCGGCGTGGCGATCGCCGGCTATTTCCCCAACCTGACGCTCAGCGGCACGTACGGCTTCGCCAGTGAGGTGGTGTCGGGCCTGGTGCGCGCGCCCAACAACTTCTGGTCGCTGGGTGCGGCCGCGAGCGACACGCTCATCGACTTCGGCGCGCGCGGGGCGCAGGTACGCGGGGCGCGCGCCGCGTACGACGCGACCGTGGCCGGCTACCGCCAGACCGTGCTCGTCGCCTTCCAGCAGGTCGAGGATGACCTCGCCACGCTGCGCATCCTCGAGCAGCAGCACGATGTGCAGGATGAGACGGTCAAGTCGGCGAACCTGGCGGTACAGCTCGCCCTCAATCAGTACCGCGCCGGCACGGTCGCTTACACCTCGGTGGTGACCGCGCAGACCGTGGCGCTCGGGGACGCGCAGACGCTGCTCGGCATCCGCCAGAGCCGGTTGGTCGCCAGCGTCCAGCTCATCCAGGCGCTCGGCGGCGGCTGGGACGCCACTACCCTCGGCAAAAAGAACGGCACCGCGGCCACCCTGGCCGAGAGTGCGCGACCCTAGGCGGGGTTCTCCAGGCTGAAGGCCTGGCGGCTGTCGTCGTAGGCGAAGACCTCGGCGTAGCGGCCCCAGCTGATGATGGTGCGCAGGGTCTGCTCGGCGGCGTCCTCGGCCATGTAGTCCTCGAGCTCGTCGAAGAAGCGGCTCTTGGGCGCGGTATGGCTCGCGCGCTCGTCGAGCACGCGGCGGATGTGGGCGGCGAGCGGCACGTAGGTGATCAGGTGCCGGGCGAAGAGCTTCTTGCGCTCGTCCGTGTCGCCGCGCGCGAACTGCAGGCCGGCCTCGGTGAGGCGGATATCGCCGCCTTCGACCTCGGCGAAGCGCAGCATCTGCAGCGCCTCGGCGGCCGGGAACAGGTCATCGACCTCGAGGCGCCCCTCCTCCGCGATCACCGGCAGGTCGGCCTTGCCGTCGTAGGGCGGCTCGGACACCGCCTCCAGCAGTCCCTGCAGCACGTTGGAGGAGACGTGCTGCAGCGTGGTGCCGATCCCGGTGCCGGCGAAGCGCTCGTTGCGCGCTCCGCCTCCCGCGGCGCTGCGCGGCCGTGAGGTCATCTCCACGTACACGCGCTCGATGAGGGCGCGGAAGCGCGGGTCCTCGGCGTGGCGCGGGTGCGGCACGTCGATCGGGATCTCGCTCGCCACGCGGCCCGGGTTGCTGGAGAAGATCAGCAGGCGGTCGCACATCTGCACCGCCTCCTCGATGTTGTGGGTGACGAGCAGCACCGCCTTGATCGGCAGCTGCCCCTCGCCCCACAGATCGAGGAAATCGCTGCGCAGGGTCTCCGCGGTCAGGATGTCGAGCGCCGAGAACGGCTCGTCCATGAGCAGGATGCTGGGGTGCACCACGAGCGCGCGTGCAAAGCCGACGCGCTGGCGCATGCCGCCTGACAGCTCGCGCGGGTAGGCGGACTCGAAGCCGTCGAGGCCGATGAGGTCGATTGCCTGCAGCGAGCGCTTGCGCATCTCGGGGGCCGGCACGCCCTGCGCCTCGAGCCCGAGCTGCACGTTCTCGAGCACGGTGAGCCAGGGGAACAGCGCGAAGCTCTGGAACACCATCGCGATGCCGTGCGCCGGCCCGGTGACCGCCCGGCCGAGATAATTGACCACCCCGGCGGAGGGCTGGTCGAGCCCGGCGATCTGGCGCAGCAGCGTCGACTTGCCCGAGCCGGAACGCCCGAGCAGGCCGACGATCTCGCCGGGCCGCAGCGTCAGGTTGACGTTCTCGAGCACCACCAGCTGATCCCCGTCGGGCTTGCGGAAGGACTTGCACAGGTGCTGCACGTCGAGCAGCGGGGCCAGATTCAGCAGCGGCGCGGCGGCGTTCACGAGCGTCTCCTCCCGGTCCTTCAGCTGATGCGGAACTTGCGCTCGGCGCGCGCGTACAGCGGCCGCCAGAACACCCGGTTAAGTATCACGACGAACAGGCTCAGCACCACGATGCCGAGCACGTTACGCTGGAAGTCCCCGGCGGCGGTGGCGTCCGCGATGTACGCCCCCAGGCCGTGCGCGCGCACCGTCTCGGTGCCCCACGAGGCCACCTCGGCGTTGATGCTGGCGTTCCAGGAGCCGCCCGAGGCGGTGATCGCCCCGGTGACGTAGAACGGAAACACCGCCGGCAGCGCCACGCGGCGCCACCACAGCCAGCCGCGCACCCCGAGGTTCTCGCCCGCGTAGCGCAGATCCGGGGCGATAGCCGAGGCGCCGACGATCACATTGAAGAGTATGTACCACTGCGTGCCGAGGATCATGAGCGGGCTCAGCCAGATGTCCGGCGTCAGCCGCAGCAGCACGATGGCCGAGACCACGATCGGAAAGAACAGGTTGGCCGGGAAGGCCGCCAGGAACTGCGCGACCGGCTGCACTACGCTCGCCACGCGCGGCCGCAGCCCGACCCACACCCCGATCGGCACCCAGATGAGGCTGGCGAGCGCGATCAGTACCACCACCCGCATCATGGTGATGAAGCCGTACAGCAGCACGCGCGCGATCTCGCGCGGCGCCACCTCGGCCAGCACGAAGCGCGAAGCCATGAGGAACGCGCCGAGCCCGAGGAGCCCGAGCCCCGCGTACCAGACGTAGCCCACCCACCGCGCCTGCAGCGTGGCGCGCAGCCGTGCCGGCCGCGGCGCGGCCCCGGGCGCCGGCTGCGGCCGGACGCCGAGGCGCAGCATGGCGGCAAAGGCCCGGCCCAGGAGCCCGAAAAAGCGCGAGCGGCGCATCATGGTGAGCGCCCAGGAACGGCTGGCGGTGAAACCCGCCTCCTGCTCCAGCCGGAACCAGTCGGCACTCGCGGTCAGCGGGCGGAACAGCAGCTGATCAAACAGCAGGATCACGACAAACATGGCGGCGATCGCCCAGCCGATAGCGGCCAGGCTCTTCTGCTCGATCGCCAGCGCGATGTAGGAGCCCACGCCCGGCAGCGCCACGGTGGTGTGGCCGACGGTGATGGCTTCGGAGAACACCAGGAAGAACCAGCCGCCCGACATCGACATCATCATGTTCCAGATGAGCGCCGGCATGGCAAACGGCACCTCCAGGCGCCAGAACCGTATCCACGGGCTGAGCTGGAAGTTGTGCGCCGCCTCCACCAGCTCGTCGGGGATGCTGCGCAGCGAGTGGTAGAAGCTGAAGGCCATGTTCCACGCCTGGCTGGTGAAAATGAGGAAGATGGCCGCCATTTCCGCGCCGGCCACGCGCCCGGGCGTGAGCTGCAGGAAGAACAGGATGGTGAAGGAGAAACCGAGGATCGGCACCGACTGCAGGAAGTCGAGCAGCGGCACGAGAATCACCTCGGCGCGGCGGCTCTTGGCGGCCAGCGTTGCGTAGGTGAAGGTGAACAGCAGGGACGCCACCAGCGCGATCAGCATGCGCAGCGCGGTGCGCGCCGAATAGCCGATGAGCGCCGAAGGCGCGAGCGAGATCGGGGTCGCCTGCAGGCGCGCCAGCGAGCCGGTCAGACCATGCGCCGCCTCGCCGAGATACACGAGGAAGGCAAACACGAGCACGAAAGCGAGCACGTCCCAGCCACCCGGAACGTAGCGGGTGCGCAGAACCGATATGGGCAGCCGCTCGATGCGCATCCGCCGAAGTGTGCCCGAACGGCGTGACGATTGGCACCGCTCAGCAGGGCGCGCGCGGGCGGCGCGGGCCGGGCCGCAGGTGCCGGTGCCGTGCAAAGCACGGCGTGACTGTCGTACGATACTTTCCCATGAAAACCATCTTCGCCCGCGCGGCCGCCGCTGCACTCCTCCTGGTCCTGACGGGGCTCGCAGCCGCCGCCGACCCGGAGCCCGCCGACACCAAAACCGCGATCAAGGACGACGCACGCAGCGCCGGCCACACGGTCGCCGACAAGTCCCGCGAGCTCGGCCATGCAGTGGCCGAAAAGTCCCGTGAAGTCGGCCACGACGTCGCCGACAAGTCCAAGCAGGTAGGGCACGAGGTGGCGCGCCGGACGCAACCCGCGCGCGACAAGGTCCGCGACACCTCCAAGCAGGCCGGGCACGCGGTAGCCGACGCCGCCCGCACCGTCGGCAAGGACGTCAAGGAGGGGGCAGTCAAGGTCAAAGACGCCTTCAGCGACAAGTCGGCACCGGCCTCGAAGGAATAGCGCCAGCGTCACCGCCCGCGATGCGCGCGCCACCCGGCCTGCATCTCGAGTACGTGTCCCCGGCTGCCTGCCCGGCACGCTGGGGCGACGTCTTGGGGGTCGCAACCTTCAACGGCACGAGCGCCGGCGCGCTTGACGGCATGACCGCGGACATCCCGGTCGCGCACGTGAGCATGCCGGTGCTCGCCGCACCCGCGGTGTGCGAGGTGTGGCGCGCCGGCACGCCCGCCACTTCCGGTCGCCACCAGCGGGTCAGCTTCCGGCGCACCGCGGACATGCTGTTCGGCTGCATCGCCATCACCGAGGCGGACGTCGCGGCGCGCACGCCGCCGGCCAGCGGCCGTCCGCACTCGGCGCTGCACGAGGCTACCGCCCAGGCCTATGCCGAGATCTGCGCGACGCTCGACGCCCAGGAGTTCCCGCATCTGCTGCGCGTGTGGAACTACCTGCCGGACATCAACGGCGACGCCGACGGCACCGAGCGCTACCGCGAGTTCAACGCCGCGCGCCAGCACGCGCTGCGCGCCAGCGGTCGCGCCGTCGCCGGCAGCGTGCCGGCCGCCTCGGCGCTCGGCGCGGCGAGCGACAGCCCGCTGCTGGTGTATTTTCTCGCCGGCCGCACGCCGCCGCTGTTCGTCGAGAACCCGCGCCAGGTCAGCGCCTACCACTACCCGCGCCAGTACGGCACCCACAGCCCGGTGTTCTCCCGCGCCGTGCTGCTGCGCCAGAGCGGCAGCCTGACGCTGTTCGTATCCGGCACCTCGAGCATCGTCGGCCACCGCTCCGTGCACGCCGGCGACACCGCCGCTCAGACGCGCGAGACGCTTGCCAACATCAAGGCCCTGGTCGGGGAGGCCAACCGCGTGGCACGCGGCGCGCACTTTTCCGCGCGCGAGCTGACCTGCAAGGTCTACGTGCGCCGCCCGGCCGACCTGCCGACGGTCCAGGCGCAGCTGGGCGAGGCGCTCGGCACCGGGACCCAGATCCTGTACCTGCGGGGGGACATCTGCCGCGCCGACCTGCTGGTCGAGATCGAGGCGACCGCCATCAGCCCACTGACGGCAGCGGCCTAGCGACGGGCGTCGCGCATGCGTATGCCAAGACTGCGAAGCACCCTGTCGGCACTGGCCGCGCTCGCCGCGCTGGCGGCGGGTACGACGCACGCCGAGGAGAAGCCGCTGTGGGAAGTGGGACTCGGCGCGGGCTTTCTCGTCTTCAATGACTATCGGGGCGCGGCCACCACCCACGTGTACCCGGTGCCGGTGCCCTACCTCATCTACCGCGGCAAGTTTCTCAAGTCCGACCGGGACGGGCTGCGCGGGTTGTTCCTCAACCAGGACCGGGTCGAGCTCAGCTTGAGCGTCAATGCCACCGCCCCGGTGCGCAACGACTCGGCGCGACACGGCATGCCGGACCTGCGCTCCACGGTGGAGGTCGGGCCGCAACTGAACGTGCACCTGTGGCGCAGCGCCGATCAGCGCGTCAAGCTCGACCTGCGGCTGCCGCTGCGCACCGCGCTGACCCTCCAGGCCGCACCGCATTACGTCGGCGTGTTCATCGAGCCGCACCTCGCGCTCGACCTCGCCCAGTTCCAGGGCGATGATGGCTGGAAGCTCGGGCTCCTCGCCGGTCCGCTGTTCGCCGACCGCCGCTACGATGACTACTTCTACACGGTGGCGCCGCAGTTCGCCGCCGCGGACCGCCCGGCCTATACCGCTCACGGCGGCTACGCGGGCAGCGAGGCGCTGGCCGCACTCACGCGCCGCTACCCCAGGTTCTGGGTGGGCGCATACCTGCGCCACGACTCGCTCGCGGGCGCGAGCTTCGAGAACAGCCCGCTGGTCAGGCGCGACAGCTACTGGTCCGCCGGCTTCGGGGTCGCCTGGCTGATTCGCCAGTCCGACCGTCTGGTCGAGAGCGACGATTGAACGCCTCCCGCACACACCTGGTGCTGATCCCGAGCTACAACCCGGGGCCCAAGGCGCTGGCGACGGTGCGCGACGCGCGCGCGTACTGGTCCCCGGTATGGGTGGTCGTCGACGGCAGCACCGACGGCTCGGCGCAGGCCCTCACCGAACTGGCGCGCTCCGACCCCGGCCTGCGTGTCCTGGTGCGGCCCCGCAACGACGGCAAAGGCGCGGCGCTCCTCGACGGCCTGCGCGAGGCGCAGCGCGCCGGCTTCACGCATGCGCTGGCCATGGACGCGGATGGCCAGCATCCCGCCGCCTGTATCCCGCAGTTCATGGGCGCCTCGGCCGCGGCGCCCGCGGCCATGGTCCTCGGCGAGCCGCAGTTTGACGCCAGCGCGCCACGCATCCGCCTGCGCGGCCGCCGCATCGCCAACTGGTCGGCCAGGGTCGTGACCCTGCGAGCGGACATCCGCGACTCGCTGTTCGGCTTCCGCGTCTATCCGATCGCGCCGCTGCTCCAAATCATGGAGCACAGCTTCTTCATGCGGCGCTTCGACTTCGATCCCGAGGCGGCAGTGCGCCTGAGCTGGCGCGGCACGCCGATCGTCAACCTGCCCGCCCCGGTGCAGTACTTCCGTCCCGAGGAAGGCGGCGTGTCGCACTTCAACTACTGGCGCGACAACGTGCTGCTCACCTCGATGTACCTGCGCCTCGGTGCCGGAGCGCTGCTGCGCCTGCCCTGGCTGCTGCGCCATCGCGCCCGGCAGCGTCGCGCGCTCAGCCGCGGAAGTTCTCGTACAGCCTGACGAACTCGCCGAAGGTCGGCGGCAGCTGCGCCGGCGGTGCGGCCGCAAAGGGGTTGACGCCTAGACAGTCCTCGAGCCGCGCCACGAGGATCGCAAAGCTCAGCGAGTCGAGGCCCGACTGGGCGAGCGGCAGGCTGTCGGACAGCGGCGCGAGGAGGCGTTCCTGCTCGATTGCGACCTGCTGGAATTCCGAGGTGATCGTGGACCTCACCGACACGCGCCTCAGTATTACCTCGGGCCGGGCCCGGGGCAAGGCGGCCCGGCGCCGCCCGACACGCCAACCCCCGCGCGGCGCGGCTTGTATAATGCCGCCGGTTTCCACGACTGCGCAGCCACAGGATCTCATGTCCGACAAAGTCTCCCCACTGCGGCGGCCCGCACCCGACGGCGGCAGCGCCCTGACCGCCGAGGTGGCAGGCCTCATCGTCGAGGCTCTTAACCTGGACGTGAAGCCCGCTGACATCGACCCCGAGCAGCCGCTGTACGGCGAGGGGCTGGGACTGGATTCGATCGACGTCCTGGAGATCGCGCTGGTGGTCTCCAAGCGCTATGGCGTGCAGCTGCGCGCCGACAGCGAGGAGAACGTGCGCATCTTCGGCTCGCTGCGCAAACTCGTCGACTACATCACCGCGCACAGGACGAAGTAGCCATCTGGCCACGCTGCCGCTGATCGCACACAGCTCCGCCGACGCGGTCATCGCCTACCGCGGTGGGGCGCCCATCCGCGCCGCGCAGTTCCTCGCCGACGTCGCGTGCCTCGCCGGGCTGCTCGGGGACGGCCGCCACGTGCTGAACGCCTGCGCCGACCGCTACCGCTTCGCGGTCGGACTCGGGGCGTGCCTGGCGCGCGGCCAGGTGAGCCTGCTGCCCTCCACCCACACGCCCGAGGTAATCCGCCAGCTGCGCGCCTTCGCCCCGGACGTCGTGTGCCTCACCGACGAGGCCGCCTGTCCGATCGCCCTGCCGCAGGTCGGCTATCCGGCCACCGCGGCGCAGGCGGTCGGCGCGGTGCCGCAGGTCGACCCCGAGCAGCTGGTCGCCTACGTGTTCACTTCCGGTTCCACCGGCGCGCCGGTCCCGCACCGCAAGAGCTGGGGCCGGCTCAACGCCTGCGTGCGCGAGGAGTCGCTGCGCCTCGGCCTGCCCGGCGGCTGCGCGATCGTCGCCACGGTGCCGCCGCAGCACATGTACGGCTTCGAGTCGAGCGTCCTGCTGGCCCTCGCCAACGGCCACGCCCTGTGCGCCGAGCGCCCCTTCTACCCGGCCGACATCGCCGCGGCGCTCACCCGCGTACCGCGGCCGCGGGTGCTGGTCTCGACGCCGGTGCATCTGCGCGCGCTCGTGGCCGCGGGCATCCAGTTGCCGCATACCGACCTCATCGTCTCCTCGACCGCGCCACTTGCGCAGCAGCTGGCCGTCGAGATCGAGCAGCGCTTCGCGACCCGGCTGGTGGAGATCTATGGCTCGACCGAGACCGGCGAGATCGCCGCGCGGCGCCCGACCCAGGAGGCGCACTGGCAGCTGTGGCCCGGCGTGACGCTGTCGCAGCGCGGCGAGGAGACCTGGGCGCAGGGCGGGCACATCGAGGAGCCGACGCGCATGTCGGACGTGCTGGAGCTGGCCGGTGCCGGCCGCTTCCTGCTGCACGGGCGCGTCGCCGACCTGGTCAATATCGCCGGCAAGCGCAGCTCGCTCGCCTATCTCAACCACCAGCTCAACTCCATCCCGGGCGTGCTGGACGGCGCGTTCTTCCACTGCGACGAGGCGCGCACCTCGCAGACCGGCGTGGCGCGGGTGGCCGCGTGCGTGGTAGCTCCGGACCTCGATGCCGCGCGCGTGCTCGCGGCGCTGCGCGACCGCGTCGACCCGGTGTTCCTGCCGCGACCGCTGCTGTTCGTGGCGCGTCTGCCCCGCAATGCCACGGGCAAGCTGCCGCACGAAGCGCTGCGCGCGCTGGCGGCCTCCCACAGCGGCCCGGCCACCGTGGCGTGACTCATGGCAGCCGTCACGACACTCATCATCGCGGCGGAGCACCCGGCCCTGCCGGGCCACTTCCCCGGCGCGCCGATCGTGCCCGGCGTGCTGCTGCTCGATGAGGCGCTGCGCGCCGCCGCCAGTGCGCAACGCGCCGCCGACTACTGGCGCATCGGCAGCGCCAAGTTCATCAAGCCGGTGCGCCCCGGGGAGACCCTGACGCTCGAGCATCAGGCGCTGCCGAACGGCTCCATCGGCTTCAGCGTGCTCAGCGCCGGGCAGCCCGTGGCACGCGGCGTGCTCGTGCCGGTAGCCGCGCGGGAGGCGTGATGACGGCGCGGCCGGCGCAAGATGCGGCGGCGCCGCGCACCGACGCCGGCCAGTGGGCAGGCGAGCCGGAACGCGGCAGCGCCACGCTGCTGGTGATGATGATCTTCGTCGCGCTCCACCTCGGCCGACCGCTGGCGCGCGCCATCCTGTACGTCATCGCCGGCTACTTCTTCGTGTTCGCACCGACCGCGCGCCGCCACTCGCGCACTTACCTGCGTCGCGCGCTGGGGCGGGAGCCGACCGCGCGCGACCGCTTCCGCCACGTGTTCGCCTTTGCCGCGACCATCCTCGACCGCTTGTACGTGGTGCGCGGGCGTGACGCGGTGCTGAGCGTGAGCTGCGAGGGGCACGAGCTGATGCAGGCCACCTTCGCGCGCGGCGAAGGCGCCTTCCTGCTCGGCGCGCACCTCGGCAGCTTCGAGATGATCGGCGCGGTCGGCCGCAGCCAGCCCGGCCTGCAGGTGGCGATGGCCATGTACGACCACCAGGCGAGCAAGCTGGCGCGGCTGTTTCCCGGCGACGCCAGCGTACGGCTGCCCGAAATCATCTCGCTCGGGCAGCTCGAGGCCATGCTGCGCATCCGCGACTGCCTCGACGCCGGCAAGTTCGTTGGCATGCTGGCCGACCGCAGCATCGGGGATGCGCCCGCGCAGCTGGTGAGCTTTCTCGGCCAGCCCGCCCTGTTCCCGTCCGGCCCCATGCGCGCGGCGGCCGCGCTGCGCCGCCCGGTAATCTTCATGACCGGGCTTTATCGCGGCGCCAACCGCTACCACGTGGTGTTCCGCCCGCTGGCGGACTTCTCGCAGCCCTCCGCCGGCGGGCGCGAGGCGGCGGTGCGCGCCGCGGTCGAGCGCTACGTCGGCATCCTCGAGGAGTACTGCCACAGCGACCCGTACAACTGGTTCAACTTCTACGACTTCTGGCA
>JANWKR010000106.1 GCA_025451275.1 Steroidobacteraceae bacterium
CCGGGCCTCGCCGCAGCCCGCGCCATCCTCGCCGGCGCGGCCCCCGGCGGCGGCGCCGTCAGCGTCGTCAAGGTCGGCACCACGGTCGCCACCAATGCGCTGCTGACGCGCAGCGGTGAACCGGTGCTGCTGGTTACTACCGCCGGCTTCGCCGACGCGCTGCGCATCGGCTACCAGAACCGCCCCGACATCTTTGCGCGCCAGATCGTGCTGCCGAAGCGCCTGTACGCGAGCGTGCTGGAAGCCCACGAGCGCATCGACGCTCAGGGCGAAGTGCTCGCCGCGCTCGACCTGCCGCGGCTGCGTGCCGACCTGGCGCGCGCCCGCGCCGCCGGGCGGCGCGCCGTGGCCATCGTGTTCCTGCACGGCTGGCGTCACCCGCAGCACGAGAAGGCGGCGGCGGCGGTCGCGCGCGAGCTCGGCTTCGAGGAGGTCTCGGTGTCGCACGAGCTGTCGCCGCTGGTGCGCTACGTGACGCGCGGCGATACCACCGTGCTCAACTCCTATCTGGCGCTGCCGCTGCGCGGCTACCTCGACGCGCTCGCCGCCGAGGTGCGCACGCTCGACCCTGCTGCGCGCCTGGCGCTCATGCAGAGCAACGGCGGACTGGCCGCGGTGGCCGGCTTCCACGCCATGGCGAGCGTGCTGTCGGGCCCGGCCGGGGGACTCATCGGCATGCGCTGGGTGGGCGAGCGGCTGAAGCTCCCGCGCCTCATCGGTTTCGACATGGGTGGCACCTCCACCGACGTCTCGCTCATCGACGGCGAGCTGCCGCAGCGCTTCGAGCACCTGATCGCGGGCGTGCGCCTGGCGCAGCCGATGCTCGACGTGCACAGCATCGCCGCCGGCGGCGGCTCGATCCTCGGCTACCGCGACGGCCGCTTCGCGGTCGGGCCGGCCTCCGCCGGCGCCGACCCGGGGCCGGTGTGCTACGGCCGCGGCGGCCCCCTCACCCTCACCGACGCCCAGGTGCTGCTCGGGCGGCTGCGCCCCGACACGCTGCCGGCGGTGTTCGGCCGCGACGGCCGCGCGCGCATCGACGCCGCGGCGGTGACGCAGCGCTTCGCCGCGCTCGCCGCCCAGGTCGGCGCCGAAGCGGCGCACGGCTGTTCGCCCGAGACCGTGGCCGAGTCGTTCCTCGAAGTCGGAGTCGAGTCGATGGCCAATGCCATCCGCCAGGTGTCGACGCGCCAGGGGCGCGACGCCGGTGATTTCACGCTGTTCTGCTTCGGCGGCGCGGCCGGCCAGCATGCCTGCCGCGTGGCGCGCGCCGCCGGCGTGCGCCGCATCCTGGTGCATCCGTTGGCGAGCGTGCTGTCGGCGTTCGGCATCGGCGTGGCCGACCGCCTGGCGGTGCGCCGCGCCAGCCTGCGCCGCGCGCTCGATGCGGCGGGCCTGACGGCGGCGCGCAGCGGCTGCGCGACACTCGAGGCGCAGGCGCGCGCCGAGCTGAGCGCCCACGACGAAGCCGCCGCCACGGTGCGCGTCGCGCACCTGCTGGAGCTGCGGGCCGGCGACAGCGACATCACCCTGTCGGTGCCGTCCGCCGCGCTCGATGCCGTGCGCGAGCGCTTCCATGCGGAGCACCTGCGCCGCTTCGGCTTCGCCGCGGATGCGCTGCAGGTGGTGATCGAAGCGCTGCGCGTCGAGGCGCGCCAGGCCTCGGTCGATGCCGCAACGCTCGCGGTGCCGGCATCGGCGCCGGACGCGGCGCTGCCGCAGCGGGCACGCGCGTGGTTCGGCAGCTGGCGCGAGGTGCCGCTGGTGGCGGCGGCGGCGCTCGAGGCGCCGCTCGCCGGCCCGGCGCTCCTGGTCGAGCCGCACAGCACCGTGGTGCTGGAGGAAGGCTGGCGCGCGCAGCGGTTGCCGGGCGGCGAGCTGCTGCTCGAGGATGGCGGCGGCAGCGCCGTGCCGGCCGCCGCCACCGCCGACCCGGCGCGCATCGAGATCTTCAACAACCTGTTCATGCACGTCGCCGAGCAGATGGGCGAGGTGCTGAAGGCGACGGCGCAGTCGGTCAACATCCGCGAGCGCCTCGACTACTCGTGCGCGCTGTTCGATGCGCGCGGCGGCCTGGTCGCCAACGCCCCGCACATGCCCGTGCACCTGGGCTCGATGGGTGCGAGCGTGCGCGCGGTGATGCACACCTGCCGGGAGCGGCTGCGTCCCGGGGATGCCTGGCTGCTCAACAGCCCGTACCACGGCGGCACGCACCTGCCGGACATGACGGTGGTCACGCCGGTGTTCGTCGGCGACAGCGGCCAGCCCGATTTCTTCGTCGCCTCCCGCGCTCATCACGCCGACATCGGCGGCGTGACACCCGGGTCGATGCCGCCGTTCAGCCGCACCATAGAAGAGGAAGGCATCCTGTTCGAATGCTTCCAGCTGGTCGCGGGCGGGGTGCTGCGCGAGCGCGAGCTGCGCACGGCCCTTAGCTCCGGTGCCTGGCCGGCACGCAACGTGCCGCAGAACGTCGCCGACCTGCGTGCGCAGCTGGCGGCGAACGCGCGCGGCATCGCCGAGATCCAGCGCGCCGTGACGCGGCACGGGCTCGCCGGCGTGCACGAGTACATGCAGGCGGTGCAGGACAACGCCGCGCACTGCGTGCGCGCCGCCATCGCGCAGCTCACTCCCGGGGAGTTCCGCTACGAGCTCGACGACGGCTCGGTGGTCGCGGTGCGCATCGACATCGACCGCGCCGGGCGGCGCGCGCGTGTCGACTTCAGCGGCACCTCGCCGCAGGGCGCCTACAACTTCAACGCGCCGCGCGCGGTGTGCCTGGCCGCCACGCTGTACGTGTTCCGCACGCTGATCGCGCAGCCGATCCCGCTCAACGAGGGCTGCCTCGAGCCGCTCGACATCATCATCCCGGACGGCTCGATGCTCGACCCACGGCCGCCGGCGGCGGTCGCGGCCGGCAACGTCGAGACCTCGCAGTGCATCGTCGATGCCCTGTACGGCGCGCTCGGCATCCTGGCCGCATCGCAGGGGACGATGAACAACCTGACCTTCGGCGATGCGTGCCTGCAGTACTACGAGACCATCTGCGGCGGGGCCGGGGCCGGCCCGGACTTCGACGGCTGCGATGCGGTGCACACGCACATGACCAATTCGCGCCTCACCGATCCGGAGATCCTCGAGGGCGAGTTCCCGGTGCTGGTGCGCGAGTTTGCGATCCGTCACGGTTCGGGGGGCGCCGGCCGCTTCCATGGCGGCGACGGCACGCTGCGCCGGCTCGAGTTCCGCAGCGCGTTCAGCGGCGCGCTGCTCGCCAATCACCGGCGCATCGCGCCCTTCGGGCTCGCCGGCGGGGAGCCCGGGGCACGCGGCGAGGCACATATCCGCCGCGCCGACGGCCGGCGCGAGACGCTCGGCGCCACGGCAAGCTTCGAGGTGGGGGCGGGGGACGAGCTGAGCATCCTCACCCCGGGCGGCGGCGGCTTCGGCAGTGCCGACTGAGCGCTAGCCGCGCAGGATCGAGGTCTCAATCTCCCACTCGACGCGCTCCTTGGAGGTCGCCGAGCGGTTGACCGATACCGGGCGCACGCGGCTGGCGCCGGCGCGGTGCGTCACCAGCCAGGTGTCGAACTCGCCGGGCTTGCTGGTGGCGAAGCCGAACAGCAGATTGAACTTGCCCTCGGCGAGGGTGCTGGGCCGGTTGACGCGCTCGTCGGCGATGACGAAATGGCTCTCCGCCGGGCCGGTGCCGGCAAACGCCCCCTGCTCCGCCAGCGCGTCGAGGAAGGTCTCGACCTGCGCCTGCGCGCGCTCCCAGGTCGCCGGCCCGTTGTGTTCGAGCAGCACCCAGCGCGTGCCCTGCTCGATGCTCGCCGCGACGAACAGCGCCAGGCGCCGGGCCGAGAGGTACTTCCAGTCAGCCGCGCCGCCCACCCCGCCGGACAGCGTGCGCGGGCTGACGGCGGCGCGTCCGCCGGGGCGCACCGCGAGCAGGGTGTTGACCCCCGCCTGGGAGAGGCGTACGCGGTCGGCCTCGGACACGGGCACCGCCGGGCGCAGCCCGGGGCGCAGCACCGCCTCCTCGCTCTCGGCGGCGCTCCACACCGGGAAGGTCTCGTCCGAGCGCGCGATCATGCCGGCGGCCGCGCCGCACGAGCCGAAGGTCTCGACGCGCCCGCGCAGCCGGTCGAAGGCCTGCACGCGCGGGTAGTACATGACGGCGCTTTCGCTGCGGAACGGCCAGGTGCGCAGCGCCTCGAGCGCGGCGCGCGCCGAGGTCCAGGCGGCGGGCGGATCGACGATCAGCAGGGCGTGCCGTTCGCGGCACAGGCGCGCGGCCACCAGCAGTGCCGACAGGCCGACGTCGCGCTCGCGTGCCAGCGGCGGAACGCACAGCAGGTTGAAGCGCCCCACGCCGTCGAGCGCGAACAGGCCGCTGGCGCTGCCGGCGGCGCCGATGATGTCGTAGTCGGTGAGCGGGGCGCCGTCGTCGCCGTCGGGATTGGACAGGGTGTAGCCCACCGCCACCCCGCCGGGTCCGCCGGCGGAGCGGTCCGGGCGCTGCGGCGGCACCGCCCCCAGCACCCGCACCAGGCGCGACTCGAGCAGCACGTCGGTCACGAAGCGCCCCGAGGCCGGCTGCATCGACACGCGCCGGTAGATCTCCTGGTCCTCGACCAGCTCGGAGCCGGCGGTGCGCACGCGCTGCACCACGATGTTGAAGCGCTCGCGCTCGCCGGCGGTCAGGCCATCGTAGTCCACCGAGGCGCGCAGGTATTCGCGCGAGCCGGGATTGAGTGCCACCAGGCGCAGCGCGGCGTCGCCGGCCGGCAGCGTGATGCTGGGCGGGCGCGCGCCGTTGACCACGCGCACGATGCGCGCTTCGCGGCCGCCGTTCTCGAAGAACTGTTCCACCGCGTAAGAAAGTGTCGACGGCTGCCACAGGCCGCCGAAGTGCCGCTGGAACTCGGCGAAGCTCCGCACCGACAGCGCCTGATTGACCGGACCTTTGAGAGTGCGGCCGATGAAGGCGGCGATGGCGGTCGGCACGCGCTCGATCGCGTGACAGTCGCGGCTTTGTTGTGCGAGTTCTACGCCGGACGCGGGGCTGTCGGCCACTATGCGCCTCTGTGATTATAGGCGCGACTCTAACACACCCCTGTCAGTGCCGAGACGGATTCTGGCGCGCGCGCCGTGCGCTGCGGGATAAGTTCAACGCCGCGCAGACGGCGCGTCGCGCACTGCATGGTGCGGCTCGCTGCTGCGCTGCATCTGCTCGGCGCGCGCGCGCTCGAGTTCCTCCTGCTTGCGTGCGATCTCCGCGAGCATGAGACGCAGCCACGCGGACAGCGGCGCGACGGGCGGCTCGCGCGAGGCGCTCAAGGCGCGCTCAGCTGCCCTTCTTGGGCGGGGGCGGGTCGGGATTGGGCGCGGCCGCGCCGCCGCCGGCGGGCGACGGCGGCGCGCTCGTGGCCGCCGGCGCGTCCGGGGAGCCGTTGTCGGGCTCGATCTCCGACACCATCTGCTTGAACGAGCCCTCGTCCATCGGCAGGTCGGACTTGCCGTCCCAGGTCGAGCCCTCGGGCAGCACGTTCTGCACCCGCGGTGCAGCGGCGAGGACCTGCTCGAGGCCGGTGTCCGCACCGGTGATCGGCACCGGCACGCCGTGTGGCTCGTGCGCGAGCGCGCCGACCCGGTCCCAGTCGACCTGGTCGTGGTGCTGCCGCAGGCGCGCGGCAAGGGAGCGGGTCAGCAGCTTCTTCTGCGCCTTCTTCCAGTCGCGGCTGTCGTCCTCGAGCACGTCGAACGGCTGCATGAACAGCTGCCCGTCGCGCCAGCCGAAGACGAACGGCTGGTTGACGACGCGTACCTCGGTGCCGATCGGCACCGTGTTGAAGAACTGCTCGATGTCCTCCGGGTACAGCCGGATGCAGCCGTGGCTCGAGCGCAGCCCGACGCCGGCCGGCTTGTTGGTGCCGTGGATCAGGTAGCTCGGCCACTGCAGGTAGAACGCGTACTTGCCGAGCGGATTGTCCGGCCCCGGACCGATCACCGGATCGAGGTCCTCACCGTTCTCGTGGTGCTCCTTGCGCACCGACACCGGCACGCGCCAGGTCGGGTCCTTCTGACGGCGCACGATCTTGGTGACCCCTTCCGGGGTGCGCCAGCCGACCTTACCGATGCCGATCGGGTGGGTGATCACCACCTGGCGCTCGCCGCGCTTGGCGGGCGGGTAGTAGAAGATGCGCATCGCGGCGATGTTGATCACCAGCCCGGTGCGCGGCGCATCCGGCAGGACGAACTGCGAGGGCACGATGATCTCGCGGCCCTCGCCCGGCAGCCACGGGTCCACCTTGGGATTGGCGCGCACGATCTCCTCGTAGCCGACGTTGAAGCGGCGCGCGATGTCGGTGAGGGTGTCCTCCTTGGTGGCCTTGACCACCTGGACCACGCCCACCACGTCCTGCCCGGGGTCGAGCTCGAAGCGCTCGTTGGCGACCGGCAGAGGCTCGGCCGGGGGCGGCGGCGCCGGGGGCGGCGGTGGCGGTGCATGCCGGAACTGGCCGAGGAGAGAGCAGCCAGCGATACCGAGACAGATGAGGGCCGCCGTGGCGGCGCGAACCGAGCGAATCTTCATGCCACGCAGATTATGACCGATGTGCCCTCAGGCGTGATTGTCGGCGATTCACTACAGGAGCACCGGCTGGTCGGGCAGCTCGTTGTCGCTGTGCCGGCGGCCGGGGAAATGCCGCCCGAGCAGCGCGCCCACGCCCTGTACCCCGGCGATCGAGCCGTCGCGGAAGCGGCCTTCCCGGTAGTGCTGCTCCATCTGCCGGCACACGCTGTTCCACTCGCCGACCGCCACGCGCGCGGCGATACCGCGGTCGGCGATGATCTCCACCGCGTGGTCGGCCATCAGCACGTAGATCAGCACGCCGTTGTTGTGCGCCGTGTCCCACACCCCGAACTGGCCGAACAGCTGCAGAGCGCGCTGCCGCGTCGACAGCCCGCGCCACAGCTCGGGCACGTCGAAGGCGGTCTCCACCACGAAGCGGATCTCGCCGCCGTGGTGCGCCTCGCAGCCACCGATCGCCTGCTCGATCGCATCACGCACGGCCGGGGGAAAATGCCGGCGCGTGCTCCAGCGCGTGGTGGCGATGTGGCGCAGCAGGCGCATGAGGCTCATCGGGTCACCAGCTCCCGGAGGCGCCGCCGCCGCCAAAGCCGCCGCCGCCGCCACTGAAGCCGCCGCCGCCGAAACCGCCACCGCCGCCGCCCATTCCGCCCCAGCCGCCGCCGAAGCCGCCGCTGCGCGGCGCGCTCGACCAGCCGCTGCCGCGTGCCAGGCCCATGAGCAGGGCAAACACGAACGCCGCCACTCCCGCCAGCCCGGCCAGCAGCAGCGTGCGCGCGGCCAGCCACACCAGTACCCCGGCGCCGAGGCCGGTGAACGCCGAGCCGAGCGTGCGGCCGAACACCGCACGCAGCACCACCGAGCCGATCAGCACCGCGATGAACAGCTGCGGCAGCAGATTGACCGCGTGCCCGCCGCGGCCTGCCTGCCAGCCCTGTTCCGGCGGCGGCAACGCCTCGCCCTGGATGAGCTTCATGGCCTGATCGAGTCCGGCTTCGATGCCCCCATAATAATTGCCCTGGCGGAACGCCGGCTTGATGGTCTCATCGATGATGCGGTTGCAGGTGGCGTCGGGGAGCACCCCTTCCAGTCCATAGCCGACTTCGAAGCGCACGCGGCGGTCGCCGGTGGCGACCAGCAGCAGAACCCCGTCATCGACGCGCTTGCCGTTCACGCTGCCGCGCCCGAGCTTCCACTGCTCGACGACGCGGATCGAGTACTGCTCGATCTCCTCGGGGTGGGTGGTCGGCACGATCAGCACCGCGAGCTGCGAGCCCTTCGCGGACTCGAACGCCGCGAGCTTCTGCTCGAGGGCGGTCTGCTGCTCTGCGGTAAGCGTGCCGGTCAGGTCGGTGACGCGCGCGCTGAGCTTCGGTATCGGCTGCAGTTCCTGCGCCGCAACCGTCAGCGCCAGCGTCGCCGCGGCCGCCGCGAGCAGCCACGGCAGCACGAGGCCCACCCGGCGGCGGGCGCGGCTCCGCGGTGCGGTCATTGGGTCTTGGGCTGGTCCGCGGGCGGCGCCGGCGCGGTGGCAGCCGGCGAGGCGGTGTCGAAGCTGACCGTCGGCGCGGTCGAGATCTGCTGCTCGTTCGCGACGCTGAAATTCGGCTTCACCTGGAAGCCGAACAGCTTCGCCGTGAGGTTGCTGGGGAAGGTGCGCAGCGTGACGTTGTAGTCCTGCACCGCCTGGATGTAGCGGCCGCGCGCCACGGTGATGCGGTTCTCCGTGCCCTCGAGCTGCGCCTGCAGGTCGCGAAAGTTCTGGTCCGACTTCAGCTGCGGATAGTTCTCGGTGACCGCGAACAGGCTTTTCAGGGCGCCGGTGAGCTCGCCCTGCGCGGCCTGGTATTTGGCGAACAGCGCGGGGTTGTTGAGCACCTCGGGGGTCACCTGGATCGAGCCGACCTTGGCACGCGCCTCGGTGACGCCGATGAGCACCTTCTGCTCCTGTGCGGCATAGCCCTTCACCGTGTTGACCAGATTGGGGATGAGATCGGCACGGCGCTGGTACTGGTTGACCACCTCGGCCCAGGCGGCCTTGACGCCCTCATCCTGCTGCATCATGCGGTTGTAACCGCACCCCGAGAGGCAGAATACCGCCGCGGCCATGACCGCACAGACCCACGCACGCATCGGACTTCTCCTTAGGTGTCGACCCCGCCCCATGCCCGGGGGGCGTGGATTGTCACACGCGCGGCGGGGGGCGTCGATCGCACCTACGATGGGGGTGGCGCGGGCAAAAAAAACCCCAGGCTTTGTGGGCCTGGGGTCGGTAAGGGCGGACCTTCGATGAAGGGAAGGAAGTCCGCCAGGGGATTCAGTGCAATCGCGCCCAGTGCAGGATCCGGATCTCGTCCGAGTCCAGGTCGAAACTCTGTGCTATCAGCGCGCGCAGCTCGCGGTTGGCGCGCGCGTTGTTCAGGGGCTGCCGCAGCTCCACCACTCCGCTCCACTCGCTGCCGCTCGCCGGGCGCCGCACGCGGCCGGCCGGGCGGCCGGTGTGGGTCACAAAGTGCGTGTAGTACTTGGTAGCCACGGTGGAAAGCCTAGTCCTGCGCCCGCGCGCCCGTCCGTGAGTTGTTCCACAGAACCCCGGATTTCGGTAAAACCAAGTGCGACATAATTCACGGGATTGCACTGCATGGGACGCTTCCGGACGCCGGAGCCGCCGGGCTCGAAATACATCACCCCCGAGGGCGCGCGCCGGCTGCGCGCCGAGCTCGAGCAGCTGTGGCGCGAGGAGCGGCCGCGCGTCACCCAGGCGGTGGCGGCGGCGGCGGCCCAGGGCGACCGCTCCGAGAACGCCGAGTACACCTACGGCAAGCGCCGCCTGCGCGAGATCGACCGCCGCGTGCGGTTCCTGCGCCAGCGTCTCGAGGGCATGGTGATCGTCGCGCAGCGGCCCAGCGATCCGCGGCGGGTATTCTTCGGTGCCTGGGTGGAGCTGGAGACGCAGGACGGCGCGCGCACGCGCCACCGCATCGTCGGGCCGGACGAGTTCGACATGGCGCCCGGCTACATCAGCATGGACGCGCCCCTCGGGCGGGCGCTGCTGCGCCGCGCGCTCGACGAGGAGGTCACCGTGGCGGCCCCGGGCGGCGACCGCGTCTACCTGATCGTCGCGGTCGAGTACGCGCCGGATGCGGCGTGAGTCAGCGCCGGCGCGCCGCTGTTACCAGATGACGCGCACGTTCTTGAACTGCCAGGGATCGCTCTTGTCGATGTCTTCGGCGAACAGCCGCTCGCGCTCGTGCAGGGGGGTCCACTCGGTGTACTCCCCGACCACCGGGCCAAGATACGGCAGGCAGATCTCGAGGTTGCGGCGGAAGTCCATCTCGTCCGGCTCGATGATGCCGAGGTTGGGGTTCTCCATCGCCCAGATGACGCCGGACAGCACCGCCACGCACACCTGCAGGCTGGTGGCGTTGTTGAACGGCGCCAGCTTGCGCGCCTCCTCGACCGACAGCTGTGAGCCATACCAGTAGGCGTTCTTCTTGTGGCCGGCGAGCAGTACCCCGAGCTCGTCGATGCCGCTCACCACGTCGTCCGTGATGATGCGCTGGCGCTCCTGCTGCACGTAGTTGCAGCCGGCGAGCTCGCTCACCGACAGCAGCGCCGCATCGCACGGGTGGTAGGCGTAGTGCACGGTGGGCCGGTAGGCGATCTGCGAACCCTCGCGCACCGTGAAGTAGTCGGCGATCGAGATCGACTCGCCGTGCGTGATGCAGAAGCCGTGGAACTGTCCGGCGCGCGGCGTCCAGGTGCGCACCCGCGTGCCCGCCCCCGGCTGCATCAGGTAGATGGCGGCCAGGCAGCCGAAGTCGTGGCGCTTGCCGTCGCGCGGAAAGTTGCGCTCGTGCGAGCCCCAGCCCATCTCGGCGGGCTGGCAACCCTCGCTGACGAAGCCGTCCACCGACCAGGTGTTGACGAACTCGCCGCGCTGCTTGGGGGCGCTCGGAATCTGCGTGTCGCGCTCGGCGATGTGGATGACCTTGACGCCGAGGCGGCGTGCCAGCTCGCCCCACTCGGCGCGCGTGGCCGGCTTGCCGGCGTCCACCGCCGTGTCGGCGGCGATGTTGAGCAGCGCCTGCTTGACGAAGTGCGAGACCAGGCCCGGATTGGCGCCGTGGGTGAGCACCGCGGTCGGTGCGCGCTGCTCGTCGGTACGCAGTGCCAGCGCTTCCTCGCGCAGCGCATAGTTGGTGCGCTTGCCGGCCGGCACGGTCGGGTCGGTATAGCCGCCCGGCCACGGCTCGATGCAGGTGTCGAGGTACATCGCACCCTTCTCCCAGCACAGCTTGATGAGGGCGATGCTCGAGACCTCCACCGACACGTTGATGACGAAGTCGCCGCGACCGAGCAGCGGGTTGAGCACGCGGCGGTAGTTCTCGCGCGTCAGGCGCTCCTTGATGAACTTGATGCCGAACTGCGCCGCCTCGGCGCTGCCCTTGTCCTCGGCGGTGATGATGGTGATGCGCTCCGGGGCGATACCGATGTGGCGCAGCACCAGCGGCAACACTCCCTGGCCGATGCTGCCGAAGCCGATGAACAGGATGCGGCCGGGAAACTCAACGTGAACTTTGTGCGTATTGCTCATGATGCCGATTTTGGGACCTCAGGTCGCGGCGAGACACCGCGACTGCGTGCAGCCTATCAATCCGCTCAGCGCGGCTCAATTTTACGAACCGGCGACCGTCGCCGGCCGCAGTCAGGTGCCGCGCCAGTGCGGGGGGTAGGTACGCTCGTAGCCGGGCAGCGCGGCGACGCGCGCCAGCCAGCGTCCGAGCGCCGGATAGTTCACCTCCACCGGCATGAAGCGCGAGGACAGCTCACGCGCCTGCGGCTTCTCCAGCGCGCGCTTCAGCAGCTGGATGCCGGGGAAGATCACCATGTCGACCGCCGAGTACGCATCGCCCACGATCCAGTCGGACTTCGACAGCCGTCCCTCGATGGTGCGCGCCTCGGTCCCGAGCGTGTGCATGGCGCCGGTGATCGGGTCGGCGCCAAGGTCGGTTGGACCCGAGAACACCGCGCGCGCGATGGTGTTCACGTGCGGCTCGATGTACGCCTGGTACTCGCAGATGACCCGCATGATGGTGCCCGCTTCCTCCGGCGTATGACCGAAAATATGCGGCTCGGGGTACTTCAGGTCGAGGTAATAGAGGATGGCGAGCGATTCGAAGCATACGTAGTCGCCGTCCTTCAGCACCGGCACCTTGCCGCGTGGATTAAGCGCGAGCATGTGCGGGGACTTGTGCTCCTGCTTGGAGAACTGCAGCACGTGGCTGACGTACGGCAGCCGCTTGTGCTCGAGTGCCAGCAGCACGCGCCAGGCGAAGGGGCTGCCGCTGCCCCAGTAGACCTCGATTGCCATCGCGTGCCGTCCGGCGAAAAGGGGGTGGCAAGGATTGTAACGACAACCGCACAGCACCGAAAATGCCCAATCGGGCAGCGCCGAGGACGCCATGCTGACCACGCTCATCGAGCCGGCCGAACTGGCCGCGCACCTCACCGACGCCGACTGGGCCGTCGTCGATTGCCGCTTCGACCTCGCCGATACCAGCTGGGGCGAGCGCGCCTACGGCGCCGGTCACATCCCCGGCGCGCTCTATGCGCACCTCGACCGGGACCTGTCCGGGGCGCACGGCCCGCGCCGCGGGCGGCATCCGCTGCCCGAGGTCGAGGCGCTCGCCGCGCTGTTCGGGCGGCTCGGCATCAATGCGCAGGTGCAGGTGGTGGCCTACGACCAGGGACCGGGCGCCTTCGCCGCGCGGCTGTGGTGGCTGCTGCGCTGGCTCGGGCATCCGGCCGTGGCGGTGCTGAACGGCGGCTTCGCCGCCTGGCAGCGCGCCGGGCTGCCGGTGAATGCCGGCGCCGAGGCCCGTGCGCCACGGCGCTTCAGCGCCGCACCGGCCCCGGCGATGCTGTTCGGCACGCAGCAGCTCGAGGCGGCGCTGGCCGCCGGCGAGCTGCGCAGCGGCGCGACCGTGCTGGTCGATGCGCGCCCCGCCGACCGCTTCCGCGGCGAGAACGAGTCGCTCGACCCGGTGGCCGGCCACGTGCCGGGGGCGCGCAGCCACCCGTTCGCCGGCAACCACGACGCGCAGGGGCGCTGGCGCGCCGCGCCGGAGCTGCGCCAGGCCTGGGCGGCGACGCTGCGCGGCACGCCGGCCGCGGCCGCGGTTGCGATGTGCGGCTCGGGCGTCACTGCCTGCCACAACCTGCTCGCGCTCGAGGTGGCCGGACTGCCGGGGGCGCGGCTGTACGCCGGCTCGTGGAGCGAGTGGATCCGGGACCCGGCGCACGCGGTGGCGCGCGGGAGCGAAACTGCGTGACGCGCCACTCTTAACCGACGCGTAATTTTGCTATAACGCGCCCCGTGGCAGCCGATCCCAAGAGCGCCCTCAACGGCGCTCGCAGCAAGTTCAATCCGGCGCAGCCGTGGCGGATCGAGGATTCGCTCGATCTGTACAACGTGCGCGCCTGGGGTAAGGGCTACTTCGGCATCAACTCCGCCGGCCACGTGGTGGTGCGCCCCGACACCACCGAGCGCCACGAGATCGACCTGTACGAGGTGGTCGAGGGCCTGCAGGCACGCGACCTGACGACACCGGTAGTGGTGCGATTCTCGGACATCCTCGCGCACCGCCTGCGCGGCCTGCACGATGCCTTCGCGCAGGCGATCACCGAGAACGACTACAAGAACCGCTACGCCGCGGTTTATCCCATCAAGGTGAACCAGCAGCGCCTGGTGGTGGAAGAGGTGTACCGCTACGGCAAGGAGTACGGCTTCGGCCTGGAGGTCGGCTCCAAGCCCGAGCTGCTGGCGGTCATGGCCATGACCGAGAATGCCCCCGAGCGGCTCATCATCTGCAACGGCTTCAAGGACGACAGCTACATCGAGGCGGTGACGCTCGCCACCAAGCTCGGCCGCACCATCATCCCGGTGGTGGAGAACTTCGAGGAGCTGGGACTGATCCTCAAGCACGCACGCGCCTACCAGGTGCGGCCGCGCATGGGCGTGCGCGTCAAGCTGTTCAGCGAGGGCTCGGGGCGCTGGAGCGCCTCGGCCGGCGAGAAGTCCAAGTTCGGGCTGTTCATCACCGAGATCCTCGACATGTTCAAGGTGCTCAAGGACGAGGACATGCTCGACTGCCTGCAGCTGGTGCACTGCCATCCCGGCAGCCAGCTGCAGGACATCCGTCGCGTCAAGGACGCCATCAACGAGCTGGCGCACGTGTACGCGGAGCTGAAGCTCATGGGCGCCGGCCTGCAGTACATCGACGTCGGCGGCGGCCTGGGCGTCGACTACGACGGCAGCGGCACGAACTTCGCCTCGTCGATGAACTACACGCTCAACGAGTACGCCAGCGACGTCGTGTACCGCATCGCGAGCGTCTGCAATGCGCGCGACATCCCGCATCCGATGATCGTGAGCGAGTCGGGACGCGCGGTCGCCGCCTACCACAGCGTGCTGATCTTCGACGCCCTGGGCTCGTCCGCGCTCGACAAGTTCCGCGTCACCGGCGATGCCGCCGAGGACTACTCCGGGGCCGAGGAGCTGCCGCAGCCGGTGCTGGACCTGTTCGAGGCCTACCGCGCCGTGAGCGAGCGACGCCTGGTCGAGTGCTATCACGATGCACTGACCGCGCGCGAGCAGGTGCTGCAGATGTTCAATCTCGGGCTGCTGTCGCTGGAGTTCCGCGGGCTGGCGGAGCGGCTCTACTGGGCGACCTGCGCCAAGATCCGCGACCTGTGCCGCAGGCTCGAGCGGCTGCCCGAGGAGCTCGAGGACCTCGAGTCGATCCTGTCCGACACCTACTTCTGCAACTTCTCGGTGTTCCAGTCGCTGCCCGACAGCTGGGCCATCGACCAGCTGTTCCCCATCCTGCCGATCCACCGCCTCGACGAGCGGCCGACACGCACCGCGGTGCTCGCCGACATCACCTGCGACTCCGACGGCAAGATCGATCACTTCGTGTCGCTGCGCGACATGAAGCGCACCCTCGAGCTGCACGAGCTCAAAACGGACGAGAAGTACTACCTGGCGGTGTTTCTGGTGGGCGCCTACCAGGAGACCCTCGGCGACCTGCACAACCTGTTCGGCGACACGCACGTGGTGCACGTGCGCCTGCACGACGAGGGTGGCTGGTGGATCGAGGAAATCGTCAAGGGCGATACCGCCAACAAAGTACTCGAGTACATGGAGTACGACGTCGCCGAGCTGTACCCGGCGCTGGCACGCGACTGCGAGCGCGCCATCCGTGACGGGCGCATGACGCTCGCCGAGAGTCAGGCCGTGAAGCGCTTCTACGAAAGCGAACTCGACGGTTACGCCTATCTCGAGCCCGCCGGGGTCTGACCGCCGCGCGCATCGGCGGTGGCGGTGCCGCCGCAGCACGGCTGACCTCGAAATCCCCGCCCGACCTCGTGTCGCATCCCGCCGGCGGTCGGCCGGCTCCCCACAACCACGCGCCCGCCGCGCGCGGGCCAATAGGCTCGACCCGGCGCCGGCCGGAGCATCCGCTGGTGGCTGCGACGTGCAGCGCCGAGCACCGGGACACCGACCCCGGCCCGTTCCGCAGCGCCTTTCCGCAACTCGGCAACACCCCGCTCCGGAAGGCCATCCCGCCGGCCCGTTCGACCGCGCCTGCGCCCGGAACTGCCGGGCCGAACACTGACTCCGCCCGCACCCAAACAGGGCAAAACGCCTTGGTTTGCCTAGTCCGGAGGCCGGGAGTAGCATCTTCCCGGCGTTCGTATCCGTCGTGGATGAGTGCGCTTTGTTAGAACGTGTTGACTCCGCTCCC
>JANWKR010000107.1 GCA_025451275.1 Steroidobacteraceae bacterium
GACCCGGCCCATCCCGGGCACTGGGTCGCCGCGGACAAGGAGATCCTGGCGCACGCCCACCGGGCCAACGGCGGCCAGCAGACCCAGGGTCTGGCGGCAGGCTCGGCGCAGACTGCGCAGCGCATCGAGGCGCTCGCTCTCAGCGGCCATGCCGACCAGGTCGCCGCCCTCACGGCGCAGCTCAATCAGCAGGCGCTGCAGGCGAGCGCCGGACTGACCGACTGGGATGCCTGGGTCAAGGCGCTGAAGGACGGCGACGCGCAGGCCTACCGGACCTGGGTCGTGCTGCCCACCCATCCCAGCGGCTGGTAGCCCTCCGCGGCTTGCGCGGCCGGGGCGGCCGGGCGAGGCTTGCCGCCCACGGGGCCGCCACCGGGCAGGCTCCGGGTCTCAAGCGAGGAGCCTCAACATGCGTTACCTGTGCCTCGGAGCTCTGGGTCTGTGCCTGGCGTGGGCGGGCCTTGCAGGTGCTGCGCCTCAGCACGTCGTGGTGGTGCGCGCCGCGACGCTCATCGACGGGGCCGGCGCCCGGCCGCTGCACGATCAGGAGGTCCTGATTCGCGGCGATCGCATCGCCGCGGTGTATGCGCGCGGTGCGCAGCCGGCGCCCGACGGCGCGCAGGTCCTCGACCTCGGCGACGCCACCCTGCTGCCCGGGCTCATCGACTGTCATACCCACATCTTCCTCCAGGGCGAGGTGCCGGAAGCGGGCGGTTACGACGTGCAGCTGCTCAACTACCCGGCCTCGTACCGCGTGGCGCGCGCAATCGTGGCGGCGCGCCGTGCCCTGGAGCAGGGCTTCACCACCATCCGCGACGTCGAGACCGAAGGCGCCGGCTACGGCGACGTCGGCATCCAGCGCGCGATCAACGAAGGCATCATCCCGGGGCCGCGCATGTTCGTCGCGACGCGCGCGATCTCCAGCACCGGCGGCTACCAGCTGGAGGGCTATGCCCCCGAGATCACGGTGCCGAAGGGCGCGCAGCTCATCGACGGTCCGGTCGAGGCGCGCAAGGCCGCGCGCGAGCAGCTCGACCACGGCGCTGACTGGATCAAGGTGTACATGACGCATCGCTCGTGGGTGGACGAGCAGGGCGCCCTGGTGTCGCAGCCGACGCTGACGGTGGAGGAGCTGCGCGCCATCGTCGACGAGGCGCATGGGTGGCGTCGCAAGGTCGCCTGCCACGCCTACAACGGCATCGGGCTGCAGCGCGCGCTGGATGGAGGCTGTGACTCCATCGAGCACGGCCTGGAATTGAGCGACGCGCAGATCCAGCAGATGATCCGCCAGGGCACCTGGTACGTGCCGACGCTGGCGGTCTACTACTACGACCCGGACCCGCCGGAGACTCCGACAGGCAAGCGCGACCGGCAGCGCGTCGCCGTGCACGGCGTGTCATTCCGCAAGGCACTGCACGCCGGCGTGAAGATTGCCTTCGGCACCGACGTCGGCGGTTTCGTCTGGTCCGATCCCATCGCCCAGGAATTCGCCCGCATGGTCGAGTTCGGCATGACCCCCATGCAGGCGATCCAGGCGGCCACCACGCGCGCGGCCGAGCTGCTCGGCAAGCGCAACGAGCTCGGCGTCGTGGCGCCCGGCGCCTACGCGGACCTCATGGCGGTACACGGCGATCCGCTGCAGGACGTCGCAGCGCTGAAGGACGTGCGTTTCGTCATGAAGGACGGCGTCGTGTTCCGCCCGGGCGCCGACTGACGCGCGCCGCCGCTAGCCGGCGGTGGGTTCGATGCGGTCGGCGACGGAGTTGAGCGCGGACGCAGTGGCCGTGCCGGCTTCCTGTGCAGCCTCACGCACGCCCTTCGCGGCCGAGCGTGCGCCCTGGGCCGCCACGCGACGTCCGGCGTTCGCGGCGCGCTGCGCGGCAACCTTCGCGACCGACTTGGCTGCGCGGCCCGCACTCTTCAACGCGCGTCGCGCCGCAACTTTCACCCGGCCGGCGGCGACGCGGGCGCGCTTACGGGCGGCCGTGCGCTTGCGGGTGGCGGCGGACACGCGACGGCGGGTCGCAGTGGATACACGGCGGCGGGTCGCCGCGGACGCACGACGGGCCGCGGCGGACGCACGACGGGCCGCGGCGGACGCACGACGGGCCGCGGCGGACAGCCGACGCCGTGCCGTGCTGGCGCGCCTGGCGACGGTCTTGCGGGCCGCGCTGCGGCGGGGCCGACGAGTTCTGTTGCTTGCCATGGTTCCTCCGTGGATGACGGCACCGGGGGGCGCCGCAGACTTCAGCGCCATCCTAAGAATTCTCCGGGCGGCCACGTCAGTGTCTGAAGTGGACTTTGTCGGGTCGGATCTCGCCTACACGTTGTTCGATAGGCCACAATCCCGGCATGAGGTCCGGTAACGGGGATGAGACGCCGCCCTCCGAGCAGCGCGCGCGCTGCTGGTGGGTGAATCACGGCAAGGACTTTCGCCCGGAGATCGAGGGCGGGTACCTGTGGTGTGCCAAGGGCGGCGGCCGGAGCAGCGTCGTGCTCGACAATATGGCGCGCGCGGCACCCGGGGAAGTGGTGTTTTCCTTTGCCGAGGGCCGCATCGGCGCGGTCGGGGTGGTCAGCGAGCGCCAGCGGGCCGCCCCCGCACCGGGCGCACGCCCTGCGTCCGCGCGGCGTGCGCCCGGCGGCTGGCTGCTGCCGGTGCGCTTTGCGGTGCTGGGGCAGCCGCTCGTCCCCGGCGAGCACAGGGAGCGGCTCGCCCCGGTGCTGCCCGCGAAGCACGCGCCGCTGCGCGCGGCCGGCGCGCGCGGCCCCGGCCCCTATCTCGCCGAGGTACCCCCGCGCATGGCCGCGGTACTGGAGGAACTGCTCGGCGGCCAGTTGCAGAGGATCGAGGAGGCCATCGCCATCGAGACCGATGGCCAGCTGGGGGACGCCGCCGTCGAGGAGCAGATCTGGCGCCGCAGCGATCTCGCGCTGCGCGACAAGCGCCAGCTGATCGCGGCGCGGCGCGGCCAGGGTGCCTTCCGCCTGAACGTCGAGGGCATCGAGAAACTGTGCCGCGTCACCGGGGTCCCGGATCGACGCCACCTGCGCGCGAGCCACATCAAGCCGTGGAAGCTGTCAGACGACCGTGAGAGGCTCGACGGCAGCAACGGGCTGCTGCTGTCGCCGCACATCGAGCACCTGTTCGAACGCGGACACATCTCCTTCGCCGACGACGGTCGGCTGCTGGTCTCGAAGCACCTGAACCCAACGGTCGCCAAGGCCTGGGGGCTCGACCAGGCGCGGCCGCCGCGCCCGTTCCGTGCCGAGCAGCGTGCGTATCTGGAGTTTCACCGCCGCCAGGTGTTCGAGAAGGTGACGAGTGGGCGGCGCACCTGAGGCGGCCGCACGATCAGCCGAACAGTCCCAGCAGGCCGATGATGATCAGGTAGATCGCGACGATGTAGTTGAGCAGCCGCGGGATCATGAGAATCAGTACGCCGGCGATCAGCGATACGATTGGCCCGACCTGCAGATGGATGTTCATGCGCGCTCCGGATGGACAGGAGTTGCGCACACTCTAACATCGCGCCGCACGGCCGCCGGCCGCGCTCCAGCCACGTCAGCGTCCCCGCTCGCGCCGGCTCAGTCGGCGCTGAAGTCCGCGAGCACGCGCTCGAGCGGATAGGGTTCGACGTGCACCGGGCCGGTGAACGGATGCTCGATGGAGACGATGACGAACAGGCCCATGAAGACGATGAACGCCAGGATCCCGGTCATCAACACCTGCGCGCGCAGGTTGACGGTGCCGAAGAAGTAGGTGAACCCAACTGTGAGGAGCCCGCCGAACACCAGCGCCTCCCACAGCACGATGGGCACGATGCCGAGCGCCAGGTGCAGCCGGGTGCGCCGCGCCTGGGTCAGCTGATCGAGCTGCTGGTACATCGCCACCTGAGTAGCGGCCTGCTGCGGGTCGCTACGCGCCAGGCGCAGCGCCGCCGCGTACAGGTCGTTGAGCGCCGTGTTCACCTGGCGGCTGTCCTTCGCCTCCGCCATGCGCGGCCAGTCGCGCTCGATGGCGAGCCTGAGGTAGTTGCCGAGCGCGGTGCGTGTCGCGAGCGCTTCCGGCCCTGGCCCGGCGGCCAGCCGGTAGAGAGTGGTGGCGGCGCCGGCTTCCTGCACCACGGTGAGCTCGGCCTCGCTGTAGCGCTCCCATACCACGATCACGGCGAATGCCAGCAGTACGGCGTAGATCACCCCGACCACGGCGAACTTGAAGCCCGCAACCTCGTTGTTGGGCGTCAGCCGTTCCAGGCCGACGTGTCGGCGGATCAGGACGAGACCCGATGAGGCGGCCACGGTGGGCAGCACGACGATCAGGATTGCCCCGACCCACAACGGCAGGGAGGACAGGAACAGTGACACGTCGTGCTCCTTCGGCGGCCCCGGCGAATGCGCAACTGTAGCGATCTGCGCTACCAGTTGCCTCCCGGAGTTGCGGCGCTCGCCCGCGCCGCGACCCGCGCTGCGCCGTCCGCGCCGTGGCGCGCGCTATACCACGACCGCCTGGCGCCGGCGCGCGTGGCTGCGTACCCGGCGCCAGGCGGCCAGGACGGCCGACGTCAGGCGGTCGGCGTCGGCTTCCAACAGCGGCCCGGCGATGAGCGACAGCCGCAGCACGAAGTGGCGGCGCCACTGCGCGCCACCCGCCAGGCAGATGTTGTCGTCCTGCAGCTGCGCCACGGTCGCCTGCGTGAGCGTGTTGCATTCCTCGACGGTGCCGGTGCCGAAGGTGACGATGACCTGATTGAGCGGCACGGCGTTCAGGACCGTCACGCCCGGCTCGGTCGCCAGGCGCCGCGCCACCCGCCGCGCCAGCGCGCAGTGGCGGCGCACCAGGTCGGCGATGCCGTGACGACCGAGCGCGCGCAGCTGGGCCCACACGGCAAAGCCACGCGCGCGCCGGGACAGCTCGGGAACGAGCTGGCCGGGCTCGTACTCTCCTTCCCCCGCCGGGGGCAGGTAGCTTGCGGTGATGGACATCGCGCGGCGGTGTGCCGCGGCATCCCTCACGATCGCGAAGCCGCTGTCGTACGGCAGCTGCAGCCACTTGTGCCCGTCGACCGACCAGGAGCTGGCTTCCTCGAGCCCGGCGGTGAGCTCGGCCAGCTCCGGAACGGTCCGCGCCCACAGCCCGAAGGCGCCGTCGACGTGCAGCCAGGCACCGTGCCGGCGGCAGGTCCGCGCCAGGTCCGCGACCGGGTCGAACTCGCCGGTGTTCATCTGCCCGGCCTGGGCGATGACGATGGCTGGCCCCGAGCCCTGGTCCAGGGCGGCCCGCAGCGCCGGGGCATCCATGCGTCCCTGGGTGTCGGCCGGGATGCGCACCGCGCGGCTGCCGAAGCCGAGGTAGCGCAGCGCCGCGTGCACGGTCACGTGCGCATCCTCACCGACGAACACCCGTACCGGCGGGGCGCCCTGCAGGCCGTCGGCCTCGACGTCCCAGCCCACCTGCGCGAGCACCGCGTTGCGCGCCGCCGCCAGGCACACGCAGCTGGCCATCGTGGCGCCGGTGACGAAGCCCACCGAGCTGTCGGCGGGCAGCCGCAGCATGTCGAGCAGCCAGCGCGCCGCGATTTTCTCCGCCATGGCCGCGGCGGGAGAACAGGCATAGGCACCGGCGTTCTGCCCCCAGGCGCTGGTCAGCATGTCGGCGGCGACGCCGACCGGCTGCGAGGCGCCGATCACCCAGCCGAAGAAGCGCGGCCCGGTACACCCGGCCAGCCCCGGCTCGGCGGCACTGTTGAGGGCATCGATCACGGCGAGCGGCTCCTCGCCGACCTCGGGCGTCGGCCCGTCGAAGCGCGCCTGCAGCTCGGCGGCGGAGATCAAGGGCCGCGGCGGCCGGTCGGCGACGCGATCGCGGAACGCGCTCGCGTGCTCGATGGCGCGCTGGAACAGGCGGCGGTGCCCGGCGGTGGCGAGCGTGCGCTGCAGGTCGCCGACGCTTGCGCCGCCGGTGAACCATTCGTCGGGATTGAGACGTGCGCTCATGTCGGGGCCTCGTTCTTCGCTGCCGCCGGCGTGCGGCCCAAGGCCGGCACATTCGGCACCAGCATCGGCGTGCGCCGGCGGTAGGCGAGGTAGGCGTCGCCGAAGGCGTCGACCAGGTCGCGCTCCTCGAACCGGATCGCCACCAGGATGTAGGCGGTCGTCGCCAGCGCGAACAGCAGGTGCGAGACGGTCATGGTGGGCGCGGCCCAGAAGATGGTCAGCCAGCCGATGTACAGCGGGTGCCGCACCACGCGGTACAGGCTCGGCGTGTAGAACTGGGGCGGGCGGTATTCGCGCCCGATGAGCTGCCGCCAGACCTGCTTCAGGCCGAGCAGGTCGAAGTGATCGATGAGGAACGTGGTGTAGAAGAGCAGTGCCCAGCCGAACAGGTATACCCCGATGATCAGCGCGCGTGTCGTGCCCTCGCTCTGCCAGATCACCCCGCCGACCGGCTGCCAGAAGGCGAAGAACGCGCCGACGGCGAGCGAGCTCAAGAGCACGTAGGTGCTGCGCTCGGCGGCCTCGGGAACGATGCGGGTCCACCAGCGCTTGAAGGCCGGTCGGGCCATGCCGCTGTGCTGGAGCGCGAACACCGCGAGCAGCGCCAGGTCGATGCCCAGTGCCTGGGCCAGCGGCCGGTTGGGCGCCGCATCGAGCAGTGTCGGGGCGAGAAAGCCGCCGATGAAACCGACCGCGTACACGAAGGCCACCAGCGACAGGGCGTAGCAGAGCACCCCGTAGACGAAGATCACGATGCGTTTCATTACTGCCTCCCGCAGCTGTTTGGCGAGCCTGCAGGATGGTCGGGGCACGGCGGCCGCGCATGGGGGAGCGGCACCCATCTTTGGGCGGCGTGTCCCCTAGGTTTCGGGCGTGTCGAGGAGTCCGCGCGCCCGGGCGGCCGCCGCGGCCTCCGCGCGCGTGGTCACGCCGATGCGCGCCATGATCGCGGACACGTGGTGCTCCGCGGTCTTCGGCGCGATGCTCAGGCGCCGGGCGATCTGGGCGTTGCTGAGCCCCTTGACGAGCAGGGCGAACACCTCGGACTGCCGGCGCGTCAGCCCGGCGGGA
>JANWKR010000108.1 GCA_025451275.1 Steroidobacteraceae bacterium
AGGAACACGGTCATGGCGCCGATGTCGAGGCCGTGCGAGCCGAGCCACATGAGGTGATTGAGGATGCGCGTGATCTCGTCGAACATGACGCGGATGTACTGGGCGCGTTCCGGCGGGGCGATGCCGAGCAGCCGCTCGATGGCGAGCACGTAGGCGTGCTCGTTGCACATCATCGAGACGTAGTCGAGCCGGTCCATGTAGCCGATCGACTGGTTGAAGGGCTTGGACTCGGCCAGCTTCTCGGTGCCGCGGTGCAGGAGCCCGATGTGCGGGTCGGCCTTCTGGATCACCTCGCCATCGAGCTCCAGCACCAGGCGCAGCACGCCGTGCGCCGCCGGGTGCTGCGGGCCGAAGTTCATGGTGTAGTTGCGGATCTCGGGGAACGGTTTGGCGGCCATCAGCGCGGCACCTTCTCGTCCCGCAGCGCCTTGTCGTAGCGGTTGTCGTGGCGGATGACCTTCGGCACCAGCACGCGCGGCACGATGGTCACCGGGCGGTAGACCACGCGCTGCTTCTCGGCGTCGTAGTGCACCTCGACGTTGCCGATCAGCGGGAAGTCCTTGCGGAACGGGTGGCCGATGAAGCCGTAGTCGGTGAGGATGCGGCGCAGGTCCGGGTGGCCGCGGAACACGATGCCGAACAGGTCGAAGGCCTCGCGCTCGAACCAGTTGGCGCTCGCCCACACCTCGACCACCGAGTCCAGCACCGGGTCGCCGGAGTCCGGGCAGCGCACGCTCAGCCGCAGGCGCTGGTTGTGGCTCACCGACAGCAGGTTGTACACCACCGCGAAGCGGCCCGGCTCGTCCGCATCGGGCGCGGCGCGCGGCACGCGGCCGCGCGAGAAGCCCGAGCGCGTGGCGCTCTGCGTCTGCCAGTCGTCGCGGCCGTAGTGCAGGTGGTCGACGCCGGCGAGGTCCATGAGCATCTCGAACCGGAGCTCGGGCGCGTCGCGCAGCGTGCGGCACACCTCCAGCAGCGCCCCGGCATCGCACTCGTAGGCGAGCTCGTGCTCGAGCGCGCCGCCGCGTCGCACGCGCCCCGCGAGCTGCGCGTCGACCTTCTCGGCGAGGGCTTCGATCAGCTCGCTCACGTGTCCATCCGCTCCATCGGACTATCCGGCCTTACGGTGCTTGGCGATCGAGCTGGTGCGCGCGATCTTCTTCTGCAGCTGCAGGATGCCGTACACCAGCGCCTCGGCGGTCGGCGGGCAGCCCGGCACGTACACGTCCACCGGCACGATGCGGTCGCAGCCGCGCACCACCGCGTAGGAGTAGTGGTAGTAGCCGCCGCCGTTGGCACACGAGCCCATCGAGATGACCCAGCGCGGCTCGGCCATCTGGTCGTAGACCCGGCGCAGCGCCGGCGCCATCTTGTTGACCAGCGTGCCGGCCACGATCATGACGTCGGACTGGCGCGGGCTGGGGCGGAACACGACCCCGAAGCGGTCCAGGTCGTAGCGCGAGGCGCCGGCGTGCATCATCTCCACCGCGCAGCAGGCCAGGCCAAAGGTCATCGGCCACAGCGAGCCGGTGCGCGCCCAGTTCACCAGGCTGTCGACCTGCGTGGTGAGGAAGCCGCGCTGGGCGAAGCCCTCGGGGCTGTCAGCGGCGGCTAGTCCCACTCGAGCGCCCCCTTCTTCCACTCGTAGACGAAGCCGACCACGAGAATGGCGAGGAAGATGCCCATGGCGACCAGGCCCGCGAGCCCGATGCGCCCCAGCGACACCGCCCACGGAAACAGGAAGGCGATCTCCAGGTCGAAGACGATGAACAGGATCGCCACCAGGTAGTAGCGCACGTCGAACTTGCTCCGCGTGTCCTCGAAGGCGTCGAACCCGCACTCGTAGGGGGCGCGTTTGGCCTTGTCATCGTGGAAACGCGCGAAGTAGCGGCCGATGCCGGTGCCGAGCGTGAGCAGCACCACCGCGACGGCCGCGGCCACGATCAGGAAGATCAGGATCGGCAGATAGTTCAACAGCATGCGCTAGTACAAGCGGGGCAAGCGAGCGATGAGCCCCTTCGATCAAGGGGCCGCATTGTAGCAGCGCGGTCAGTCGTTTTGGTGCCGACGGGGAGATTCGAACTCCCACACCTTGCGGCGCTAGCCCCTCAAGCTAGTGTGTCTACCAATTCCACCACGTCGGCTCTGTCGCACTCTGCTGCGCGTCTCGCCGCCGCTACTTGGGCGCGGGCGCCGGGTTCTGTGCCGGTGCCGTGGCCGGCGCGGCCGGCGGCGGCGCGGCCGGGGCGGACGCCGGTGCCGGCAGCGTTTTCGCCGGCGCGGCCTCGTCGAAGATCGTCTTCTGCTGTTCCTTGACGGCGCTGGTGCCGAGGTACGCCAGCGCCAGGCTGTTGACCATGAAAATGAATGCCAGCACCGCCGTGGCGCGCGACAGTGCGGTCGTGGCGCCGCGCGCGCCGAACACGGTGCCGGAGGCGCCCGAGCCGAAGCCGGCGCCGGCCTCGGCACCCTTGCCGCGCTGGAGCAGCACCAGCAGCACGATCAGCGCCGCCGAGATCACCTGCACAATGGTCAAGAACAAATGCAACATTTATTGAGACTCACTCACCCCGAACCGGCAGCGGTCAGGATGTTCAGAAACTCATCCGCCTTGAGCGAGGCGCCGCCGATCAGACCGCCGTCGACGTCGGGCATGGCGAACAGTTCGGCCGCATTGCCGGCCTTGACGCTGCCGCCGTAGAGAATACGCGTGGCGGCGGCAATTCTAGCATCCCGCGCCCCGACCCGCGCCCGGATGAAGGCGTGCACGTCCTGGGCCTGCTCCGGGGTGGCGTTGCGGCCGGTGCCGATGGCCCACACCGGCTCGTAGGCGAGCACCCCCTGCTCGAGCGCTCCGGCGCCGCACAGCTCGAGGACCACGTCGAGCTGCCGCGCCACCACCTCGTGGGTGCGGCCGGCTTCGCGCTCGGCCAGCTGCTCGCCGACGCACAGGATGGGCGTCAGGCCGCGGGCGTGCGCGGCGGCGAACTTGCGTGCCACCAGCTGGTCGCTCTCGCGGTACAGCAGGCGCCGCTCCGAGTGACCCACGATCACGTACTCGCAGCCGACGTCCTTCAGCATCGCCGCCGACACCTCGCCGGTGAAGGCGCCCTGCGCATCCGCGCACACGTCCTGGCCGCCGAGGCTCAGCACCGAGCCGCGCAGCAGCCGCCCGACTTCCTGCAGGTACGGAAACGGCGGGCAGACCACGCAGCTGGCGGCGGGCTGGCCCGGACAGCGCGCCAGCAGCTCCTCGACGAGGCGCGCATTCTCGGCGCGCGACCCGTGCATCTTCCAGTTACCGGCGACTATCGGGCGGCGCATGCGGCGGCCTGCGGTTTAAGGGCGCGGGATGATAGCGACGCGAGGGGGGTGACGCAACGCCGCTCGGGCCCGGCCATCCGGGCCGGGTAGCGCCCCCGTGGCGGCCGCCTCAGCCGGCCGCGGCGCGCACGATGTCGGCGAGCTCGGCGGCGGCGGCGAGCGTTTCGGACTCGTCGCGCCCCTCGACCATGACGCGGATCACCAGCTCGGTGCCCGAGGCCCGCAGCACCACGCGGCCCTCGCCGTTCATGCGCTGCTCGAGGCGCGCCACCGCCTGCTGGATCTGCGGCACGGCGGTCGGGTCGAAGCGCGTGCCCACCCTCACGTTGAGCAGCACCTGGGGGAACTTGCGCATTCCCGAGGCCAGCTCCGCCAGCGTGCGCCCGGTCTGCTTCATGACCGCCAGCACCTGCAGTGCGCTCACCAGGCCGTCACCGGTGGTGGTCTTGTCCAGGCACAGGATGTGGCCCGAAGTCTCCCCGCCCAGGATGCCGCGCGTCTCGCGCAGCAGGCCGAGCACGTAGCGGTCGCCGACCGGGGCGCGCCGGAACTCGATGCCCGCGGCGCGCAGCGCCAGCTCGAGGCCGAGGTTGCTCATCACCGTCCCCACCACCGGGCCGCGCAGCGTGCCGGCCGCATGCAGGGCACGCGCGATGACGTAGAGGAGCTGGTCGCCGTCGATGATGCGCCCGAGATGATCGACCATGACCAGGCGGTCGCCGTCGCCGTCGAGCGCGAGCCCGACGTTGGCGCGCACCCCCGGCACGGTCAGCTGCAGCAGGTCCGGCGCGGTCGAGCCACAACCGTCATTGATGTTGCGGCCGTTGGGCGAGCAGCCGATGGGCACGATCTCCGCGCCCAGGTCGGCGAGGATGCGCGGCCCCACCTTGTAGGCCGCGCCGTTGGCGCAGTCGATGACGATCTTGAGCCCGGTCAGGTCCACCCCGCTCGGCAGCGTCGAGGCGCAGAACTCCTGGTACAGGGTGCGCGAACGGTCGGCGCGCGTGGCGCGCCCGAGGTTGCGCGAGGCGCGCGTGGTGGGCGGCTGCTCGAGCTCGAGCTCGATGCGCTCCTCGAGCTCATCGGAGAGCTTGGCCCCCGAGGCGTCGAAGAACTTGATGCCGTTGTCGTCGTAGAGGTTGTGCGAGGCGGAGATCACCACGCCGAAGTCGCAGTTGAAGCGCCGCGTCATGTAGGCGATGCCGGGCGTGGGCAGTGGTCCGATCAGCATCACGTCCACGCCCGCGGCCACGAAGCCGGCCTCGAGCGCGGACTCGAACATGTAGCCCGACAGGCGCGTGTCCTTGCCGATCAGCACCGCGCCGCCCTCGGGCGCCAGCACGCGCGCCGCAGCGCTCGCCAGCTTGAGCGCGAAATCCACCGTCATCGGGTGCTCGCCCACCCGCCCACGCACGCCGTCGGTGCCGAAATAACTGCGCCCCATCTAACTTCCTCTCACCGCGGCGGCGACCCGCACCGCATCGAGCGTCGCGGCCACGTCGTGCGCGCGCACGATGCGCGCGCCGTTGAGAACTGCCAGCGCCGCCAGCGCGACGCTGCCGGCGAGCCGCTCACCGTCGCCGCGCCCGGTGAGTTTGCCGAGCATGGCCTTGCGCGACAACCCGACCACGAGCGGCAGGCCGTCGGCGGCCAGCCCCGGCAGGCCGCGCAGCAGCGCCAGATTGTGCTCCAGGTTCTTGCCGAAGCCGAATCCGGGGTCGAGCGCGAGGCGCCCGGCGCCGAAACCGGCCGCGCGGCAGGCGGCGGCGCGCTCGGCGAGGAAGGCGCGCACCTCGGCCACCACGTCCTGGTAAACCGGGGCGAGCTGCATGGTGCGCGGCTCGCCCTGCATGTGCATCAGGCACACGGCGCAGCCGCTCTCGAGCGCCGCCGCCATGGCCCCGGGGGCACGCAGCGCGCGCACGTCGTTGATGAGGCCGGCGCCGGCCGCCGCGGCCGCGCGCATCACCTCGGGCTTGCTGGTATCCACCGAGATGACCGCCGGGCTCGCGGCGCGCAACCGCTCGATCACCGGCAGGATGCGCTCCAGCTCCTCCGCGGCCCTCACCGCTCCCGCCCCCGGGCGCGTCGACTCGCCGCCGACGTCGATGATGGCCGCGCCCTCCTCCGCCATGCGCAGCCCGTGGGCCACGGCCGCCGCGGCCGGGAGGAACCGGCCGCCGTCGGAGAACGAGTCGGGGGTGACGTTGAGCACGCCCATGACGAGCGGGGTGCTCAGATCGAGGGTCTTATCCGCGCAGCGCAGCTGCACGGGCGGGTCTTGGGGTGACATGGTGCGACGCACGCCGGTCAATCGGGCGCCGGACCCCCGCGCGGCGTGGACGGTCAGTGCTGTCCCGCGGGAATCGGCGGACCACCGGCGGGCGCCGGCGGCGCCTGCGGCGGCTTGTTGGACAGCGTCTCGTCCCAGTCCTTCGGCGGCTTGGGCGTGTTGCCGGCCATGATGTCCTTCAGCTGCTCCTCGTCGATGGTCTCGTACTTGATGAGCGCATCGGCCATGTTGTGCAGCTTGTCGAGATTGCCCTGGAGGATTGCCTTGGCGCGGGTGTAGTTGCCCTCGATGACGCGCCGCACCTCCTCGTCGATGGCGTGCGCGGTCACATCCGACACCTGCTTGTGCTGGGTGACGCTGCGGCCGAGGAACACCTCGCCGGTCTCCTCCGAGTAGGTGAGCGGCCCGAGCTTGTCCGACAGGCCCCACTTGGTGACCATGTTGCGCGCCAGCTCGGTGGCACGCTCGATATCGTTGGCGGCCCCGGTGGTGACGCCGTCGGCGCCGAAGATCAGCTCCTCGGCACAGCGCCCGCCGAACAGCGAGGTGATGCGGCTCTCGAGCTCGCGGCGGCTGGTGCTGTAGCGATCGGTCTCCGGCAGGTACCAGGTGAGCCCGAGCGCGCGGCCGCGCGGAATGATGGTCACCTTGTAGACCGGATCGTGTTCGGGGACCGAGAAGCCGACGATCGCGTGCCCGGCCTCGTGGTAGGCGGTCATCTTCTTCTCGTGGTCGGACATGACCATCGAGCGGCGCTCCGCGCCCATGTAGATCTTGTCCTTGGCGCGCTCGAACTCGTCCATGCCGACGATGCGCTTGTTGGCGCGCGCCGCGAACAGCGCCGCCTCGTTCACCAGGTTGGCCAGATCGGCGCCCGAGAAACCCGGCGTGCCGCGCGCGATCAGGCCCGGCTTGACGTCATCGCCGAGCGGCACGCGCCGCATGTGCACGCGCAGGATCTGCTCGCGGCCCGACGCAACCACAGGCAGGTCGCCAGCGAGGACTTCTCAGACGCGCTCGAGCGAATCGTGCTGGGCGCCGAGCGCAAGGTGATGCTCAGCGAGGACGACCGCCGCCGCACCGCCTACCACGAGGCCGGGCACGCGATCGTCGGGATGCTGACCCCGAGCGCCGACCCGGTGCGCAAGGTGTCGATCATCCCGCGCGGGCAGGCGCTCGGCGTGACCTTCTCGGCGCCCGACGCCGACCGCTTCAACTTCGACGAGGAGTACCTGCGCGCGCGGATCAAGGTCGCGCTCGGCGGGCGCGCGGCCGAGGAGCTCGTGTTCAGCGACATCACGACCGGCGCCGAGTCCGACATCCAGCATCTGACGCGGATCGCCCGCCACATGGTCGGCCGGTGGGGGATGAGCCGCGCAATCGGCCCGATCGCGGTGATCCCCGCGGACGGCATGGGACCCCTCCTCCCGGGCGCCGCCGAGACCTCGGAATCGACGCAGCGGCTCGTGGACGA
>JANWKR010000109.1 GCA_025451275.1 Steroidobacteraceae bacterium
ACACGCCGGTGCAGCCGGCGATGACGGTGTGCGCGCCGATGCACACGTTGTGGGCGATCATGATGAGGTTGTCGAGCTTCACGCCCTCCTCGATGACCGTGTCGTCGATGGCGCCGCGGTCAATGGTCGTGTTGGCTCCAATCTCCACGTCGGCGCCGATGCGCACGCTGCCCACCTGCGGCACCTTGACCCAGCTGCCGCGCTCGGGCGCGAAGCCGAAGCCGTCACCGCCGATCACGACGCCCGGCTGCAGCACGCTGCGCGCGCCGACCTGGACGCCGCGGCCGAGGCTCACGCGCGCCACCAGGCGTACGTCCGCGCCCACGGTCACGTCCTGATCCAGGCTCGAGTGCGGGCCGATGAAGGCGCGCGCGCCGACGCTCGTGCCGGCGCCCACCACCACGTAGGGGCCGATCTCGGCGCTCGGGTCGATGCGCGCGCCGCTGGCCACGACGGCGGTGGGATGCACGCCGGGCAGGGGCGGTGGTGCCGGATACAGCAGCGCCGCGATGCGGGCGTAGGTCGCGTAGGGGTTCTCGCACAGCAGCAGCGCCGCGCTGCAGTCGGCGGAGCCGCGCGGGCTCAGCACCACCGCGCCGGCGCGCGTATCGGCGAGCTGGGCACGGTAGCGAGGGTTGGCGAGGAAGGCGAGCGAGCGAGCGTCCGCGTTGGCGAGCGTCGCGACGCGCTCGACGCGCGCCTCGGGGTCGCCGCGCAGCTCGCAGCCGAAGCGCACCGCGAGCTCCCCGAGCGATACCGACATGGCCAGCCTTGAACGACCGCGGGCCGCTGCTGCGACGGCTACTTGGCCGGCGGTTTTGCGGGCGCCGGGGCCGCCGCGGGCTTGGCCGAGGCACCGCGCGCCTGCAGCGCGCTCAGCACCGCCGCAGTGATGTCGGAGGCGGAGGCGCCGTACATCACGGCCTCCTGGGCCAGGATCAGGTCGTAGCTCTGCGCCTTGCCGAAGGTGCGCACCTCTTCGAGGATCGTGCGCTGCAGGCGCGACAGCTCCTCGTTGCGACGCGCGGTCTCATCGTCCTGCAGCTCGCTGCGCGCACGCTCGAAGTCGCGCGCCCCGTCGCGGAAATCCTTCTCGGCCCTGGCGCGCTGCTCCTCGCTCATGGTGGCGCCGTCCTTCTGCAGCTTCTCCTCCTTGGCCTTCACCGTCTGGGCCTGGGCCTGCAGGGTGCGCTCGCGCGGTGCGAACTCCGCCCGCAGCGACTCCATGACCGCCTTGCCCTGCGGGGACTCCATCGCCAGGCGCTGGAAGTCGACCACTCCGATCTTCTGGTCGGCCCATGCCGGCAGGGCGGCGAGCGCCGCGCCGGCCGCGACCAACCACACCGCCATCTTGCTGCTGCTCAGACGCTTCACAGACCCTACCTACCCTCGTATGACTGTTTAGGACGGCGGGCCCGCGGGCGGCCCCGACTAAACCTCTAGTATCGCGTAGAAACCGCCCCGGCGGCTCGTTCTTTTAGAAGGCGTTGCCGACCGAGAACTGGAAGCCTTCGGTTTCGTCGCCCCAGGTGGTGACGCCGTCGCCGTGCTTGGCGTTCAGAGGCACACCGAAACTGAAGCGGAACAGGCCCAGGGGCGCCAGCCACTGTACCGCCACGCCCACCGAGCGCTTCAGGCTGTTCCAGCCTTTGAACTGGTAGTCCTCGGGGCTCACGCCGTCCGGCCCGAAGAACTTCAGCTTGGTGCCGGTCTGGTAGATGTTGCCCATGTCGAAGAACAGGCTCACGCGCGCGGTCTGCGCGTACTTGGACGGCATCGGGAAGATCAGCTCGTTCTGGCTGGTGATGCGCATGTTGCCGCCGTACGGGTTGCCGAACTGGTCCTTCGGCCCCAGGCGGCTCTCGCGGAAGCCGCGCACGTTGTCCGGACCGCCGCCGAAGAACTGCCGGTACGGCGGGATGCCCGTGGTGCTGCCGAACGGCGCGCCATAGTCGATGCCCTCGAGGAACGACAGCGTCCAGCCGTGCCACACCGGCACGTACTTGATGAACTGGTAGTTGCCGATCCAGAACTTCACATCGCTCCCGGGGGCGGTGACGGATGCGGACACCGACTGGCGCATGCCGCGGTCGGCGAACAGGCTGCGGTTGCGCGTGTCCCAGTCCCAGCCGACGACGCCCTCGAAGGTCTTGAAGTTGGTGCCGTAGAACACGAACTCGTTGTTGGTCGCGTCGTCGTGCGCCAGACGCGTGTAGGGGTGGCCGTTCTGCCGCACCCACTGCTGCGCCTGGAAGGCGCTGCTCAGGGTATTGGTGAGCAGCTGCGAGCTGTTGAAGGTGCCGCCGAAGCGGAAGTACTGGAACTCGGTGATCGGGTACGCCCAGGTCGGTCCAAAGGCCAGCGTCTGCGACGAGAAGGTCGAGGACGAGGACACAAACTGCGTCACGTCGCTGTAGGTCAGCGAGATGGTGCGCTGCAGGTTGTCAATGTTGGTGTACGGGTTGGTGTGCTGGATGTTGTACACCTTGCTGAACGCGCCGCCATTGAGGTTGACGGCGATGCGCTGACCGCTGCCGAGGAAGTCGGAATCGGCGTAGCTGCCGTTCAGCATGAACTTGTAGGTCTCCGAATAGCCGATGCCGCCGGACAGCTGCGACGCCGGGCCTTCCTCGATCTTGTAATTGACGTCCACGAGGTCCGGCGCGCCGGCCACGGGCGTGGTCTCGAACTCGACGTTCTTGACGTACGGCAACTTCTGGATGCGCTGCTTGGAGCGCTCCAGCGAGGTATTCGACAGCCAGCCGCCCTCCAGCTGGCGCATCTCGCGGCGCAGCACCTCGTCGTTGATGCGGTTTTCGCCGCTGAAGGTGATGTTGCGCACGTACACGCGGTTGCCCGGGTCGACGAAGAAGGTGAGCGACACGGTGTGCTTGGCGTTGTCGGCGGTGGGCACCGGCTCGACCTTGGCGAACGCATAGCCGTCGCGGCCCATGCGGTTCTGCATCAGCTCCTGCGAGCCGGTGATCAGCTTGCGGTTGAAAGTCTGCCCCGGATGGATGAGCAGCAGCTGCTCCAGGTCCGCCCGCGGCACGACGAACGTGCCGGCCAGCTTGACCTCCGACACCTTGTAGACCTGGCCCTCGTTGACGTTGACGGTGATGAAGATGTCCTCTTTCTCGGGAGCGATCGCCACCTGCGTCGAGTCGATCTGGAAGTTCGCGTAGCCGCGGTCCATGTAGTAGTTGCGGATCTTCTCCAGATCGCCCTGCAGCGACTCGCGCGAGTAGCGGTCGTCCTGCTTGTACCAGGACAGCCAGTTCGGGGTCTTGAGCTCCAGGGTCTCGAGGATCTCCTTGGGCTTGAACTTGGTGTTGCCGACGATGTTGATCTCGCGGATCTTGGCCCGCGAACCTTCCTTGATGTCGATCTTGATCTTGACGCGGTTGCCGACCTCCTCCTCCACGTGTGTGTCGATGCGCACGCCGTACTTGCCGCGGGCGAAGTACTGGTCGGTCAGATACTGGGTCACGTCCTCGAGCACCGAGCGGTCGAAGGTCTTGCCGGTCGCCAGCCCCACGTTGCGCAGCGACTTCTGCAGGTCCTCGGTCTTGATGTCCTTGTTGCCGGTGATCTCGAAGCTCTCGATGGAGGGGCGCTCCAGCACCACGACCACCAGCGTATTGCCGTCGCGGCGCATCTGCACGTCGCGGAAGAAGCCGGTGGCGTACAGGGCGCGGATCGCCTCGCGCACGCGCGCCGGCGTCAGGTGATCACCAATGTTGACCGGCAGGTAGTTGTACACCGTGCCCTCGGAGACGCGCTGCAGGCCCTCGAGCTTGATGTCGCCGACGGTGAAGTCCGCAGCGCCGGCATTGGATTCGCCCTGGGCGAACGCCAGCGCGCCCCACACGGCGAGCGCCAGCGCGGCCAGGACGATGCGCAATCTGATACTCCCCACTTAGTTCTCTTCTTCAGCTCTGCGCCGTCGCGCGGTTCAAGCTCTTGCGTTGCACTATTCGAGAGCTGCAGGCTCGCGCCTCCAGCTGGCCATTAGGCGCGCATCACGCGCCCTCGTTCACTCGGTCAACTGAACTGACGCGCAATATCGTTGTAAAGCGCGACGCCCATCAGGACGATGAGCAGGGCGATGCCTACCTGCTGTCCGAACGCCTGGGCCCGGTCCGACAGCGGACTGCCCTTCAGCCACTCCACCAGCTGGAACAGGATCTGCCCGCCATCGAGGATCGGGATGGGCAGCAGGTTGAGGAAGCCCAGCGACAGGGAAATGAGCACCAGAAAGCTGAGGAACGAGGCCACGCCGGCCTCGGCCGAGTCCCCGGCAAACTCGGCGATCGACACCGGCCCGCTCAGGTTCTTGAGCGAGACGCGCCCCTCCACCATGCGCCAGAACATGCGCGCCTGCAGCACCGTCATCGACCAGGCCTCCTGCGCGGCGCGTCCGAGCGCGGCGCCGGCACCCAGATCGGTGTGCAGCATCATGCTGGCGGGCAGGCGATTGACGATGCCGAGCCGCCCGATGCGCCTGCCGCCGGACTCCTCGCTGCCGATCACGAGCGGCGTGCTGTGCGGCACGCCGGCGCGCTCGTAGCTGAGCGTCACGCGCGCGCCCGGGCGGTCGCCGACCAGGCGCAGAATGTCATCGAAATCCTTCACCGCCGCGCCGTCGATAGCCACGATGCGGTCGCCGGCTGCGAGTCCGGCGCGTGCCGCCGCCCCATTTGCCGCTACCTTGGCGATCACGGCGGGGGCCTTCCAGAAATCGAACCCGAGTCCGGGCAGGAGTGCCGCCGGCTCGGTGAGGTGGCGGCGCTGCGCCGGATCCGTCACCACCAGCCGTGCGGCGCGGGTCGCGCCGTCCGCGCCGCGTACGGTGAGGTCGGCTTCGCCGCCCCCGCTCATGGCATCGAGCAGACCGAACACCACCTCGCGCTGGCTGCTTACCGCGCTGCCGTTGATGGCGCGAATGTCGTCGCCGCTTGCAAGTCCGGCACGCGCCGCGACCGAGCCCTGGGCGACCTCGCCGACGCGCGGCGTGACCTCGGTGACGCCGCTGGCCCACAGCATCCCCCACAGCACCAGCACGGCGAACACGATGTTGAAGGCGGGCCCGGCGAGCAGCACCAGGATGCGCTGCCACGGCGGGCGGCGGGTGAACGAGCGCGGCAGGTCGGCGTTCGCTACCGGACCCTCGCGTTCATCGAGGAGCTTGACGTAGCCGCCGAGCGGCACGGCGGCGATCACGTACTCGACCTGGTCGCGACCGACGCGCATGAGCAGCGGCCGGCCGAAGCCGACCGAGAAGCGCAGTACCTTGAAACCCAGGCGCCGTGCGACCCAGAAATGTCCGAACTCGTGCACCGTGACCAGCAGGCCGACGGCGACGACGAACCACAACACGTACCAGATGATACTCATGCGTGCGCGCCCCTAACCGCTGCACTTCGTGTCATGCCGACGATCCGCTCACGCGCGCGCGCCCTGCCTTCTGCGTCAGCCGCCAGGACGTCGTCCAGGCCGCCGATCGCGCCCCCCGTGCCCCGCTCGACCACGGCTTCAATGACCGCCGCGATGCCGGGAAAGTTCAATTGCCGCGCGAGGAAAGCCTCGACCGCCACCTCATTGGCGGCGTTCAGCACCACCGGGTACAGGCCGCCGGCGCGGGCCGCGGCCTGGGCCAGTGCCAGGCAGCGGAAGCGCTCGGCATCGGGGGCCCGGAAGTCGAGCCGCCCGGCCTTGAGCAGGTCGAGGAATTCTACACCGGAGTCGATGCGCTCGGGCCACGCGAGCGCATGGGCGATGGGCGTGCGCATGTCGGGCGAACCGAGTTGCGCCAGCACCGAGCCGTCGACGTACTCGACCAGCGAATGCACGATGCTCTGCGGGTGCACCAGAATCTGAACCTGCGCCGGCGCCAGGCCGAACAGCAGGCACGCCTCGATCAGCTCCAGCCCCTTGTTCATGAGCGTGGCGCAGTCGATGGAGATCTTGCGCCCCATGACCCAGTTCGGGTGCGCCAGCGCAGCTTCCGGGGTCACGTCCGCGAGTGCCTCGCCGGGCAGGTCGCGAAACGGGCCGCCCGAGGCGGTGAGCAGCACGCGTCGCAGGCCGGGCGGGGCGACACCGGTGCGGGCTCCGGGCGGCAGACACTGGAAGATCGCGTTGTGCTCGGAGTCGATCGGCAGCAGCGTGGCCCCGGCGGCGTTGACGGCGGCCACCAGCAGCGGGCCGGCCATGACGAGCGACTCCTTGTTGGCGAGCAGCAGGCGCTTGCCGGCACGCGCCGCGGCCAGCGTGGAGCGCAGCCCGGCCGCGCCGACGATCGCCGCCATGACGCACTGCACTTCGGCGAGTCGCGCGATCTCCTCGAGTGCGCCGGAACCGGCGAGCAGCCGCGTGTTGGGAGCGGCGGCGCCGACGAGCGCGCGCAGCTCCGCGGCCGCGCTCTCGTCGGCGAGCGCGGCGTAGGCCGGCTGCCACTCGCGCACCTGCCGGGCGAGCTTGCCGGCGTTGGTGTGCGCCGCGATCGCCACCAGACGGAAGCGCTCGCGATGCCGTGCCAGCACGTCGAGAGTGCTCTCCCCGACCGAGCCGGTCGAGCCGAGCACCGCCACGCCGATCATGCCACCACTCCGAGCAGCGACAGGCCGAGCAGCAGCACGGGCGCGGCACCCGTGAGACTGTCGATGCGGTCCATGACGCCGCCGTGGCCGGGAAACACGCTGCCGCTGTCCTTCATGCCGGCGAAGCGCTTCAGCAGGCTCTCGGTGAGATCACCCACGATCGAAAAGCCCACCGCCGCCAGACACAGCGGCAGGAACGTCACCAGCGGCACGTGGAACCAGGCGCTGCCGGCGACGGCAACGAGCGCACTGACCGTAGTTCCTCCCAGAGCGCCCTCCCAGGTCTTGCCCGGCGAAACCGTCGGCGCGAGCAGTACGCGTCCGAAGCGCCGGCCACAGAAGAATGCGCCGATATCGGCCGCCCATACCAGCACCATGACGAACAGCACCCACTGCGCCCCGTGCGGGAAGACCAGCCGCAGCCGCACCAGCGCCAGCCAGGACGGGACCAGTGCCAGTACGCCGGCGAGGGCCGCCGACCAGGCCGACACCCGCCGCGGCGCAAACACGATCCAGCCGAGCGCCACCAGCCACCAGCCAACCGCAAGTCCGAGCACCCAGTCGCGCCCGGCCGCGCTCGCCGACACCTGCCACGCGCCCCACAGCAGCGCCACGATAAGCAGCACGTAGCCGAGCCGCCAGGCGCGCTGCGGCAGGCGCAGGAACGCCGACCACTCCCAGGCCCCCGCCAGCAGCAGCGCGGTCAGCACCACCACGGTCGCCCAGCTCGGCAGCCCGAGGAGGATGACGAGCAGCGTCGCCGCGAGCACGACGGCGGTCACCACCCGGGTCTGCAGCGTGCCGCTCATGCCCCGACCCGCCGCGCCGGGGCGCTCGCACTGGCACCGAAGCGCCGTTCGCGCCCGGCGTAGAAGGCGAGCGCGGCCTCGAAGTCCGCCAGGGCGAACTCCGGCCACAGCACTGGGGTGAAGTACAGCTCCGCGTAGGCCGCCTCCCAGAGCAGGAAGTTGCTGATGCGCTGCTCCCCGCCGGTACGGATCAGCAGGTCCGCCTCGGGCAGCCCGGCGAGCGACAGGGCATCCGCAAAGCGCTCCTCGTCGATCTCCCCGGCGGCCAATGCACCGCTCGAGCATTGCTGCGCAAGCTTCTGAGCTGCCTGGACAATATCCCAGCGGCCACCGTAGCTCAAAGCCACCTGCAGGCGCAGCCCGGGGTTGGCACGGGTGCGCTCCTCGGCGGCGGCGATGCGCGCCTGCAGACGTACCGCCAGGGTGCGGCGCTCGCCGATGAAGCGCACGTGCACGGCCTTGGCGTGCAGCTCGTCGATCTCCTTGTCGAGCGCCTCGACGAACAGCGTCATGAGGCCGCTCACCTCCTCGGCCGGACGGCGCCAGTTCTCGCTCGAGAACGCGAACAGGGTCAGCGCCTCGATGCCGCGCTGCGAGCACTGCTCGATGCACATGCGCACCGTGGCGAGGCCGGCCTTGTGGCCGGCCACGCGCGTCAGGCCGCGCGCGGCCGCCCAGCGGCCGTTGCCATCCATGGTGATGGCGATGTGGCGCGGCTTGGCGTCCGGTGGGGGCATCAGATCTGCATGACCTCTTTCTCCTTGGCGGCGAGCAGACCGTCGATGTCGGCCACGTGCTTGTCGGTGAGCTTCTGCACCTCGGTCTCGGCGCGCCGCTCATCGTCCTGCGACACCAGCTTCTTCTTCAGCTGCTCCTTGACGTCGTGCATCACGTCGCGCCGCACGTTGCGCACCGCGACGCGGGCGTTCTCGGCGTCGTGCCGCAGGACCTTGGTGATCTCGCGGCGCCGCTCCTCGGTGAGCGGCGGCATGGGGATGCGGACCACGGTGCCGGCCGTCATCGGCGTCAGCCCCAGGTCCGACTTGAAGATCGCCTTCTCGATGGCCTGCACCACGGTCTTCTCCCAGGGCGAGATCACGAGCGTGCGGCCATCCTCGACCGTGATGCTCGCCACCTGCTGCAGGGGTACGTCGGAGCCGTAGTAGTCGACCTTCAGGTGCTCGATGAGGCTCGGGTGCGCGCGCCCGGTACGCAGTTTCTTCAGGTCCGCCTGGAACGTCTGGACGCACTTCGCCATCCGGGTGGCGGCGTCCTTCTTGAGATCTTCGAGCATGGCTTTGTCTCTCCTCGCTGCCGGCGGGTGCGCGCTCTAGGCGAACGTGACCGCCGTGCCCACGTCCTCGCCGCGCACGATGCGCGTGAGGTCACCGGGATTGTTGAGATTGAAGACCCGCAAAGGCAAGTGGTTGTCGCGGCACATGACGATGGCGGTGGCGTCCATCACGTTGAGCTTGTCCGCCAGTACCTTGTCGAAGGTGAGCCGCGCGTAGCGGGTGGCCGTCGGGTCCTTCACCGGGTCGTCCGAATACACCCCGTTGACCTTGGTGGCCTTGAGCAGCACGTCGGCGTTGATCTCGATGGCGCGCAGCGCCGCGGCGGTGTCGGTGGTGAAGAACGGGTTGCCGGTGCCGGCGGCGAAGATAGCGACGCGCCCCTTCTCCAGGTGCCGCATGGCACGGCGGCGGATGTAGTCCTCGCACACCTCGTTGATGCGGATCGCCGACATGACGCGCGCGTGCATGCCCAGGCTCTCGAGCGCGTCCTGCATGGCGAGCGCGTTCATGACGGTGGCCAGCATGCCCATGTGGTCGGCGGCTACCCGGTCCATGCCGGCACGCGCCAGGCCCGCGCCGCGGAAAATGTTGCCGCCGCCGATCACTACCGCGACCTGCACCCCCATCTGCACGATGTCGCTGAGCTCCCCGGCGATGCGTTTGATGACCGCCGGATCGATGCCGTAGTCGCCGCCTCCCATCAGGGCCTCACCCGAGAGCTTCACCAGGATCCTCGAGTAGTGCGCCTTGGCTTGCGTCATCTCATTCACCTCCGATGGAAAAAACCCCGCACGCGGCGGGGTTTGAATCCTTGGTACCTCCGGCGCGGCCGTCAGTGCTTGACCGGGGCTTCCGAGCCCTTGACCTGCGCCATCACGTCGGCCACGAAGTCGTCGGCTTTCTTCTCGATGCCGGCGCCGACCTCGAAGCGCTCGAACGCCACGACCTCCGCCTTGGCCCCCTTCAGCAGCTTCTCGATGCTGACGTCCGGGTCCTTGACGAATGGCTGCCCGGCGAGCGTGATCTCGCCCAGCGACTTGCGCAGGCGACCCTCGACCATCTTGGCGACGATCTCCGGCGGCTTGCCCTCGCCCTGCGCCTGCTCGGTGAGAATGCTGCGCTCCTTGGCGACGACCTCCGGCGGCACCTGCGCCGTCGACAGATAGCGCGGGTTGCTGGCGGCCACGTGCATGGCGAGATCGTAGGCGAGTGCCGCCTCCCCGCCCTTGACCGCTACCAACGCGCCGATGCGCGTGCCGTGCACGTAGGCGCCCAGCTGTCCGGGCGAGGACAGCACGGTGAAGCGGCGTACGCTGACGTTCTCGCCGATCTTCGCCACCAGCGTGCGGCGGCGCTCCTCGACGCTCTCGCCGCTCGCAAGCTTCGCCTCGGCGAGCGCCGCGAGGCTCGCCGGCCGGCTGTCGAGGGCGCTGGCGGCCACGGCCTGCGCGAAGGTCCTGAAGTCCTCACCGCGCGCGACGAAGTCGGTCTCGCAGTTGACCTCCACCATCGCGGCCGTGTGGCCATCGGCGGACTTGGCGAGCACCACCACGCCCTCGGCGGCGATACGCGTCGCCTTCTTGTCGGCCTTGGCCAGGCCCTGCTTGCGCATGAGCTCGGCGGCCGCGTCAAGGTCACCCTTGGTTTCGACGAGCGCCTTCTTGCACTCCATCATGCCCGCGCCGGTGCGCTCGCGGAGCTGCTTGACCGCATCTGCTGTGATGTTCATGAACCCAATCCCGTCCTTGATGTCACTCCGGCGAGCCGGCGCCGGCTCCGCCGCGTCCCTTGCGCCGTGCGGGGCCGCCAGGCCGGCGCGCCACAGCCTCGGGCGCGGGCACAGTGGCGGCCGCGGCCGCGGCCACGGACTCGAGTTCCGCGTCGGCTTCCAGATCGTCGTCCTCGGTCGCGGCAGCGGCTTCCGCCGGCGCCGGCTTGGCAGCCGCCGGCAGCTTGCGCCGCGTCGGCACTTTCTTGCGCACCTGCGCCGCCGAACGCTGCTTGCCGCGTGCGGTCTTCTTGCGCGGGTTGCCGGCCTCGTCGAGCTCGACGAACTCGTCCTCGCCGACCGCCACCTGCGGCACCGAGTCCTTGCCCTCGAGCACCGCGTCGGCGATGCCCGCCGCATACAGGTGGATGGCGCGCATGGCGTCATCGTTGCCCGGAATCACGTAGTCGATGCCGTCGGGTGAGCAGTTGGTGTCCACGATCGCCACCACCGGGATGCCGAGCTTCTTCGCCTCGTGAATGGCGATGTTCTCGTGACCGACGTCGACCACGAACAAAGCATCGGGCAGCGACTCCATGTTCTTGATGCCGCCGAGACTCCTCTCGAGCTTGTCCATCTCGCGCCGCAGCTGCGTCGCTTCCTTCTTGCCGCGCTTGTCGAGCGCGCCGGAGGCCGCCAGTTCGGTAATCTCGCCGAGTCGCTTGATGGACTGGCGGATGGTCTTGAAGTTCGTGAGCATGCCGCCGAGCCAGCGCTGGTTGACGAACGGCTGGCTGGCGCGCTCGGCCTCCTTCTGGATGGACTCGCGCGCCGAGCGCTTGGTGCCGACGAACAGCACCGTGCCGCCGTCGGCGATCACGCCCTTGATGAAGTTCGCAGCCTCCGAGTACATGGGCTGCGTTTTCTCGAGGTTGATGATGTGGATCTTGTTGCGTTCACCGAAGATGAAAGGCGCCATCTTCGGGTTCCAGAAGCGGGTCTGATGTCCGAAATGGACTCCCGCCTCCAGCATCTGTCGCATGGACACGCCGGGCATACAAACTCCTGTTTGGGTTAAGCCTCCGCGCATCCCCGTGACCATCCCCGGCGGCTCCCTCGCGGAGACTCGCCCGGAACACCCAGTCACCGAGTGTAACGATGCGCGTGTGGGTTGCGTTGCCAAAAAAGGCCGCGCTTTATACCATGAAGACCTCGTCGGAACAATGTCTTACGCTCGCGCGCGGACCCCTTGCCCGGAAGTCCTCCCGGCCCCATTTCATGACCCCCATGCACGTCACAATCAAGAGCCCCGAAGAGCAGGAAAAGATGCGGGTGGCCGGGCGGCTCGCCGCCGAAGTCCTCGACATGATCGGCGAGCACGTCGTCCCGGGGGTCACGACCGAGGAGCTCGATCGCATCTGCCACGACCACATTGTGAACGTGCAGCGCTCGGTGCCGGCCAACCTCAACTACCGGGGCTTTCCCAAGACCATCTGCACCTCGGTGAACCACGTGGTCTGCCACGGGATCCCGAACGACAAGCGCCTCAAGGCCGGCGACTTCGTCAACATCGACGTCACGGTGATCCGCGACGGCTTCCACGGCGACACCAGCCGCATGTACTTCGTCGGCAAGCCGCCGCCGCATGCCCAGCGCCTCGCCGAGACCTGCTTCGCGGCCATGTGGCGCGGCATCCAGACCGTGCGCCCCGGGGCCCACCTCGGTGACATCGGCCACGCCATCCAGAGTTTCGTGGAGCGCAACGAGTACTCGGTGGTGCGCGAGTACTGCGGCCACGGCATCGGCCGTGTCTACCACGAGGACCCGCAGGTGCTGCACTACGGCGAGCCGGGCACCGGGCTTGAGCTTAAGCCGGGCATGACATTCACCATCGAACCGATGGTGAACGCCGGCAAGCGCCACGTGCGCCTGCTGCCCGATGGCTGGACGGTCATTACCAAGGACCACTCGCTCTCAGCCCAGTGGGAGCACACGGTGCTGGTCACCGACAGCGGCGTAGACGTCCTGACGCTCGGCGCGAACGGCGCGCCACACTGAATCGTCAATGAATCCGATGGGTGCCGGCGATGCTGAGGTCCTGGAAGAGCCCGCCCGCCCGCTGGCCACGGCTGCCTGGCCGCTGCTGACGCGCCTGCCGGCGCAGTTCGCCGCCAGCGCCGACGCTCCCACCTGGCGTGAGCTGCTGCGCGAGGCGCACGCCGAGCTGCAGCGGCGCTTCCTCGCCGAGGAGCCGGTCGAGGACCTCGTGCATGCGCGCGCCGCGCTGATCGATGCCGCCCTCGGCGCCGCCTGGCGCCGGCACTGCGCCCACGAGTCGGACTGGGCCCTGGTGGCCGTCGGCGGCTACGGCCGCGGCGAGCTGCACCCGGCCTCCGACATCGACCTGCTGCTGCTCGTGCCCGCGGCACCCGACGCCGCCGGCGGCGCCGCGCTCGAGCGCCTGATCACCTTCCTGTGGGACATCGGCCTCGAGGTCGGCCACAGCGTGCGCACCCTCGCGCAGTGCCGCGAGGTGTGCATTGGCGACGTCAGCGCCATGACGACGCTGCTGGAAGCGCGCCTGATCGCCGGCAACGAGGCGCTGCTCGTGCAGATGCGCCAGGCGCTCTCGCCGGAGCACATCTGGCCGGTGAAGCAGTTCTTCGAGGCCAAGGTGCGCGAGCAGACCGAGCGGCACCTGAAGGCGAATGACACCGCTTACAACCTCGAGCCCAACGTCAAGACCGGGCCGGGCGGTCTGCGCGACATCCAGACCATCGCCTGGGTGGCCAAGCGCCACTTTGGCGCCGCCAGCCTCGATGAGCTGGCCACGCACGGCTTTCTCAGCCAGGCGGAGCTGCGGCGCCTGAAGCAGGCGCAGGCCTTCCTGTGGAAGGTGCGCTTCGGCCTGCACTCGCTCGCCGGCAGGCACGAGGACCGGCTGCTGTTCGATCACCAGCTGCGCCTGTCGCGCAGCTTCGGCTACGAGGACGCCTCCTACACCCTCGCGGTCGAGCAGTTCATGCAGCGCTACTACCGCACCGTCATGGACGTGAGCCTGCTGAATGAGCTGCTGCTGGAGCTGTTCCGCGAGGCGATCCTGAGCGAGAGTGAGCCGCCGCGGCCGCTGAACGCGCGGTTCCAGGTGCGCAACGGCTCGCTGGAAGCGGTGAGCGAGGAGGTGTTCGCGCGCACCCCGTCGGCGCTGCTGGAGCTGTTTGCGCTGCTGCAGCAGAACCCCGACATCCGCGGCGTGCGCGCCTCGACCATGCGTGCGGTGGCCAAGAACCTGTGGCTGATCGACGAGGAGTTCCGCCAGAACCCGCGCCATCACCGCCTGTTCCTCGAGATCCTGCGCTCGCCGGTCGGCGTGACGCACGAGCTGCGGCGCATGAACACCTACGGCGTGCTCGGGCGCTACATCCCGGCTTTCGGGCGCATCGTCGGGCGCATGCAGTACGACCTGTTCCACGCCTATACCGTGGATGCGCACACGCTGTTCGTGGTCAGTAACCTGCGCCGCTTCGCCATTCCCCGCTACGACCAGGAGCTGCCCGAGGCCTCGCGCGTCATGCAGCAGCTGCCGCGTCAGGAAGTGGTGTACCTCGCCGCCCTGTTCCACGACATCGCCAAGGGGCGTGGCGGCGATCACTCCGAACTCGGCGCCGTGGACGCCGAAGCCTTCTGCCTCGAGCAGGGCCTGTCGCCCTACGACGCGCGCATGGTGGCGTGGCTGGTGCGCAATCATCTGCAGCTGTCGATCACCTCGCAGAAGCAGGACATCGGCGATCCGCAGGTCATCAGTGCGTTCGCGCGCCAGGTCGGCGACGAGGCCCACCTCGACTACCTGTACGTGCTCACCTGCGCCGACGTGCGCGCGACCAATCCGAAGCTGTGGAATTCGTGGAAGGCGACGCTGTTCCGCGACTTCTACCAGCGCGTCAAGCGCGCCCTGCGCCGTGGCCTCGAGAGCCCCATCGACCCGGAGCACCTGGTGCGCGAGACGCAGGACGCTGCGCGGCGCCTGGCGGTCGAGCGCGGCGTCGCCGAGCAGGACATCGTCGGGGTGTGGACGCGGTTTACGCCGGCGTACTTCCTGCAGCACTCGCCCGAGGAAGTCGCCTGGCATACGCGTCTGCTGGCTGAGCGCGACGCCGGTTCCGACGAGCCGCTGGTCGCGCTCGATCCGCGCAGCGTACGCGGCACGACCGCGGCGCTCATCTTCGCGCGGCCGCGCCGCCACGGCTTCGCGCGCACCACCGCGGCGCTCGACCAGCTCGGGCTCAACATCGTGGACGCGCGCATCACTCCGACCGGCGATGGCTTCACCCTCGACCTCTACCACCTGCTCGAGGACGACGGCGCGCCGATCACCGACAGCGACCGCCTGACCGAGATCGAGCGCGCCCTGTGGCGCTCGCTGCAGGGACCGGCGGATGCGCCGTTCGCGGTCTCGCGCCGGGCGCCGCGCCAGGCGCGCATGTTCAACACCCCGACGCAGATCGCCCTCAGCACCGATGCACGTAACGGGCGCTCAGTGCTCGAGCTCACCGCGGGCGACCGGCCCGGCCTGCTGTGCGAGGTCGGGCAGGTGCTGATGGAGGAGCGCATCGAGCTGCACGCCGCCAAGATCATGACCGTCGGCGAGCGGGCCGAAGACGTCTTCTACCTCACCGACTTCGACAACCGCCCGCTGGAGGCGGCCGCGGCCGAGCGGCTCAGGGAACACTTGGTCGCGACCCTCGACCGGCGCCAGGCCGCGCTGCGCGAGCCCGCCACCCGCGCATGAACCCGCATCTGGCGGCGCTGCACGCCTACCCCTTCGAGCGCCTCGCAGCTCTCAAGGCCGGGCTGACGCCGCCGCCCGGCCTCGGCCACATTGCCATGTCGATCGGCGAGCCGCAGCACCGTCCGCCGCAGCTGGTGCTGGACGCGCTGCAGGACAATCTCGGCCGGCTCGGCAGCTACCCGGCAACGGCCGGCGTGCCGGAACTGCGCGCCGCGTGTGCCGGCTGGCTCGAGCGCCGCTACCGCCTCGGCCGCGGCAGCGTCGACCCCGACACCATGGTGCTGCCGGTCAATGGCACGCGCGAGGCGCTGTTCGCGTTCGTGCAGGCGCTGGTGGATGCGGGCAACGCGCCGCTCGTGGCCATGCCCAACCCGTTTTATCAAATCTATGAGGGCGCGGCGCTGCTCGCCGGCGCCGAGCCGTACTTCCTCGACACCACCGCCGCCAGCGCCTACCTGCCGGAGCTCGATGCGGTCCCCGCCGAGGTGTGGCGCCGCTGCCAGGTGCTGTTTCTATGCACGCCCGGCAACCCCACCGGCGCGGTGGCGCCCCTGTCGCTGCTGCAACGTGCGCTGGAGCTCGCCGAGCGCTACGACTTCGTGATCGCGAGCGACGAGTGCTACGCCGAGATCTACCGCGACGAGCACGCCCCGCCGGCGGGCCTGCTCGAGGCCTGCCGCGACGCCGGGCGCACGCAGTTCGAGCGCTGCATCGTGTTCCACTCTCTCTCCAAGCGCTCGAGCGTGCCCGGGCTGCGCTCGGGCTTCGTGGCCGGCGACCCGGTCGTTCTCAAGCGCTTCCTGCTGTACCGCACCTACCACGGCAGCGCCATGCCACTGCCCACCCAGCTCGCCAGCTGCGCCGCCTGGCGGGACGATGGCCACGCCGCGGCCAATCGCCGCCTGTACCAGGAGAAGTTCGCGCGCGTGCTGCCGCTCCTCGCGCCGCTGCTGGAGGTGAGCGCGCCGGCCGGCGCGTTCTACCTGTGGCCGGACGTCGGCGGCGACGACGAGCAGTTCGCGCGCGAGCTCTACGCACGCGAGCACCTAACCGTGTTGCCGGGCAGCTACCTGGGACGCCTCGCGCACGGGCGCAATCCGGGCGCCGGGCGCGTGCGCATCTCGCTGGTGCCCGAGGTGGCGCAGTGCGTCGAGGCCGCCATGCGGCTGCGCGAGTTTCTCTCCCGCCGCTAGCGCGGCCCACCTGTCACGCCGCGCGTCCCCGTGCGAGACTGCCGCGCATGACCGAGCTGGCAGTACTGCGCGACCTCATCGACGCCGCCTTCGAGCGGCGCGCGGAGCTCACGCCGCAGAATGTGCCGGAACAGGTGGACGCGGCGATCGAGACCTGCCTGACACTGCTCGACAGCGGCGCGGCGCGCGTCGCCGAACCGCTCGGCGGCGAGTGGATCGTCAACGAGTGGCTGAAGAAGGCGGTACTGCTGTCCTTCCGCGTGCGCGAGAACCGCGTCATGGACGCCGGCTACACGCGCTTCTACGACAAGGTGCCGCTCAAGTACGCGCAGGCCAGCGAGGCGCAGCTGCGCGAGGGCGGCGCCCGCATCG
>JANWKR010000110.1 GCA_025451275.1 Steroidobacteraceae bacterium
ATGCGACATATGTGAACCCTTCCTGAAAGAGCATACGCCCAAGGAGCGACGGGAAGAAACCAGCGGAATCTGACACGGGGCTGTAAGCTCTGGCCGTCGGAGGAATGCGGCGTAAGCTACTGATGCATCGTGGCTTCTAGGGCATCACGTGGTCGATGACGAGGCTCGTGACGCCCTCCTGCCCGACCTTGTAGGTGACTTCCCCGTAGGGATCGCCGCTTGCGCCCACGGGGTTGCCGGAGCGTGCGATGCGCGCGACGACCTGCACATTCTGGCCGGGGGCGAAGGCCCGCCCCGGCACGACGGCATCCGACGCGCTCAGCGATACGCTCTGCGGAAAGCGGCTCTCGAGGCGCTTGACCGCGAGCGGCGGCCCCGGATGCGCCGGGTCGCGCACGAACACGAACAACGGCGCCGCCTGGGACGCCGCAGGCGGAACCGAGGGCGCAACCGAGACGTACACGCGCACCACCGCTCCGGCCTGCGCCGCCGCCGCCGCCGGTGCCGGTGCGCCGCCGGAGAGCTTCTCATCGAGCGCGCTGATCTGCTGCTCGAGCAGCGGCCGCACGTTCGGCGGCGGGTTCATGGCCAGGAGCCTGGCGAAGCGCGTGCGGGCCAGCTGCAGGTCGCCGCGCCGCTCGGCCAGCGCAGCGCCAAAGAACAGGGCCTTGCCCGAGTCCGGATCGATGACCAGCGCGCGCTCGATGAGGCGCCCGGCGCGGCCGTCGAGCTCGCTCTCGTCGCTGAGTGCGAGCGCCTCGGCCTCCCCGGTAAGCGCCTCGACGTTACGTCCGCCGCTCAGGCGGTCGGCGCGCTCGTAGGCCCGCAGCGCCAGCGGATACTCCTGCAGCACCAGGTACGAGCGCCCGAGCATCAGCCAGCCGGCAGAGTTGTTCGGGTCGTGCTCGAGCTGGCGGGCGAGGTGCGCGACCATGGTCTGCGGCGTGCTGCCGGGGGCCGGTGCGCGCCACGGCCAGTTGCTCCACGCCGCGTACAGCAGCGCCGAGCCGACGATCAGCAGGCCCGCCGCGCCGAGCGCGGCCCAGGCATCCGGCGCGCCCGCCCCGCTGCGGCCGCGCAGCAGCGGCACCGCCACCGCCAGCACGCCGGCCAGCGTCAGCGCGGCGGCGAGCACGATGAACGTGACCATCAGGGCTCGCCGTCCGCGCCGTCCGGCTCCGCGGCGACCAGTGCGGCGCGCGTGCGCACGATGCGCCACGACACCAGCACGCCGATCGCGAGCAGCACCAGCGGTGCGCTCCACAGCCACGCGTTGCGCCAGATGAAGCGCGGCCGGAACAGGATGAAATCGCCGTAGCGCGCCACCATCCAGGCGCGGATCTCGGCGTCGGACTTGCCCTGCTCGAGCAGCTCGCGCACCGAGCGGCGCAGGTCAGCGGCGAGGTCCACGGGCGAATCGGCGATCGACTCGTTCTGGCACTGCATGCAGCGCAGCTCGTGCGTGAGCGCCACGTAGCGCGCCTGCAGCTTCGGATCGGCGAGGTGCGTCGGGTCGACCGCCCAGGCGGCGGCGCACGCCAGCAGCGCCGTCAGGACCAGGACCTGCCCCGTGCGGATCATATTCAGGACTTGGATGCGACCGGCGGCGGCAGGCGCGGCAGGATCTCGCGCGTCCAGGCTTCCTCGGTGAGCGCGCCGATGTGCTTGTAGACGACGATACCCTGCGGGTTCACCAGGAAGGTCTCCGGCGCGGCGTACACGCCCCAGTCGATCGCCTCCCGGCCCGAGCGGTCCACGGCCACGGTCTGGTAGGGATTGCCGAGCTGCTGCAGCCAGGAGAGCGCCTCGGCGTCATTGTCACGCCAGTTGAGGCCGATGAGCGCCACGCGGCCGGAGCGCTGCACGTTGAGCAGCATCGCGTGCTCGGCGCGGCACTCCACGCACCACGTGCCCCAGACGTTGAACAGGTACCAGCGTCCGCGGAGGTCCGCCGAGCGCACCGGGTGCGCCGGGTCGGTGAGATTCGGCAGCGAGAACTGCGGCGCCGGCTTGCCGAGCAGCGGCGAGACGATCACGCCCTTCTCGGGCGAGCGCCAGATGCCGACGCCCAGCACCACGGCGACCAGCGCGAAAATCCCCAGCGGCAGCAGGAAGCGCTTCACGCCGCCGGCTCCGCCGCCGCGGCGCCAGCCGCGGCCGCCACCTGCTGGGTGCGGTAGCGCCGGTCCGAGGCCGCGAGCGCCCCGCCGATCGCCATGACCAGCGCCGCCAGCCAGATGAGGCTTACCAGCGGGCGGATCTGGATGCGCAGGCTCCAGCGACCGCCGCCCAGGTCCTCGCCGAGCGCCACCAGGATGTTGCTCCCGCGGCTCATGCGGATGGCGGTCTCGCTGATCACCTGGCGCTGCACCCAGTACTGGCGCTTCTCCGGCTTCAGCACCGCCACCCGGGCACCGTGGCGGCTCACCACCAGCGTCGCACCCTGGGCATCGTAGTTGGGACCTTCGACGGGCTTTACGCCCTCGAAGCGGAAGTCATAGCCGCCGACCGTGGCGCTGGCGCCAGGCGCGAGCGCCACGTCCTGCTCACTGGTGAAGGACTGCACGGTGGTGAGCGCCAGCACCGCCAGCGCCACTCCCAGGTGCGCCACCGTCATGCCGATCACGGCGCGCGGCAGCGACAGCCCGCGCCGCCAGCGGTCGAACGGGTCGACGAGCGAGGACAGCGCAATCCAGATGGCGAGTGTCATGCCAACCGGAGTGAGCAGCGCCCCGTGCGACCAGATGCCGAACGCCACGCCGCAGCCGAGCACGGCGGCGCCGACCAGGGTGTAGAGGAGCGTGCGCTGGCGGTCCTTGAGCCGCCCGCGCTTCCAGTTGGCGTGAATGCCCACCGACAGCAGCGCCAGCAGCGGCAGCATCGACAGCATGAAGGTCGGGTTGAAGTACGGCGGCCCGACCGAGACGGTGCCGAGGCGCAGCGCGTCCGAGATCAGGGGCGCCAGCGTGCCGGCAAACACGGTGGCGGCCGCGATCACCAGCAGCACGTTGTTGAAGAGCAGGAACGACTCGCGCGCGCCGAGTTCGAAGCCGGCGCTCGACTTCAACAGCGGCGCGCGCCAGGCATAGAGGGTGAGTGCACCGCCGATCATGATGATGAGGAAGGCGAGGATGAACACACCGCGCGTCGGGTCGGCCGCGAACGAATGCACCGAGACCAACACACCCGAGCGCACCAGGAAGGTGCCGAGCATGCTGAGCGAGAAGGCGAGGATGGCCAGCAGCAGCGTCCAGCTCTTGAACAGGCCACGCTTGTCGGTGACGGCGAGCGAGTGCACGAGCGCGGTGCCGACCAGCCACGGCATGAAGCTGGCGTTCTCCACCGGGTCCCAGAACCAGTACCCGCCCCAGCCGAGCTCGTAGTACGCCCAGAAGCTGCCGAGCGCGATGCCGCAGGTGAGGAAGGCCCAGGCCGCGGTGGTCCAGGGGCGTGTCCAGCGTGCCCAGTGCTGATCGAGCCGTCCCTCGAGCATCGCCGCGCACGCGAACGCGAACGCCACCGCGAAGCCGACATAGCCGGTGTAGAGGATGGGCGGATGCACCGCGAGGCCCGGGTCCTGCAGGATGGGGTTGAGATCGCGCCCGTCGGGTGCCGGCGGATCGATGCTCAGGAACGGGTTGGAGGTGGCGAGCGTGAACAGCAGGAACCCGAAGCTCACCAGGCCCAGCACCCCGAGCACGCGCGCCGCGAAGCGCGGCGGCAGCCGCGCCGCGCCGATCGCCACCGCCACGGTCCACGACGCCAGCAGCGCGATCCACAGCAGCAGCGAGCCTTCGTGCGCGCCCCACAGCGCCGTCACGCGATAAAAGAGCGGCAGCGCGGAGTTGGAGTTCTCCGCAACGTACGCGACCGAGAAATCGTTGCCGACGAAGGCGCTCACCAGGCAGGCGAACGCGGTCGCCACCATCACCGCCTGGCCGGCAACCGCCGGGGTCACCGCCGCCATCCAGCGCTCGCGCCCGAGCGCCGGACCGGCGAGGCCGAACAGGGCCTGCAGCGCCGCGAGCAGCAGCGCCAGGATCAGGGCGAAGTGGCCGAGCTCGGGCAGCATGTCAGGTTCCCGGACCGGCTGGACGCGCCGCGGCGGTGGCCGCCGCATCGGCCGGCGCGGCGCGCGACTCGCCCTGGCGCGTCTTCAGAGCCTCCGCGACCTTGGGCGGCATGTATTTCTCGTCGTGCTTGGCGAGCACCTCGTCGGCGACGAAGGTGCCGTCGGCACGCAGGCGGCCGTGCGCCACCACGCCCGCGCCCTCGCGAAACAGGTCGGGCAGCACCTTGTCGTACGTCACCGGCACCTCGTGGTGCGAGTCGGTGACCACGAAGTGCGACTCGAGCGAACCGGGGACGCGCACGAAGCTGCCACGGGTCACCATGCCGCCGAGGCGGATGCTCTGCCCCACCGCCACCTTGCCGGCGGCGACCTCGCTCGGCAGGAAATAGAACGTGACGTTCTGGCGGAAGGCGCTCAGCGCCAGCGCGCCCGCGACCGATGCGCCGGCGACGATGCCCAGCACCAGCACGAGACGCCGCCGGCGCGGTGTCATCGGCCGGCTCCGCGCACGCCGAGACGCCGCCACGCCTCGGCGCGGGCGCGCGCCAGCGCGCGCCGTGCCCACACCACGTTCAGCACCACTACCGCGAGCGTGACTGCGTAGGACGGCCACAGGTAGGGCGCGTAGCCGCCCATCTCGAAGAATGCCTTCATGGGCTCAGCGCCTCGCGGATCCAGCTCGCGGCACGCTCGCGCGTCAGCACCTCGCCGCGCAGGCGCGTCAGCAGCAGCGCGACGAACAGCAACGTGAAGCCGAGCAACATCATCAAGAGTGGCACCAGCATGGCAGCGGGCATGGCCGGGCGGTCGAAGCGCATGACCGAGGGCGCCTGATGGAGCGAGTTCCACCAGGTGACCGAGTAGTGAATGATCGGTACGTTGACCACGCCCACCACCGCCAGCACCGCGCTGGCCCGGTCGGCGCGCTGCGTATCCTCGAGTCCGCTCCGCAACCCCATATAGCCAAGATAGAGAAACAGCAGGATCAGTTCCGAAGTCAGGCGCGGGTCCCACTCCCAGTACGTTCCCCACATGGGCCGGCCCCACAGCGACCCGGTCACGAGCGCGGCGACCGTGAACGAGGCGCCGATCGGTGCGCAGCTGGCGGCGACGGCGTGCGCCACCTTCATCCGCCAGATGAGGCCGATGGCCGCCGCGACCGCCATGGTCATATACACCATGAGGGACATCCATGCACTGGGGGCATGTACGTAGATGATGCGGAAACCGTCGCCCTGCTGGTAATCGGGGGGCGCGAGCACCAGCCCGCCCCACAGTCCGCCGGCGATGAGGAGCGCCGCCGGCCACGCGAACCACGGCGTCAGGCGGCCGGCGAGCGCGTACACGTGCGGCGGCGAGGCGAGACGGTGGAACCAGGTCCAGTTCATGAGTCTCCTCGGCGTTATTCCAGACTGATGCGGACCGCGGCGGCCGCGGCCAGCGGCGCCAGCGTGACTCCGAGCACGGCCAAAGCGCCGAGCAGCTCGAGCGGGGCGAGATACGCCTCGCCGGCGATGGCGAGCTGCGTGGCGCGCGCGCCGAAGATCAGCACCGGCAGCGACAGCGGCAGCGTCAGCAGCGACAGCAGCGCGCCCGAGCGCTTCATGCCCAGCGTCAGCGCCGCGCCGATCGAGCCGATCAGGCTGAGGGCGACGCTGCCGACGGCGACGGATGCCACGATACCCGCAACCGCCGCCGCGGGCGCTCCGAGCGACAGTGCAGCGAGCGGCGCCATGAGCGCGAGCGGCAGACCGGTGAGCAGCCAGTGCGCCGCGCTCTTGGCGAACATGAGTGCGGTGAGCGACTGGCCCGACAGCGCATACTGCTCGAGCGTGCCGTCGTAGGCGTCGTCGCGGAACAGGAACTCGAGCGCCAGCAGCGAGGCGAGCAGCGCCGCGGTCCACAGCACCCCGGGTGCCATCTCGCGCAGGCGCGTGAGTTCCGGGGACACCGCGAGCGGAAACAGCAGCGTCACGATCGCGAAGAAGGCGAGCGGCTGCACCAGCTGGCCGCGGCGGCGGAACGCCAGGGTGAGATCGCGCAGCAGCGCCAGCCACGCCGCCCCCGCCCCGCTCACCGCGAGCGCCGCGGCGCGCTCCGGTGCGAGCGCCACGCCGGGCGCGCTCACGCCGCCAGCTCCAGCTGCTCGATGGCGGGCACGGCGCGCGGCAGGTCGTGGTGCACGGCCGCGATCACCGTGGCGCCGCGCGCAAGCTGCTCGGCGATCAGCTGCCCGACGAGCTCCTGCCCGTCGGCGTCGAGATTGGTGGTGGGCTCATCGAGGAGCCACAACGGCACGGCCAGCAGCGCAAGGCCGGCCAGCGCCACGCGGCGCCGCTGCCCGGCGGACAGCGTGCGTACCAGGCGTGCGCTGCACCCCCCCGCCCCGGCGCGCGCCAGCGCCGCATCGAGATCGGCCAGGCTGAGGCGACGGCGCACGCCGACCCAGAAGCGCAGGTTCTCCCCGGCCGTCAGGTCGCCCTTGAGCGGCGGCTCGTGGCCGAGGTAGGCCAGGCGCGCGTGGAAGGCGCGCAGGTCGCGCCGCACATCCTCGCCGTCCCACAGCACGCGGCCCTCCTCCGGGTAGATGAGGCCGCACAGGGTGCGCAACAGGCTCGTCTTGCCCGAGCCGTTCGGGCCCTTTACCTGCAGGCAGGTGCCGCGCCCGAGCGAGAACGTGAGCCCACGCAGCACGTGGCGCTCGCCGCGCCACAAATGCAGGTTCTCGACCCGGAGGGGCTGGTTCGACATGGCGGGCGAGTCTCGCAAATTCATGAGCTTAGCGCTACGACCCAGCCTGTCTCTGAGCCGCGTCAGGGGCCGTGTTTTGGGTAGAATCGTGACGGTCTCCCTGCCCGGGTGGCGAAACTGGTAGACGCACGGGACTTAAAATCCCGTGGGGGTAACCCCGTGCCGGTTCGAGTCCGGCCCTGGGCAGACTGCAACGGGAGGAAACTCATGCGTTATGGGCCGCGCGCCGCAATCGCCGCGCTCGCACTGGCAGCGATCGGCGCCAACCCGGCATCGGGGACGCCGGCGCCCGACAACATCCTGCAGGCCCACCCGGCTCTGCGCTTCGATCCGGCGAGCCGCTGCAGTGACGTTCGGCCGGCAGGTCCGGACGATGAGCCGGTGGCGGTGGTGCTCTTTCAGGTCGGCTCGACCGGCGTGCCCTCCAAGGCCACGGTGAAAGCCTCCTCCGGCGCGGCGGACCTCGATGCCGCCGCCACCAATTGCGTGCTGAGGCTGCGGTTCCAGCCCGCGACGCGCATGGGCGACGGCGTGGCGATCGACTCCTGGCAGCAGATGGCGTGGAAGCGCGCGCGCGTCGGCGCGGCGACTGCGCTGCCGCAGCCGCAGCCGGCCACGGCCACCGCGAGCCTCGCGCCGCCCGCCGCACCCGCAGGCACAGCATCCGCTCCGGGCACGGCCCAGATCCGCGTCTGCGTCGATGCCGGCGGCAGCCTCACCGCGGCGCCGACGCTCACCCACTCATCCGGCGATGCCGGATTCGATCAGGCGGCGCTGCAGGTGGCGCGCTCCGGATCGGGATCGTATCGCGCCGTGGGATCTCCAGCCGCGCCGTGCCTGCAGCTCTCACTGCGTCCGGAAGCCCCGTGAGGGACCGCATGCCACGCTTTGTTCACTCCGGGGTCGCCCTGCTCCTCCTCACGGGCGGCTGTGCCACCGCGCCGCCCGCCGACAACCCTTCCGCGCCGCGGCCACCGCGCAGCGACGCAGAGCAGAAGATCGAGGCGCGCCAGCTCGAGCAGGCGCAGGCCAAGTGCACCCAGGAAGGCAAGACCGCGGTCGCGAGCCGCGTCGAGAACTCGACCGTCTACAACTGCGTGGCGGCCGGCGACGCGGCGGCCGAGACCCCGAAGCACTAGACGGTGCTAGCGGCGCGGCTCCTCCAGGGCCGCGCGGCAGCGCGGGCAGCGGCGCGGCGGCGTGCCCAGCGCCCAGAGCACCAGTACCGGCAGCACCTGCGTGGCCTGCGGCGCAAGGCGCGCGCGGCAGGCCGGGCAGCGCGTCAGCGCGGCGACCACCAGCGCACCGCCCCAGACGACCGCACAGGCGGCCTGGAACGCCAGCCCCGACGGTCCGGTGCCCAGCACGGCGCCCGCGAGCAGGGCCGCGAGCGCGCCGCCAACCAGGCTCGCGAGCGCCCACCGATAGCGGCGCCGCAGATAGCTGCCGATGGTCTCCTGCATCCCCGCGCACGCTGCCACAGGCGCGCGCCGCGCGTAAGCCCGCCGCCCGCTTCCGGCCGGGACCGGGCCGCCGGGGTGCGCGCGCGGCCGGCCGGAAGCATCGCCCTCACTCGGGATGCACCTCGCGCTCGGGAGCCATCGCGCCGAAGCGGCTGTGCTGCGCCAGCACGCGCCGCATGTCCGCCGGCAGGAAGGGCCGCACAGCCGCGGCGGCATGCCCGGCACCGTGTCCGGGGCTTCCCGGCGCGGGGATGGCGATGAAGGTGTGCACCGCGCTGCAGGCCCCGGCGACCATCACGCAGCCGAGGCCGGTGATCGCGCCGCGGTCGTTGATGTCGCCCGTGGCCACCAGATACAGCGGCGGATCGTCCTGCACCAGCTCGTTCAGGTCGTACATGCGGCCGTTCTGCCACAGGAACACGCGCTGCGCGCCGCTGGCGGCGATCGAGGTGCCGGCGATCTGGCCGAAGTCATTGACGCCGGTGGCCTCGGCCAGTGCATCGCCCGGTAGCGCGTGCAGGTTGATGATGCCACCCGGCGTCCACAGCGCGGCCTGGAAATTCGGCGTCAGCACCCCGCCGACCACGTCGCCCGGCGTATCGGAGAAGCCGACGATGATGCCGCTGTTGCTGATGGCCATGGGCGTGTTCCAGCCCCTGCCGCCGAGCGTCGCGAGCCGCACCGGCCGGCCGTTCAGCCACAGCACCGCGTGGCGGGCGCTGAAGGCGCCGACCGCGACGTCGCAGTCGCCCGAGATCCCGACCGCCTCGCCGGCGTCGTTGATGGCCGTGGCGGCGGAGCTCGAGTCGTTCGCCAGCGGTGCCAGCACGCGCTGCTGCCCGGGCGCCGGGCCCCACGCCACCGCCTCGAACTGCAGCTGCTGCGGCGCGACGCAGGTCGCATCGTGTCGCGCGGTCTCGGCCCAGCCGACCGCCACGCCCGCATTGTTGACTCCGGTTGCGAAGCCGTTGTTACCCCCCAGGAGAGGCAGCGCACCGAGCGTGCCGTTCTGCCACAGGAACGGCAGGCAGGTGTGCCCGTTGGTGGCGATGAAGGCGCCGCAGGAGAAGGTCTCCCCGAGCGGGTCGGCCGTGGCGGTCTCGGAGATGCCCACGACCAGGCCGTGGTTGTTCTTGACCGGCCACTCGACCGCGCTGTTGGTCCCGCCGAGGGTGCCGAGATCGATGACGGTGCCGGGACTCCACAGCGCCGCGTGCAGCGCGCCGCCGGCATCGGCCGAGCCGCCGGAAATCCAGCCGAGCTCGTTGATGCCGCTGCCGAAGCCGCTGCCGCCGCCGAGCGTGCCGGTGTCGTAGACCACGTAGGCGGGCGCGGCCGGCTCGCCCGCCGCCAGACCCGCCGCCGCGAGCGACAGGCCGCAGAACAGGATGCTCATTCCGTAGTTGCGTTTCATGGTTCCTCCCACGGCCCGCGGGGCCGTTGCATTTGCGCCGGACTGTAGTGCGCGGGGCGCGCCGGGCCCGGACGTTTTCGGACGTGCAAGCGGGGAATCGACGTCCGAAAAGCGCTGAGCGCGCGCACGGTGCGACGCCGGGAACGCACGGCCGTTCGTCGCACGCGCGGCGCGCTCTGTCGCAGGCGAGCGTTCAAACCGGCGGGCGGGCGGTAGCATCCAATGCTGCGGGGAGGGGTCCCTTGCCAGCACGTGCGCGCGAACCATGGACAGCCTGCACTGGTCGAGCCGCAGCCCCATCGGGGTCATCGTCGTCGCCATTTTTGTGGGCCTGCTGGGGCTCTTGAGCCTCACGCGCCTGCCACTGCAGCTGTTTCCCGACGTCAATCGCCCCCAGCTCACCATCTTCACCGGCTGGCGCACCGCCTCGCCCGAGGAAGTCGAGTCGGAGCTCCTCGAGCCGCTCGAGAACGTCATGCAGGGGCTGTCGGGTGTGGAGGAGCTCGAGGGCAACGCCTTCCCTGAAGGCGCCAACCTCAACCTGCGCTTTGCCCTCGGCACCGACATGAAGAACGCGCTGGTGGAGGTGATCGGGCGCCTCAACCGCCTGCCGCCGCTGCCGCGCGATGCCGACCGCCCGAGCGTCTCGCTCGGCGGTAACGGCAACACCAACGAGACCCTGTCGTGGTTCTTCGTGCAGCTGCTGCCCGGTACCCCCGGGCCGATCGAGGCGCAGCGCCGCTTCATCGAGGACACGGTGCGCGCGCGGCTCGAGGCCATCCCCGGGGTGGCCTCGGTCGACGTCAACGCCGGTCCCCCGGACAACGTGCGCATCACCCTCGACCTGGCGCGCGCCGCCGCGCTCGGCATCAGTGTGCCGGACATCGCCAACCGCGCCGCGGCCGCCAACAACGTCTCCGGCGGGCTGCTGGACGTCGGCCGCCGCCAGTACACGCTGCGCTTCACCGGACGCTTCACCCCGGCGCAGCTCGGCGCGCTGGTGCTCACCTGGCGCGACGGCCGGCCGGTGCACCTGGCGGACCTCGCCACCATCGATGTCGCGCCGCCGGCGCGTACCAACTTCGGCTACCAGAACGGCAACCCGGCGGTCGGCATCCAGGTGTTCCGCGCCAACGGCGCCAACGTACTGGCGACCCTGGATGCGGTGAAGCAGGCGGTGGCGGAACTGCGCGACGGGCCGCTCAAGCAGCACGGCCTCGGCATCGAGCAGTCCTTCGACGCCTCGCTGTTCATCCGCCGCGCCGTGCACCTGCTGAGCGAGAACCTGATCGTGGGCGCGCTGCTGGCGCTGGTGGTGGTGTGGTGGTTCATGCGCGAGTGGCGCGTCACGCTTCTGATCGCCGCCACCATCCCGGTGTGCCTGTGCGCGACGTTCGTGGCGCTCGACCTGTTCGGCCGCAGCCTCAACGTCATCTCGCTCGCCGGCCTGGCGTTCGCCGTCGGCATGGTCGTCGAGGGCGCCATCGTGGTGTCCGGCAACGTGGTGCGCTTGCGTGAGGCGGGCATGGCGCTCGAGGAGGCCTGCCGTGTTGGTTCCCGGCAGGTCGCGGGCGCCCTGCTCGCCTCGACCGCAACCACCATCGCGGTGTTCGTGCCGGTGCTGTTCCTGAAGGACGTCGAAGGGCAGCTGTTCGGCGACCTCGCGCTCACCATCTCCATCGCCGTGGCGATCTCGGTGGTCGTGGCGCTGACCCTGCTGCCGACCGCGCTCGGCTTCGTGCTCGACCGGCCGCTGCGGCCGAGCGGCTATGGCGCGGGCTGGCCGCGGCTCACCGAGTGGGTGCTGCGCGTCACCGACTCGCGCTCCAAGCAGCTCGGCTGGATCGGCGGCCTGCTGCTCGTGCCGCTGCTCATGGCGTGGTGGCTGTTGCCGCCGCTCGACTACCTGCCCCCGGTCAAGCGCGCGGCGATCGACTCGTTCTTCGACTTCCCGCCCGGCATGAGTCCCGAGGCGGTCAACCGCGAGCTGCTGCCGACGCTGCTGCAGCGCATGAAGCCCTACATGGACGGGCGCGCCGAGCCGCACCTCAAGAACTGGTACATCCTCACCTGGCCGGGCGGCGGCACCATCGGCGCACGCGTCATCGACGAGGACCGCATCGGCGAGCTGGAAAAGCTGGTGCGCGACAAGATTACCGTCGGCCTTCCCGACACGCGCGTGTTCACGGTCGAGGGCGACCTGTTCGGCGGCATCGGCGGCTCGGCGCGCTCGGTCGGCATCCACCTGCAGAGCGAGGACACCGCCGCCCTCAATCGCGTCGCCATCGAGGGCCGCAAGCTCCTCGAGCAGGTGTTCCCGGGCGCCGCGGTGCAGAGCTTCCCCAACCCCGAGGACGTGGCGCTCGAGCTGCACGCGGTGCCCGACGACCGCCGCATCGCCGAGGTCGGCTGGGACCGCGCCACCCTCGGCACGGTGGTACGCACCGTCGGCGAGGGTGCGTGGCTCGGGGAGTACTTCGACGGCAAGTCACGCCTGCCCATCGTGCTGCGCTCCAACGAGGGCACGACCCCCGAGGAACTGTCCAATGCCCCGCTCATGACCCCAGCGGGCCTGGTCGTGCGGCTCGGCGACCTGGTGCAGCTGTCGACCGCGCTCGGGCCACCGGCGATCCGGCGCCTCAATCACCGCCGCACGGTCACGCTCACCATCGATCCGCCGGCGACCCTGTCGCTGGAAAAGGTGCTGAACACCATCGATACGCAGGTGCTGCCGCAGCTGCGCGCACACATGCCGCCCGACGGCTCGATGCGACTCGCCGGCAGCGCCGACAGCCTGAGCGAGACCCTCAGCACCATGAGCCGCGTATTCGCGCTCGCCCTCATCGTGCTGCTGCTGCTCATGACGGTACTGTTCCGCTCGCTGCGCGACAGCGTGATCGTGCTGCTGACCGTACCGCTGGCGCTGGTCGGCGGGGTGGTCGGGCTGCGCCTGCTCGACCTAGTGCGCTTCCAGGCGCTCGACCTGCTGTCCATGATCGGGTTCGTGATGATGATCGGCGTCATCATCAACCACGCGATCCTGCTGGTGGCGGCGGTGCGCAGCGTCGAGCGCGAGGGCGCGACGCTCGAGGAAGGCATCCGCGTCGGCCTGCAGCAGCGCCTGCGGGCGATCCTCGCCAGCACCCTCACCGGAGCGCTCGGGGCGCTGCCCATGGCCGTCAATCCGGGTCCGGGCAGCGTCATCTACCGCGGGCTGGCCGCGGTGAACATCGGTGGCGTGGTCGTCAGTCTCGCCTTCAGCCTGGTGCTGATCCCGGCGCTCATGCGGCTCCTGGCCGCGCGGCGCGCCGCTCCCGCCCCCCTGCCCGTCCCCGGCACGCTGGTATCCCCATGAGACGCACCGTGTACGCGACCGCGCTGGCGCTTGGCCTGGTGACCGGGGCCGCCGCCGCGGCGGCCCCCGAACGCGCGGCCGTCGAAGTCGGCACGGTCGGCAGCAACGTGCTCGCGGCCGGCAGCTGGATCCCGGGCTCGATCGTCAGCCGCTCGGACGCGCGCATCGCCAGCGTCATCGCCGGCCGTGTCAACTGGATCGCGGAGGTGGGCACGCGCGTGCGGGCCGGCGATCCGATCGCGCGCCTGGACGACACGGTGTCGCGACTGCGGCTCGAGGACCTCAAGGCCCAGGTGGCCCGCGCCCGGGCGCAGCACGACGTCGCCAACTCGCAGCTCGAGCGCTTCAACCGCCTGGCCGCTACCCAGGTGCTGAGCGCCAGCCAGCTGGAGGATGCGCGCGCGCAGCGCGAGGTGTCGAACGACGATGTCACGCGCGCCAACGCCCAGCAGCGACAGGCGCAGTACGAGATCGACCAGTCGGTCATCCGCGCGCCCTTCCCGGGCGTGGTCACCGAGCGTTTCATCCAGCGCGGCGAGTACGTGCAGGTCGGAGCGGCGACCGTGCGCCTGGTGAACACCACCGATACCGAGGCGCGCGCGACCGCGGCCCTGGATCTCGCCGCCAACGTCCATCCGGGCCAGGCGGTGACCGTGCGCGATCACGGCATCGAGCGCACCGGCCGGGTGCGTACGGTCGTGCCGGTCGGCGATGACCGCTCGCGGCAGTTCGAGGTGCGGGTGGCGCTCGCCAATCCGCAGTGGCTGGTCGGCACACCGGTTGAGGTGAGTCTGCCGGCGACCGAGGCGCGCACGGCCGTGACCGTGCCGCGCGATGCACTCGTCATCCGCCAGAACCACTCCTACGTGCTGCGCGTGACGCGCATCAACACCGTCGAGGAGCTGGACGTCACCCCCGGCGTCGGCACCGAGGACCGCGTCGAGGTGAGCGGCCCGCTCGCGCCCGGCGACCGCCTGGTGGTGCGCGGTGGCGAACGTCTGGCGGCCGGCCAGGCGGTGCGCATCATCGGGACGATGCAGCTGCCGGTGCAGACCCATCCGGGCTGAGTGACGTGTCGAGGCTGCCAGCTTAAGCGCACCCGCCGCAGCCACCGGGCCCGTGCCGCAGAGCGCCTGCCGCGACCACCCGTTCTCCTGTCTGCAGAAA
>JANWKR010000111.1 GCA_025451275.1 Steroidobacteraceae bacterium
CGGGCGTGGCGTCCATGCGGAAGCGCGCCTCGGAGGTGCGGCCGTCGGCGGTGACGATGACGCCCGAGTCGAGGAAGTCGTCCGCGACCGCGACGCCAGCCTCCAGCACTCCGCCTGGATTGTTGCGCAGATCGAGTACTAAGCCCTTCAATCCATCAGGATTGTCGCGCCGGAGTCTCGAAACGGCCCGGCCCACGTCCTCTGCCGTCGTCTCGCTGAAGCTCGTGATGCGCAGGTAGCCGTAGCCCGGCTCGAGTGTCTCGGCGATCACGCTGTGCACCTCGACCTGGGCGCGGCGCAGGGCGTACTCGGTGACGCCGGGCACGCCGTCGCGGCGGATGGCGAGCTTCACCAGGCTCCCCGAGGCGCCGCGCATGCGCGAGATGGCACCGGCGAGGTCGGCGCCGATGTCGGTGCCGTCGATGCGCACGATCTGGTCGCCCGGCAGGAGCCCGGCCAGCTGCGCCGGCGAGCCGTCGATCGGGCGCAGGATCCTCACCATGCCGTCCTCGGCCACCACCTCGATGCCGACGCCGGGGTAGGAGCCCATGGTGGACAGCCGGATCTCGTCGAACTCCTGGCTGTCGAGGTAGGCGGAGTGCGGGTCGAGCGCTGCAACCATGCCGCGCACCGCCTTCTCCATGAGCGCGCGGTCGTCGACGTCGTCGACGTACTCGCGCTTGATGCGCTCGTAGACTTCCGCGAACAGGCTCGCCTCCTGCCACGGCAGGCCGGCGCGCGGGGGCTGCGCCAGCGCCTCGCTGGCACGCGGCGCGCCGCGGTCGGCGAGCACGCCGCCGGTGAGGGCACCGCCGAAGCCGAGAATGACCCCCGTGGCGAGGGTGAGGAGCGTGCGCGGGCGCGTCTTCATGTGATCAGCAACCTCTGTGCGGGAGAACGGCGCGGCGCCCACGCCAGGTGACTCTGATTGCCGACGGTGCCGCAGGTTCCCGACGCATCAGCGCGACGCCCCGACAGCCAGATCGACATCGCCGTCGTCTTCCACCCTCTCGTCCGCGGTCGAGCTCGGCAGCGGCAGTTCGGTGAGGAGATCCGCGAGCGGGATGGGGCGGCCGATGGCGAAACCCTGGCCGTAGTCGACGCCGAGCTCGGCGATGCGCGTCGCGATGGCCTCGGTCTCGATGTACTCGGCCACCGTGATGATCGACATGCTGCGCGCCAGCTGCGCGATCGCGCGCACCATGGACTCGGCGCGCTGGTCCTTGAGCACGTCGCGCACGAAGCTGCCGTCGATCTTCAGCATGGTGACCGGCAGCTGGCGCAGGCACGACAGCGAGGACAGCCCGGTGCCGAAGTCATCGAGCGCCACGCCGCAGCCCAGCCGCCGCAGCCGGCGCATGAGCGCCTCGGCGCGCGGCAGGCACGCCATGGTGGCGTTCTCGGTGAGCTCGAAGCAGAACAGCTCCGGATCGAGGCCGCTGGATGCGACGCGCTCGACCAGGAACTCGGGGAACGACTCGTCGTTGAGCGACTGGCCGGAGAAATTGATGGCGAAGCCGAGCGCGCGGCCCTCGAGGATCGAGGCACGGGGCCGGAGCGACTCGATGACGTGGTTGACGACCCAGCGGTCGATCGCCGGCATGAGCTGGTAGCGGGCCGCGGCCGACAGGAAGGTGTCGGGCCCGACGGTGCGGCCGCCGTCATCGATCATGCGCAGCAGCAGCTCGTAGTGCGGGCGCGCGGTCTCGGCGGTGGCGAACGGCAGGATCAGCTGGGCGTCCAGGTGCAGCCGGCCGCACTCGATGGCCTCGCGCACGCGCGCGGCGATGCCGATGTCGGCGTGGCGGCGCATGATGCTGGCATCGGCCTGCTCGTACACCTCGACGCGGTTGCGGCCGCGGTCCTTGGCGGCCTTGCAGGCGGTCTCGGCGGTCGCCAGCACGTGCGCCAGCTCCTCCGCGGTCGACTCGAGCAGCGCCACGCCGACCGAGATGGTGACCGGCAGGCGCGCCTCGCCCTGCATGACGGCGAGCCGCTCGGCGCCGTCGCGCAGCGACTCGGCGAAGGTCTCCGCGTCCTGCACCCGCGCCGGCAGCAGCACCGCGAAGCGGTCGCCGGAGATGCGCGCGCCGATGGCCCCGGGGGGCAGGCGCTGGCGGATCAGCTCGCCGAGCTGCGCCAGCACCGCATCGCCCATGTGCATGCCGGACTTCTCGTTGATGGCGTGCAGCTGGTCGACGTCGATGTAGAGCGCGCTCCAGGGCTGGCCCTTGAGGTCGGCGATGACACCGCGCACGCGCCGCTCGAAGGCCGGGCGCGCGTACAGGCCGGACAGCGCATCGAAGCTCGACTCGATGACGCCGATGGCCTTGCGCGAGAGGATCTCGGCGATGTGCGCGTCGCGCGCGGTGAAGGGCTCGGCGGCCGCGTCGCGCACCAGTGCCAGCACGCCGATGCAGCGCCCGGCGCGCGAGCGCAGCGAGCAGCACAGCACGCGATGCGGCAGCGCCTCGGGGTTGCCGGCCGAGACCGTGTCGTTCAGCACCAGCGGCGTGCGCTGCGCCTGCGCCATGGACAGCAGGCGCCGGTGCGCCCGCATCAGGAACTGGGTGTCGGGGGTGGCCTGGCCGCTGCCGCGCACCAGCGTGACATTCTTCTCCGGCACGAGCAGCGCTCCGGTGCCGGCGCGCAGGTGCTCGATGGTCTGCTGCAGCAGCAGCTGCAGCTCGTTGGCGCCGTCGGCGTTGACGGTCTCGGTGGCGCCCTGCGCCAGCAGCAGGTTCAGGTCCTTGTCGAGCCCGCCGACGATGCGCTGCAGCTCCTCGATGGTGGCGCGCGCCACCAGATCGCGCCGCAGGCACTCGAGCGCCGGGCCGATGAGCGAGTAAGCGAAGGAGAAATCGTGGTTGCGGCGGTCATCGCCCGGGCGGCACACCATCGCGAGCAGCGCCAGCAGCTGCTGCTCGTCGTCGCGCAGTGCGCACAGGTACACCGGCAGGTTGCCGGCGAGCAGCCGGTGCTGCCCCGGGCTCTGCGGGTTGGACGAGACGCTGAGCAGCGCGTCGTCGACGATATTGATGAGGTCCGGGCCGGTCATGGTGTCGGTCGACCACATGAGCTCGCCCGCGGCCCCGAACATGGCGATGCAGGAGGTGCGCGGCAGCAGCGAGCGCAGCAGCCGCACGTAGGGGTCGAAACGCGCGCCGGGCTGGCCGGGGACGTACTCGCTGTCGGGACTCGGCTTCATGTGGCGGAACGACGCTGACGACCCGCGATCTGTTAACTGCCCAGCGCACACCATTGCGCGTCCCGCCCCCCGAAGTCCTTGCGCGAGTTGGCGAATCCGCGCACCGGGGCGCGGGGCGGGGGCCAAAAGGTTGATGCCGATCACATCCGACCGGCTGGGGGGAAACCCTCCGCGCGCCTAGGGGTCGGGAGCCCTGAACCAGGGACGCGGATCGACCGGCTTGCCCCCCTTGCGGATCTCGAAATACAGCTCCGGGCGCGAGCTGCCGCCGGAGTCGCCGGCGGCCGCGAGGGTGTCCCCGGCGGCCACCTGCTCGCCGACCGCCTTGTAGAGGCGCTCGTTGTGGCCGTAGAGGCTCAGATACCCGTCGCCGTGGTCGACGATGGCCAGCAGCCCGAGTCCCGGCAGCCAGTCCGCGTAGATGACCCGGCCGGCGCACACCGCCTTCACCGGCGTGCCGCGCTCGGTGGCCACCAGCACCCCGTCCCAGCGCACCCCGCCGGCGCGCGACTCGCCGAAGCGCGCCACCAGGTGCCCGCTCACCGGCCAGGCGAGCTTGCCGCGCAGGCGCGTGAACGCATCGTTCCCCTCGACGGGAAAACGCTCGAGCGCGGCGTGCAGCTCGCGCAGCAGCTTCTCGAGCCCGGCCTGCTGGCTCTTCAGCCGCTCGAGGTTCTGGGCGCGGGTGTGCGACTGTGCCTCGAGATTGGCGAGCACGTGTGCGCGCTGCTCGCGCGCCTGCTCCAGGCTCAGGAGCTGCGCGCGCTGCTGCTTTTCCAGCTCCGCAAGGCGCGCGTCCTCGTCGGCGAGCTGCTGGTCGAGCTCGGCGAGGCGCTGCACGTCGTCCTCGATGAGCTTGATCTGGCCGGCGCGCGCGCGGCCGAAGTAGCTGTAGTAGGCGAACATGCGCCCGGCGAGCGCCGGGTCCTTCTGGTTGAGGAGCAGCTTGAGCGGCTCCTGCCTGCCGATCAGGTAGGCGGCGCGCATCTGCCCGGCGAGCGCGGCGCGGTTGTCGCTGAGCTCGCCCGCGCGCGCCTTCTTCTCGGCGGCGAGCGCGGCGCGTCGCGTCGCGCCCTCGGCGCGCTCGCGGCGCACGTCGACCCAGGACTCGCGCGCCCGTCCCACCGACAGCTCCGCGCTCTTCAGCTCGCGCGACAGGCGGTCGCGCTCGAGCTGCTCGCCGCTCACCTCGCGGCTGACGCGCTCGATCTCGGCTTTGACCGCCTGCAGCTGTTCCTCGGTCTTCCTGGCGTCGGTCTCGGCGCGGTTCGGGGCCGCCCCGGCCCCGGGGCCGGCACAGAGCCAGCAGCCGGCGAGCACGGCGGCCCACGCCCGCGCGCTGCGCCCGGCGCGCGGGGTGCCGAATGACAGGGGGGCGCTATAATGCGCGCCCTTTTGCGCCCCCGGCATGACCGCCTCCCCTATGGATCGCGTGCTCGAATTCGTCAGTCATCACCCCTGGCTTGCCGCCGCCACCGCGCTGCTCGTGGCCCTCGTCCTTGTATACGAAATGCGCGCCCGTTCGGAAAGCCGCGTCGGGGTCTCGCCCCAGGAACTCATCCGCCTCATGAACCAGGGCGCCCTGGTGCTCGACCTGCGCCCGGCGGAGCAGTTCCAGGCCGGCCACCTGTCCGGGGCCCGGCCGATGAACGGCGAGCAGCTGCTCGCCGCCGGCGATACCCTGAAGAAGCATAAGGAAAAGGCGATCGTCGTGTACGACGACTCGGGCTCGGTGGGCGCAGCGGCGGTGCGCCAGCTCACCGCCCAGGGCTTCACGCGCGCCTTCATGCTGCGCGGGGGGCTGGCCGCCTGGCGTGCCGACAACCTGCCCCTGTCACGCGCCTGAGCCGATGGGTGCACCCAGGGTGGTCATGTACAGCTCCGACTGGTGCCCCTACTGCTCGCGGGCGCGGCGCCTGCTGGAAGCCAAGGGAGTAGCCTACGAGGAGATCGACGTGGACGTGACGCCCGGGGCACGCGAAGAAATGCTGGCGCGCGCGGGGCGCGACACGGTGCCGCAGATTTTCATCGGCGCGACCCACGTCGGCGGAAGCGATGAGCTGCACGCGCTCGAGGCGGACGGGCGGCTGGATTCATTGTTGAAATAACGAAGCCGAGGACAGTATGGCGAACGAAACCGCCGGCGAGGCGCCGGGTGCGATGGCCGACACCGGGCCGGTGCTGGCACTGCAGAACGTGTATCTCAAGGACTGCTCGTACGAGTCCCCCAACGGGCCGCGTGTCGACGGCTCGTGGAACCCGCAGATCAGCCTCGACCTGCAGACCAATTCCAACATCCTCGGGCCCGAGGTGCGCGAGGTGGTGCTGACCGTCACCGTGTCGGCCAAGCTCGGCGAAGTCACCATCTTCCTGGTGGAAGTGAAGCAGGCCGGCCTGTTCGTGATCCGCAACCTGCCGGAGGCGGACATGAAGCGCGCCATCAGCACCGTGTGCCCGGGCGTGCTGTTCCCGTACGCGCGCTGTGCGATCTCGCAGCTGGTGAGCCAGGGCGGCTTCCCGCAGTTCCTGCTGCCGCCGGTCAACTTCGACGCGCTGTACGCCGCCAACCAGCAGACCACGCCACCGACCACCAACTAGACGGCCATGCGCGAGGCGCCGGTCGCAGTCCTGGGAGCGGGCTCGTGGGGCACCGCGCTCGCGATCCAGTTCGCGCGCGGCGGCCGGCCGGTCCGCCTGTGGGGCCGTGACGGCGCGCAGCTGGCGAGCATGGCCGCCTCGCGCTGCAACGCGCGTTACCTGCCGACCGCGACCTTCCCCGATTCGCTCCGGGTCGAGCCGCACCTGCCGCTCGCCCTCGGCGGTGCGCGCGACGTGCTCATCGTCGTGCCGAGCACGGCGTTCCGCGCGCTGCTCACCCAGCTGGCGCCGCTCCTCACCCGGGAGATGCACGTGGCGTGGGCCACCAAGGGCTTCGAGCAGGGGAGCCTGCGCCTGCCGCACCAGGTGGCGCGCGAGATCCTGGGCGAGCGGCGCGTCGCGGTGCTGTCGGGGCCGACGTTCGCGCGCGAGGTCGGCGCGGGCCTGCCGACCGCCATGACGGTGGCCTCGCCGGAAGCGGCCTATGCCGGCGCGCTCGCCGCCGAGCTGTCCTCGGCCAACTTCCGCGCCTACACCTCGACCGACATCATGGGCGTGGAGATCGGCGGGGCGGTGAAGAACGCGCTCGCCGTCGGCGCCGGGCTGTCGGACGGCCTCGGCTTCGGCGCCAACACGCGCGTGGCGCTCATCACGCGCGGCCTCAAGGAAATGACGCGCCTGGGCGTCGCGCTCGGGGCGCAGGCCGGCACCTTCATGGGGCTCGCCGGGCTCGGCGACCTGGTGCTGACCTGCACCGACGACCAGTCGCGCAACCGCCGTTTCGGACTGCTGCTGGCCGCCGGCGCCAGCCCCGCCCAGGCGCTGGCGCAGATCGCGCAGTCGGTCGAGGGCTACCACGCCGCGGGCGCCATCCGCGCGGTCGCCGCCCAGGCCGGCGTCGACATGCCGCTGTGCGAGGTGGTGTACCGCGTGCTGTACGAGGACCTGCCGCCGCCGCAGGCGGTGCGCGAGCTCATGAGCCGGCCGATCAAGGCCGAGGCCGAGTAGCGCGCGCGGGACTTCAGCGCCGCGGCTTGTCGGCGCGCTCGACGGCCGCCGTGGCGCTGCGCGGCTGCGCCTCGCGCAGCCAGTCCGCCGCCGCCGCGACGCTTGCGAACACGCGCACCGGCACGGCGCGGTTGACCGCCACGTTCTCCGCGAAGCCCATGAGATCGCCGGTGGCGTTGACGTCGACGTATGCCATCGCCTGCAGCACGCCGCGGAGGCGCTCGCTGCCCTTCGATACCAGGGGCGAACACCTGCAGGGTGCCGAGCCGCGGCCCCTCGAGGCGCTCCTCGACGAGCACGCGAAAGCACTGCCGCGCGGTGCACTCGCGCAGCACCTGCTCCATGTAGCCGGCGACGCTGTCGAGGCTGTTGTCGCCGCTCACGGTCACGTGCAGATAGGTGGGCCGCTCGTCGATGCGTACCTGGAAAGCCATGGGCCGCCTCCTCAGCCGGGCGCCGCGACACGGCCGAGGTTGAAGGTGAGCCCGAACGGATCGCGCAGGTAGCAGCGCGGCAGCCCGGGATCCTCCTCGAGCAGCGTGCAGCCGGCGGCCAGCAGACGGTCGCGCGTCGCGGCCACGTCCGCGACCAAGAAGTCGAACACGGGGCCGTGCGGCTCGCCCGCCTCGACGTACAGCCGGACCGCTCCGGTGTCGAACCCTGCGAGCGTGGCCTCGCGCATGGCGAGCGGAAAGCCGAGCACGGTCTCGTAGAAGCGCAGCGCTGCGGGCCAGTCCCGGGTGCGGATGATGACGTCGCGCGAGGAGCGGATGGCGGCCATGGTGCTACCGTGTTTTCCTGGCGATGATGCGCCGATCGCGCGCCCGTTCCCATCCCGCCACGCCCCCGGCAACGAGCCGGAACAGCGGGTGCGGGCGCGGCGCACTCCGGCGCCAGCGGGCGTGGAGGGCCGGACTGCGCTGCTTCAGCTTGCGCAGCAGATGGCGCCACTCGTGAGCCAGCTGGCCGCGCGTGGCGCGCAGCACGATGCGCCGCCGGCGTACGCCGACCCGGGCGCGGCGGAACGCGTAGCCGCGGGCCGCCGCCTCCTCGAGCACGGCGTGCAGGTAGGCATCGATGGCCGCGAGCGGCCGGCGGTGCGCGCGGAACCGCTCGAGCTGCGGGTGGTGGCGGTAGCCGCGCGTGCGGCC
>JANWKR010000112.1 GCA_025451275.1 Steroidobacteraceae bacterium
CGTCATGACCACCGAACCCTTCCTGCTCACCCCCGGCCCACTGACCATCTCGCTCCGCACCAAGCAAAGCATGCTGCGCGACTGGGGCTCGTGGGATGCGGACTTCAACAGCATCACCGCGCGCGTGCGCGAGCGCCTGCTGCAGGTGGTGCATGGCAGCGCCACGCACGAGTGCGTGCCGCTGCAGGGCAGCGGCACCTTCTCGGTCGAGGCGGCGATCGGCACGCTGGTGCCGCGCAGCGGCGGTCACGTGCTGGTGCCCCAGAACGGCGCCTACTGCCAGCGCATCGCCCGCATCTGCAAGATACTCGGACGCAGGCTCACGACCCTGGACTACGCCGAAAACAGCCAGGTCCTGCCCGAGGACATCGAGCGCGCGCTCACGGCTGACCCGAGCATCACGCACGTGGCGCTGGTGCACTGCGAGACCAGCACCGGGATCCTGAACCCGCTGCCGCAGATCGCACAGGTGGTGGCCCGCCACGGCAAGGGCCTGATCGTCGATGCCATGAGCTCCTTCGGCGCGCTCGAGATCGACGCCCGCACCATGCCCTTCGACGCGGTCATCGCCGCCTCAGGCAAGTGCCTGGAGGGCCCTCCGGGCATGGGCTTCGTGATCGCGCGCCGCGCGGTGCTCGAGCGCTGCGAGGGCAACAGCCACTCCCTGTCCATGGACCTCTACGACCAGTGGGTCTACATGCAGAAGACCACCCAGTGGCGCTACACCCCGCCGACGCACGTGGTCGCGGCCTTCGATTGCGCCATCACGCAGTACCTGGAGGAAGGCGGCCGTGCCGCGCGCTACGCGCGCTATGCCCATAACTGCCGCACTCTGCTGGACGGCATGGCCCAGCTCGGACTGCGCAGCTTCCTGCCGGCGGACATCCAGGCGCCCATCATCGTCACGTTCTTTGCGCCCGATAACCCGCACTACCAGTTCAAGAGCTTCTACAACGCCGTCAAGGCGCAGGGCTACATCCTCTACCCCGGCAAGCTCACCACGGTCGAGACCTTCCGGGTCGGCTGCATGGGCCAGCTCGGCGAGCGCGGCATCGGTGGCGCCGTGGACGCGGTGGCCAAGGTGCTGGCGGCCATGCGGGCGGCGGCCTGATGGCACGCAGCGTCGAGGTCAACGGCCGCAGCTATCGCCTGCCGGAGCGTCCGGTGGTGGTGGTGTGCGTGGACGGCTGCGAGCCGGACTACATCGCGCAGGCCGTGGCGGGCGGCCACATGCCGTGGATGAAGCGCGTGCTGGCGCAGGGCAGCGCGGTCATCGCCGACTGCGTCATGCCGAGCTTCACCAACCCCAACAACCTCTCGATCGTCACCGGTGCGCCGCCGGCGGTGCACGGCATCTGCGGCAACTACCTCTACGACACCGACGGCGGCGTCGAGGTGATGATGAACGACCCGAAGTGGCTGCGTGCCCCTACCCTGCTGGCCGCGCTTGCGGATGCCGGCTGCAAGGTCGCGGTGGTCACCGCCAAGGACAAACTGCGCAAACTCCTCGGCCACAAGCTCCGCGGGGTGTGCTTCTCCGCGGAGAAGGCCGACCAGGTCACGCGCGCCGAGCACGGCATCGAGGACGTGCTGTCGCTGGTGGCACTGCCGGTGCCGAGCGTCTACAGCGCTGCGCTGTCCGAGTTCGTGTTCGCCGCCGGCGTGAAGCTCATGCAGACGCAGCGGCCGGACGTCATGTACCTGTCGACCACCGACTACGTGCAGCACAAGCACGCGCCCGGCACCGCGGAGGCCAACGCTTTCTACGCCATGATGGACCGCTACCTGGGCGAGCTCGAGCCCTACGGCTGCACCATCGCACTCACCGCCGATCACGGCATGAATGCCAAGACGCGCCTGGACGCGAGCCCGAACGTCATCTACCTGCAGGACGTGCTCGATGGCTGGCTCGGCGAAGGCCACGCACGCGTCATCCTGCCCATCACCGACCCGTACGTGGTGCACCACGGTGCGCTCGGCTCCTATGCGACGGTGTACCTGCGAGCGACGGACGACGCGGCCGCCCTCGCCGCCCGCCTGGCACAAATGCAGGGAGTGGAGCTGGTGCTGACGCGCGAGCAGGCGGCGCGCCGTTTCGAGCTGCCCGCCGACCGTATCGGGGACCTGGTGGTGGTCTCGGTACGCTCGGTCGCACTGGGAAGCGCCAGGGCCAAGCACGACCTCTCGGGCCTCGATGCGCCGCTGCGCTCGCACGGCGGGCTGTCGGAGCAGCCGGTGCCGCTGGTCATGAATCGCCCCATCCGCGACCTGGATGCGGACCGCCGCTGGCGCAATTTCGACGCCTTCGACTGGGCCCTGAACCATGGCCACTGAGGCCGCCCCACGCGCCGCCGCCGGCATGCGCCGCGAGGGCCTGCGAATCGGCGGCACGCAGGTCACGACCGAGCGCGCGAGCGAGGTGTTCAATCCCTACACCCGCGCCGTGGTCGCCAGCGTCGCGCGTGCCTCGGTCGCCGACGTCCGCCGCGCCATCGCCATCGGCCGGGCCTACCGCCCGAAGCTCACCCGTTACGAGCGCTACCGCATCTGCTATCAGGCGGCGGAGCTGCTGCGGGCGCGCACCGAGGAGTTCGCGGACCTGATCACCGCCGAGAGCGGCCTGTGCAAGAAGGACTCGACCTACGAGGTCGGGCGGGCCTGCGACGTATTCGTGTTCGCCGGCAACGCGGCGCTCCAGGACGACGGCCAGGTGTTCTCCTGTGACCTCACCGCGCACGGCAAGCGGCGCAAGGTGTACACCCTGCGCGAGCCGCTGCAGGGCGTGATCTGCGCCATCACTCCCTTCAACCATCCGCTCAACCAGGTGGCGCACAAGGTCGCCCCCTCGATCGCCACCAACAACCGCATGGTGCTCAAGCCGTCGGAGAAGACGCCGCTGAGCGCGCTCAAGCTGGCCGACATTCTCTATGAGGCGGGACTGCCGCCGGAGATGTTCGCCGTCGTCACCGGCGACCCGCGCGAGATTGCCGACGAGCTGCTGACGCACGCGGACGTCGACCTCGTCACCTTCACCGGCGGTGTGGCGGTCGGCAAGTACATCGCCGCCAAAGCGGTCTACAAGCGCCAGGTGCTGGAGCTCGGCGGCAACGATCCGCTCATCGTCATGGAGGACGCGGATCTCGAGGAGGCGGCCACGCTCGCCGCCCTCGGCTCGTACAAGAACTCCGGCCAGCGCTGTACGGCCATCAAGCGCATGCTGGTGCACCAGCAGGTGGCCGCGCCGTTCACCGAGCTGCTGGTGGCGAAGAGCCGCGCCGTCAAGTACGGCGATCCCATGGACCCGAAGACCGACATGGGCACGGTGATCGATGAGGCGGCGGCGCAGAGCTTCGAGGCGCGGGTGAACGAGGCGCTGGCCCAGGGCGCGCGGCTCCTGTACGGCAACGTCCGCGACGGCGCGCTGTATTCCCCGACCGTCCTCGACCGGGTCGCCCCGGAGATGGCGGTGGTGAAGCAGGAGACCTTCGGTCCGGTGTCGCCGGTCATCAGCTTCGCCAGTCTCGACGAGGCGATCCGCATCGCGAATTCCACCGCCTACGGGCTGTCCTCGGCGGTGTGCACCAACCGCCTCGACTACATCACGCGCTGCGTGTCCGAGCTCAACGTCGGCAGCGTGAACGTGCGCGAGGTGCCGGGATACCGGCTCGAGCTCACGCCCTTCGGCGGCATCAAGGACTCGGGCCTGGGCTACAAAGAGGGCGTGCAGGAGGCCATCAGGAGCTTCACCAACACCAAGACCTATTCCTTGCCGTGGCCCTGATCGAGCCAGGCGCCGAGGCGGTGCTGCCGGCCGACGCGGTCGCCCTCGTCCCGGGGACACGCGCCCTGCGCATCGCGCAGTGCCGCACCCTCGCACTGCTGTTCCTCGGCTACGCGTCCTGCTACTTCTGCCGCTCCAACTTCTCGGTCGCGACGCCCCTGCTGGTCGAGGATCTCGGCCGGCGTGGCGTCAGCCACCAGGATGCCCTCATCGGGCTCGGCTGGCTGGCCTCGGCCGGGGTATTCGCCTACGCGATGGGCAAGTGGTTCCTGACCGGCCTCGGCGACTACTGGGGCGGCAAGCGCAATCTTCTGATCGCCACCGGCGGCGCGACGCTGTTCACCCTGCTGTTCGCCTCGAGCTCGATGCTGCCGGTGTTCGCCTTCGCCTGGGTCGGCAACCGCCTCAGCCAGTCGATCGGCTGGTCGGCGCTCGTCAAGGTGTCCTCCAAATGGTTCAGCTACGCCCGCTACGGCACCATCGCCGCCATCCTCACCTGCAGCTACCTCGTGGGGGATGCGGCGGCGCGCCAGAGCATGAGCTGGCTGCTCGAGCGCGGGGTCGGCTGGCGCGGCCTGTTCGTGTTCGGTGCCGGCGTCGCCGGGCTGATGTTCCTCTGCAACCTGGTGCTGCTGCGCGAGTCGCGCACCGAGGAAGGCCACGCCGAGCCGGCGGTGAATCCGCGCAACGTGTTCGCCGGCCGCGCGGCCGCGCCGCACACCTTCCTCGAGCGGGTGCTGCCGCTGCTGCGCAGCCGCGCCTTCGTCACCGTGTGCCTGCTCGGGTTCGCGACCACCATGGTGCGCGAGACCTTCGGCACCTGGACGCCGCAGTACCTGCACGACTTCGGGCACCTGTCCGTCAGCCGCGCGGCGGCCATGTCGGCGGTGTTCCCGGCCGCGGGCGCGCTGTCGGTGCTGCTGGCGGGCTGGGGCAGTGACCGGCTGGGTCCGAACGCCCGGGCGCTGCTCCTCATCGTCGGTCTCGCCGCCACCGCCGCGGCGCTGCTGGTGCTGATGTCGGTGCCGCCGGGCGCGGCCGGCGCCGTGCTGCCGATCGCCATGATCGCTCTGGTCGGCTTCTGCCTGCTCGGTCCCTACTCCTTCCTGCCCGGGGCGTTCGCGCTGGAATTCGGCGGCAAGCAGGCCGCCGCGGCCGCCTCCGGCCTGGTGGACGGCACCGGCTATCTCGGCGGCGTCGCGGCCGGCTCGGTCATGGTGTGGCTGTCGCAGCGCTTCGGCTGGGGCGCGATGTTCCTGTCGCTGGCGGTGGTGAGCGCGCTTGCGACCGTCGGCGCGTGCTACCTGTACGCGCAGAATGCACGGCGCCTGGCGGTCGCCGTCCCCGCCGCCCGGACCGGCCCGTGAAGATTGCGCGGCTCGAGACCTGGCACGACCGGTTCGTGTGCTTCGTGCGCGTCACCGCGGACACCGGCGCGAGCGGCTGGGGACAGACCTCGACCTACAACGCCGACATCACCGCCGCGGTCTTCCATCGCCAGGTGGCGCCCTGGGCGCTCGGCGCCGACACCTTTCCCATCGAGCCGCTCATCGAGCGCATCGAGGAGCGCGAGCACAAGTTTCCCGGCAGCTACCGCTGCCGCGCGCTCGCCGGCCTCGATACCGCGCTGTGGGACCTGCGCGGGCGGGTCGAGGGCAAGCCGGTGGTGACGCTGCTCGGCGGCGCGCCGCGGCGGCTGCGCGCCTATGCCTCGTCCATGCGGCGCGACATCACACCCGCGGACGAGGCCGCGCGGCTGGTGCACCTGCGCGACAGCTACGGCTTCGACGCCTTCAAGTGGCGGGTCGGAGCGGAGTGCGGCCACGACCTCGACGAGTGGCCCGGACGCACCGAGGCGGTGGTGCCCGAGGTGGCGCGCGCGCTGGGAGCGGGTGTGGCGAAGCTCGTCGATGCCAACAGCGGCTTCTCGCCGCGCCGCGCGATTGAGGTCGGCCGGCTGCTCGAAACCGAGGGCGTCGGTCACTACGAGGAGCCGTGCCCGTACTGGAAGCTCGAGGAGACCAAGCAGGTTGCCGACGCGCTCGACCTCGACGTGACCGGCGGCGAGCAGGACTGGGACTTCGCAACCTGGGCGCGCATGATCGAGATGCGTGCGGTCGACGTGGTGCAGCCGGACGTCATGTACATGGGCGGCATCGCCCGCACGCTCAGGGTCGCGCAGATGGCGGCGCGCGCCGGACTCCCCTGCACGCCGCACAGCGCCAACCTGTCGCTGGTCACCCTGTGCACCATGCACCTGCTCGGTGCCCTTCCCAACCCCGGCAAGTACCTCGAGCTGTCCATCGAGGGGCGCGACTACTACCCGTGGCAGGAGGGGCTGTTCGTGAACGACCCCTACCGCGTCACGGACGGCCACGTCACCATCCCGTCCGAGCCCGGCTGGGGCGCCGAGGTCAACCCCCAGTGGCTGGAGCGGGCCGAATATCGGCTCAGCAGCCCGTCGCGCTAACATTCGTGAGTACAACAGGGCCGGCGCCACCGGCCCGTGCCGCCGAAGGAGCTCTCCGTTATGCAGCCACACGAGGTGCGCAGCGCCGCACAGGCCCGCGCGATTGTCGAGGAGCGCGGGCTGACCCACGTCAAGATCGGCGTGTTCGACAATGACGGCATCCTGCGCGGCAAGTTCGTCGACCGCGCCAAGTTCTTCGCGGCGCTCGACAAGGGCCTGGGGTTCTGCGACGTGGTGCTGGGCTGGGACTCCAACGACCAGCAGTACGACAACGTCAGCTTCACCGGCTGGCACACCGCCTTTCCCGACGCCCCGGTGCGGCTGCTGCCCGAGACCTGCCGTGCCCTGCCGCTCGAGGGCAACATGCTGCTGTTCCTCGGCGAGTTCGCCGGCAAGGCCGAGGAGGTCTGCCCGCGCGCCACGCTGCGCCGGGTGCTGAAACGCGCCGCCGGCCTGGGCTACGGGGCGAGCGCCGCGGCCGAGTACGAGTTCTTCGTCTTCAGCGAGACCCCGGCGAGCGTGCGCGAGAAGCACTACCGCAACCTCACCAACCTCACGCCCGGATACTTCGGCTACTCGGTGCTGCGCAGCGGCGTGCACGCCGAGCTGTACCAGGCGCTGCTGCAGCTGGCCGAGGACATGCGCATGCCGATCGAGGGCCTGCACACCGAGACCGGCCCCGGTGTCATGGAGGCGGCGCTGCACTACTGCGAGGCGCTCGAGGCGGCCGATCGCGCCGCGCTGTTCAAGACCTTCGTCAAGGTGCTGGCGCAGCGCCGCGGGCTGATGGCGACCTTCATGGCCAAGTGGTCGCAGCAGCTGCCCGGCCAGAGCGGTCACCTGCACGTCTCGGTGACCCGCAAGGACGGCTCGTCCCTCTTCCACGACGAGTCGCAGCCGCACGGCATGTCGCAGGAGATGCGCTGGTTCGTCGGCGGCCAGCAGGCACTGATGCCCGAGCTCCTCGCCATGGTGGCCTCGACCGTCAACAGCTACTCGCGCCTGGTGCCGGGCTACTGGGCCCCGACCTCGGCCACCTGGGGCGTGGAGAACCGCACCTGCGCGCTGCGCGTCATCCCCGGAGGCGCCAAGGCGCAGCGGGTCGAGTACCGCATCGCCGCCGCCGACATCAACCCCTACCTCGCCATCGCGGTCGCGATCGGCTCGGGCCTGTGGGGCATCGAGCAGCGCATCGAGCCGGACGAGCCCATCACCGGCAACGCCTACGACCGCAAGCTCCCGGCCAAGCGCCAGCTGCCGCGCACCCTGAGCGAGGCGGCCGAGCGCCTGGCGCACTCCAAGGCGGCGCATGAACTGTTCGGCAAGCCGTTCGTCGAACACTTTGCCGCCAGCCGCGAGTGGGAGGAGCGCGAGTTCCGCCGCGCCGTGACCGACTGGGAACTGGCACGCTACTTCGAGATCATCTGATGAGCATCCGCACCATCTCCCCGGTCGACGGGCGCGTGTACGCCGAGCGTACCGCGGCCAGCCCCGCCGCCATCGACGCCGCTCTGCAGCGGGCGCGGGCCGCGCAGCCGGCGTGGCGTGCCGCCCCGCTGGCCGCGCGCGCCGCGATCCTCGAGCGCTTCTGCCAGGAGTTCGAGCGTCGCGCCACCGCCATCGCCTCCGGACTCACCTGGCAGATGGGGCGCCCGATCCGTTTCGCCCCCAGCGAGGTGCGCGGCACGCTCGAGCGGGCCCGCCACATGATCGGCATCGCCGCGAGCGCACTCGCCGACCTCGATCCGGGCGCCAAGGCCGGCTTCCGCCGCTTCATCCGCCGCGAGCCGCTCGGGGTGGTGTTCACCGTGGCGGCCTGGAACTACCCGTATCTCATTGCGGTCAACAGCGTCGTGCCGGCGCTCATGGCGGGCAACGCGGTGCTCCTCAAGCACTCGGCGCAGACGCCGCTGTGCGCGGAGGTGTTTGCCGAGTGCCTCAGCGCCGCCGGCCTGCCGGCCGGCCTGTTCCAGGTGCTGCACCTCGCGCACGCGGACACCGCGGCCGTGATCCGCGATGCACGCGTCGATTTCGTCGCCTTCACCGGCTCGGTGGCCGGCGGCCGCGCGGTGCAGAAGGTGGCTGCCGAGCGCTTCATCGGTGTCGGGCTCGAGCTCGGCGGCTGCGATCCGGTGTACGTGCGCGGCGATGCCGACCTGAGCCACGCGATCGAGAACATCGTGGACGGGGCCTATTTCAACTCCGGCCAGTCGTGCTGCGGGCTGCAGCGCATCTACGTGCACGAGTCGGTGTACGAGCCTTTCACGCGCGGCTGCATCGAGCTCATCCGCCAGTACCGGCTCGGCGACCCCACCGACCCGGCCACTACCCTCGGGCCGCTCGTGCGCAGTGCAGCGGCCGATGCGGTGCGGGCGCAGGTGCAGGCCGCGGTCACGGCCGGCGCGCGCCCGGCGATCGACGAGCGCGAGTTTGCGGCCAGCCGCGCCGGCACGCCGTACCTCGCCCCGCAGCTGCTGCTCGATGCGCCGCCCGGCTCCGTGGTCATGCGTGAGGAGATCTTCGGCCCGGTGGCCGGCGTCATGCAGGTGCGCTCGGACGACGAGGCGGTGGCGCACATGAATGACAGTGCCTTCGGTCTCACCGCGGCGGTGTGGACGCGCGATGCGCAGGCGGCCGAGGCGCTCGGCCAGCGGGTGCAGACCGGCACCTGGTTCATGAACCGCTGCGACTACCTTGATCCGGCACTCGCCTGGGTCGGAGTGAAGGACTCCGGGCGCGGCTGCACGCTGTCGGTGGTCGGCTACGAGCACCTGACGCGGCCCAAATCATTTCATCTGCGGGTGACGACGTGAGCGTACTGCTGAAAGCCAACTGGAACTATCCGACCACCGTGTGGGCCGGCCCCGGGCGCATCGCGGAGCTGCCGGCCGCCTGCCAGCGGCTCGGCATCAGGCGGCCGCTGCTGGTGACCGACGAGGGCCTGCGTGCCTCACCGCTGGTGGTGCGCGCCCAGGGGCTGGTGCCCGGCACCGGCCTGTTCGCCGACGTGCGCGGCAACCCGGTCGCCGCCAACATCGAGGCGGGCCTCGCCGCGTACCGCCGGGGCGGTCACGACGGCGTCATCGCCTTCGGCGGCGGCTCGGCACTCGATGCCGGCAAGGTCATCGCGTTCATGTCCGGGCAGACGCGACCGCTATGGGACTTCGAGGACGTCGGCGACTGGTGGACGCGCGCCGATCCGCGTGGCATCGCGCCGGTGATCGCGGTGCCGACCACGGCCGGCACCGGCTCGGAGGTGGGCCGCGCGGGAGTCGTGATCAACGAGGCCACGCACCAGAAAAAGATCATCTTTCATCCGCAGATGATGCCCGGGGTGGTGATCTCCGACCCGGAGCTTACGGTCGGCCTGCCGCCCAAGATCACGGCCGCCACCGGCATCGACGCCTTCGTGCACTGCTTCGAGGCGTTCTGCGCACCGGGATTTCACCCCCTCGCCGACGGCATCGCGCTCGAGGGCATGCGCCTCATCCAGACGTATCTGCCGCGCGCCTGCGACAATGGCGCCGACCTCGAGGCGCGCTCGCGCATGCTGGCGGCGGCCAGCATGGGCGCCACCGCGTTCCAGAAGGGCCTGGGCGCCGTGCACGCCATCGCCCACCCGGTGGGTGCGCACTTCAATACGCACCACGGGCTCACCAACGCGGTGCTGCTGCCGTACGTCGTCGTTCACAACCGGCCGGCGATCGCGGCACAGCTGCCGGTGATCGCGCGCACCCTCAACCTCAGCGGCGAGCCCTACGCAGCGGTGTTCGGCTGGGTGCTGGAATTCCGCAAGCGGCTCGGCATCCCGCACACGCTCGCCGAGATCGGCGTGCCGCTGACCAACCCGGAAGTCATCGGCCACGAGGCTTCGCTCGATCCCTCCGCGGGCGGCAACCCGCACCCGACCGACGCCGCAGCCTACGCGCGCATCTTCCGCTCGGCGGTCAAGGGCGACCTGACGCTCGCCGGCTGACTAGAGAGCGCCGAGCTCCGCGATCGCCTGCTGCCACAGCGTCTCGGTGGCGGCGGCGACCACCCGGCCGTCGGAAGCCGCCGTGAGCGGGGCGCCGCGCCAGTCGCTGATGCGAGCTCCCGCGCCCTCCACCACCGGGATGACGGCCATGAAGTCGTGCGGCTTGAGCTGCACTTCGATGACCAGATCGCAGTGACCCCCGGCCAGCATGCCGTAGAGGTAGCAGTCGCCGCCGAAGCGCCGCAGCAGGGCGCGCGCGGCCAGCGCCTCGAAACGCTGCCGCTCGGCAACGCTGAAGGATTCGAGCGTCGTGGTGTACACCACCGCCTGCTCTATGGCGCTGCAGCTGCTCGCCTTGACCGGCTTGCCGTTGAAGCGCGTCGGCCGGCCCTCGCAGCCCAACCAGCGCTCGGCGAGGATCGGCGCCTCGATGACCCCCATGACGGCGCGCTCGCCCTGCATGAGCGCGATCAGCGAGCCGAACAACGGGAAGCCGGTGACGAAGCTCTTGGTGCCGTCGATAGGATCGAGCACCCAGGTGAACTCGCTCTCGCCCTCGGCGGCAAATTCCTCGCCGCGGATGGCGTGCGTCGGGAAGGCCGCGCGGATCATGCGCCGCATGATGGTCTCGATGTCGCGGTCGGCGATCGTGACCGGGCTGCCGTCGCCCTTGCGCTCCACCGCCAGCACGGTGCGGAAGTGTTGCCGCGCGATGCTGCGCGCGGCGTCGGCGAGCTGCCCGATGAGCGTGTGGGCGGCCTGGAAATCCGGGTGGTCGGTGAAACTCATGGCGCGCCCCTGCCTGTCATCTGTCACTGTCGCTGCTGCGCGCGCGGCAGCACCTGCACGCGCAGCCAGTTGGCGAGTTCCGCCAGCTTGCATGCCGGGTCCTGCAGCGCCCGCCCCAGGCCGTGCTTCCACGTGAGGCGCGCATCGTGCGGGTCGCGCATCAGGGCGCGCAGTTCCGCGACATAGGTGTCCAGCTCGGCCCGGTCGGCGAACAGCTGCTCCTCGATCAGGGCAGTGCCGTAACGCAGCGCCGCCGCCGCGATCTCCGCGAAGCTGTACTCCGGATGGTACTGCACGCCCCAGAAGGCGCCGCGCCCGTGGCGCAGCTCGATGGCCTGCAGGCCCATGTCGTTGCGCGCCAGCACCGTTGTGCCGGCCGGCAGCTGCTCGATGTCGTCCTTGTGCACGGTGATCGCCTCGAACACCGGCGGCTTGCCGCTGAACATCGGGTGGCTACGTCCGGCGGCCTCCAGCTCGATGCGGCGCGCGAAGCCGAATTCGCGCCCGAGCGGATTGCGCCGCACCCGGCCGCCGGCGGCGGTCACGGCTACCTGCATGCCCCAGCAGCTGCCGAAGAACGGCACCCCCGCCGCGAACACCTCGGCGGCCAGCGCCAGCTGCCGCTCGACCGCCGGGCCGCCCTCATAGACGTTGAGCGCCGAGCCGGTGATCGCGACTCCGTCGTAGTCCGCAAGCGCGCGCGCCAGCCGCACTGCGCCGTCGGCCGGTCGGACGATGTCGCAGCTCACCGGCGCCAGGCCTGCCAGCACCCCGACGTAGCCCTCGCCGGTCGCCGAGCCGCCCGCGGCGATCTGCTGCTCGCGGATCGCCGCGCGGTTGCCATCGATGACCAGGATGCGTGCGGCACTCATGTTCAGTTCTCGTCCTGGGGGCGCGGTGGCAGCGCGACGCCGCGTTGCCCGAGCAGCGCGCGCAGCAGGTCCGGGCGGTCCGAGACCATGCCATCCACTTCGCAGGCCAGCATTCGCTCCATGTCGTGCGGCTCGTTGACGGTCCAGGGCACCACGCGCAGCCCGAGCGCGTGCGCCGCGGCGACCCGCTCGGCGGTGACGTCGCGGTAGTCCGGGCCCCAGGTGCCGGCGCCGCTGGCCTGTACCAGCCGCGCAATCGACCCGTCAAACTGCCTGGCGTCCAGGCCCCCGAGCCACGGCGAGGGCTGCGGTGCAGCGAAGCGCACCGTGTCCTCGCCCGGCTGCTCTGCGGTGAGGGCGGTGGTCTCAGCATCGGGCATGAGGCGCTGCGCGGTCTGCACCACGCGCCAATCGAAGGCGATCACTGCCGCGAGCGCCGCCGTGTCGGTGCGCGCCACGTCCTGGCCCACTGCCGCCACGAAGCTCTCCGCATCCGGCGTGAGTTCGGGTTGCTCCGGGAACGTCTTGATCTCGATGCACACACGCACGCGGCCACGGCCGCGCGCACGCACCAGAGCGAGCACGTCCGCCAGGCGCGGGATGTGCTCGCCATCGAGCGGCTGCTGCGCGGGAAAGCGCGCCGCATACGCGCTGCCGGGGCGCAGGCGCCCGACGTCGTAGGTCTGCAGCTGCGCGTAGCTCA
>JANWKR010000113.1 GCA_025451275.1 Steroidobacteraceae bacterium
ACATGGCGAGCGCGCTGCGGACCGCATCGAGGCCTTCCTCGATGCGCTTGGCGATGCGGATCTCGCCCTCGCGCGTCAGCAGCTCCACCGTGCCCATCTCGCGCATGTACATGCGCACCGGGTCGGTCGTGCGGCCGAGCTCGGCATCCAGCGCCGCCAGTGCCGCGGCCGCTTCCTCGATCGCCTCCTCGTCGGCGGGGGCCGAGGGCTCGCTCGCCAGCAGCGACTCGGTATCCGGTGCCTTCTCGTACACCGGGATGCCCATGTCGTTGATGGTGTTGACGATGTCTTCGATCTGCTCGGGATCGACGATCTCGGAGGGCAGGTGATCGTTCACCTGCGCGTAAGTCAGGTAGCCCTGCTCCTTGCCGCGCGCGATCAGCAGTTTCAGCTGTGACTGGCGGTCTTCCGGCATCACCGGCACACGCCGCTCGATGCCGAGCGGGCGCTTGTCGCTCCCGGCCTTGCCGGGCGCGGGGCGGCTGTCCGCGGCGCGGGCGCGCGCCGGCGCCGGATGCGTGGCGGCGGCCTTCTTGCCGGCCGCGGCCATGCGGCTGCGCTCCTTCTCGCGCAGACTGGTCACCGCCGCGGCGGCCTTCTCGGCGGCCGATTTCACCGGCTTGCGGACTTCTGCTGCGGGACGTTTCTTGTGTGCGGGTTGGGGCTTGTGCTTGCGTGTCATGTGCTAGGAAGGCAGGGCGGCTTGGATACCCCTATCTGCTGCCAAAGGGACGGCGGCTCAAGGGGGCCGAAGGCAAAGCCCGCAAGTTTATTTGACCAATCCGGAATCACCAAGTCGAACTTAGCCGCCGCCGGCCTCGCGGCGGCTCAGTCTCGATATAAGTCTTTGAAATTCCTCACGTTCGCTAGAAGACAGGTCACCGGCGCGCTCCTTGGCCTCGAGGGCCTCGAGGCGCCGCCGGGCGGCCTGGTCCGCGAGCCTCACCAGGGCGGCGCGCAGCTCACCGGCGGCCGCGGGGGCATCGCTTATGACTTCCTCGCGGTCGAGTAGTTTCTTCAGCGACTCGACCTCCTCACGACCCTCCCAGCGGACGATGACCTGGGCGGGGATCTGAGCCGGGGTGGCCTTCAGGTTGTCGAGCAGCTCGCGCAGCAGCGCCACCCCCGGCTCCTCACTGGCATCGAGGCCTGCGCGCTCGGCGGGGCTCACCTCGGCGGCGATGGCCGGATAGTGCAGCAGGCGCACGATCGCCTGGCGCACCAGGCTGCCGCGGCCGGCGCCGATCGCCACGCGTGCCGGCGGCGGCGGGGCGGGCGCCGGGCCGGCGGCGGGCGCGGCGCGGCCGTGCCACAGCTCCTCGAGGCGCGCCGGTGGCAGTCCCACCACCTCGGCCAGGCGCTCGAGCAGCAGCTCGCGGTACACGCCCGCGGGCACCTTGGTGAACAGCGGCCGGGCGTTTTCCGCAAAGCGCGCGCGCCCGTCGGCTGACTTGAGCTCGCTCTGCTCGGAGAGCTCGCTCACCAGGTACTCCGACAGCGGCACCGCATCGGCGAGGCGCGCCTCGAACGCCTCGCGGCCTTCCTCCGCCACCAGCGTGTCCGGATCGTGGCCCTGCGGCAGGAACAGGAAGCGCAGCTCGCGGCCCTCGCGCGCCTCAGGCAGTGCCTGCTGCAGCGCGCGCCAGGCTGCGGCGCGCCCGGCGCGGTCGCCGTCGAAGGCGAACACCACCGCGGGCACGACGCGGAAGATGCGCCGCAGGTGCTCGGCCGTGGTGGCGGTGCCGAGGGTCGCCACCGCGTAGTCGATGCCCGACTGATGCAGCCGCACCGCGTCCATGTAGCCTTCGACGATCACCAGGCGCGTCAGGTTGGTGCGCGCGCGGCGCGTCTCGTACAGGGCGTACAGCTCGCGGCCCTTGTGGAACAGCACGGTCTCGGGCGAGTTCAGGTACTTCGGCTCGCCGGCATCGATGACGCGACCGCCGAAGGCGATGACGCGCCCGCGCGCATCGCGGATGGGAAACATGAGCCGGTCGCGGAAGCGGTCGTAGTAGCGCTCGCCGCCGGAGACCTGGCCGCGCTCGCGCTCGATGACCAGGCCGGCCTCGGCCAGGCGCTTGCGCTCGGCCTCGCCGCCGCCGAAGCGCTTCAGCACCTCGTTCCATGAGTTCGGCGCGTAGCCGATGCCGAAGCGCTCGACGGTGGCGGCGGTGAGCCCGCGCCTGGCGGCGTAGTCGCGCGCGCGCGGCTCGCGCGCCAGCGCCTCGGCATAGAACTTCGCCACGCGCGCCATGAGCTCGTAGAGGGGCTCGTCGGCGCGGCGCGGGCCTGCGTCCGCACCGCCCTCGTGCGGCACCTCGAGCCCCAGGCGCGTGGCGAGCTCCTCCACCGCTTCGGGGAAGGCCATGTGATCGTGATCCATGAGGAAGCCGAGCACGGTGCCATGCTTGCCGCAGCCGAAGCAGTGGTAGAACTGCTTGTCGGGGCTCACCCAGAACGACGGCGTCTTCTCGTTGTGGAACGGGCAGCAGGCCTTGAACTCGCGGCCCGACTTCTTCAGCTGCACGCGCGCGCCGATGACCTCCACGATGTCGGCGCGGGCGATGAGCTCGTCGATGAAGTGCTGGGGGATGCGTCCCACGTGCCGCGCCCCGGGAAGCGGAGTCAGCCGAGTTTCTGCTTGATCCGTGCGCTGACCGCGCCCATGTCGGCGCGTCCCTGGGCCTTCGGCTTCACGGCCGCCATCACCTTGCCCATGTCCTTCATGGTGGTGGCGCCGGTGGCGGCGATCGCCTCGGCGATCAGCGCGTCGACCTCCGCGTCGCTCATCTGCGCCGGCAGGTAGGTCTGCAGCACGGCGATCTCGGCGGTTTCCTTGGCGACCAGGTCGGCGCGCCCGCCGCTTTCGAACTGGGTGATGGCCTCGCGGCGCTGCTTGATCATCTTCTCGAGCACCGCGAGCACCTGGCTGTCATCGAGGGTGATGCGCTCGTCGACCTCGCGCTGCTTGATGGCGGCGAGGGCGAGACGGATCGTCGCGAGCCGCTCCTTGGCGCCGGCCCGCATCGCAGTCTTCATCTCTTCGGTGATTCGGTCCCGGAGCGCCATGACGCGCCGCGCTCGACGCTCAGCGGGAGGTGCGCAGGCCGTCGCGGGAGACGCGCTTCATGTGCCGCTTGATGGCCGCGGCCTTCTTGCGCTTGCGCTCCTGCGTGGGCTTCTCGTAGAACTCGCGGCGCCGCAGCTCGGTGAGGATGCCGGCCTTCTCGCAGGCGCGCTTGAAGCGCCGCAGGGCGGCATCGAAGTACTCGTTCTCACGCACGCGGACGCTCGGCATCGAAACCTCAAATCATTGGCGTAGAAGGAAATCTTGCCTGCCCGGATTGGTGCGGCGGCAAGCGTCGGCCGAATCGGGGGCGGGGGATTCTAAAGGAGCGCCGGGGATAAGGCAAAAGCCTCAATCCCGCGCAATCGGCCAGTTTCAGCACCCCGGCCCGCGGCCCGGTGCCGGCCACCAGGTGGCCGTGACGCGTCCGCGCCGTCTATTTCATCTCGAAGCGGATGCGGAATGGGAAGCACGAGCTGACGGGCCGGCCGTCCTCGGTCGCGGGGCGGTAGTGGCCGGAACCGGCCTTCGCAAGGGCCAGCGCTCCGCCATCGAGCCGGGCACTCCCCGAGGACTGGGCGATGGTGGGGTCCGACGTGAGCCGGCCGTTGCCGGCGACGCAGACCTGCACCGACACGCTGCCCTGTTCGCCCAGCCGCAGGGCGGCGTCGGGGTAGTAGTCGGCCGTTCTCGGGAAACCGCTGCCCGGCCCGCCGGACAGCCGCTGCACGCTGATGGCCGGGCCCGGCAGCGGAGCCGGGTTCTGCGGCTCGGGGACGGTGATCGTATCCGGACCGGTTGGTGCATCCCGCGGATAGGCCGTCTCCGGGATGTCGATTTTGGGTGGGCCGAATTTCGGCCCGGCCAGCGGCGGCGGCGGCGTATGCGGGTGCGCCTCATCGATGAAGCCGGCCTTGATGTCGGGCGGGGTCGACTCAGCATGCTGGTGCACGATGCCGACCGTCAGCAGATAGATGAGTACCACGTGCAGCGCCAGGATGGCGACCGCGGCTGCGCTGCGGCGCGAGAAGAACGTGGAGTCCGGCGGCGCATAGGCGGCCACGGCCTTCGGGCCGCGCGCGGTGGCGGCGGCCGCCACGCGCGTGCCGTGCTCGCGGGCGATCACGCTAGCGGCCCAGCAGCAGCCGATGGCGAGCCGCAGGCGCGCGAGGGCGGTGCGCCGCGCCGCCAGGTCCGCGAGCCATTCCTCTTCCAGGCGCTCCGCCAGCTCGGGCGGGGCACGGTGTGCCGCGCTTCGCAGCAGGTGCTGCGCCAGGCGCTCGGTGCGTTTGCGGGGAAAGCCGGTCGCCGGCAGTGCGGCGCGGGGGTCGTGCCTGTTCATGCTGGGACACCTCGACCGAGGCTGGCGAACACTTCGCTGGCGCGTGCCAGTCCGCCGGAAGTCAGGCGATAGAGCCGGCGGCGCGGGCGGCCGGCGCTGGAGGGATCGATGGATTCCCACCGGCTGACGAACCAGCCGGCCGACTCGAGCCGCAGCAGGATGGGGTAGAGCGTGCCGGAGGCGAGTGCGCTGCGCTTCTGCACGTCGGCCCCGGAGAGCTGCTCGGTGGGATTCTCGAGGAAGGCCTCCAGCACCCGCAGGGTCTGCAGGGAGATCCGCACGTCGCGATCCGGCCTACCCATGGTTGTAACTCTACATAGGGTAGGCGGAAGACGCAACCCTGGCACTTGCAGCGCTGCGCTTACGGCGTCAGGCCGATTTTGACGGCGCGCTGAGCGACCGCTGGCTCCTGGGCGAGAGCTGCGTCGATGTCCGCCTGGCCGGCTCCCGGCGGGCCCTTTCTCTGCTTGGCGAGGCCGCGGCAGTAGAGGACCCACGGAGTGTTCGGGCGCGCCTTGAGCGATGCGTCGTAGTCGGCAATAGCCTGGTCGTATTTGCCTGCGCGCAGGTAGACCAGACCGCGACTGTCGAGAATTGCGGCGTTCTTGGGCCGCAGTCTCAGCGCCTTGTCGCAGTCCTCGAGGGCACGCTCCAGCTCCTGACCCAATTGCGCGCGTGCCCAGCAACGGCTATTGAGCACCCGCGGCATGGCGATGTCCTCGCGTTCGTGTGCCGCAATCCAGGCGCTGTACTCCGCTATCGCGGCGGGCAGATCGCCGGCGTATTGATACAGGTTGCCGAGCTGCACACGGGTTTCGGATACGCCCGCCCCGGCATGGTCGACGGCTTTCAGGTCGGCCACGATGGCCTCTGCGGGCTCGTGGCGTGAGGCACGCAGCTCGGCGCGTGCCATGAGCACCTGCACGTCGTCGGGCTTGAGCCTGATTGCCTCGCCAAAGTCGGCGAGCGCCAGGTCGGGCTGGCTGTTGCCCAGATGGGCCTCGCCGCGCTCGTAGTAGTAATCCGGCTCCTGCGGGGACATGGCGATGGCGCGCGTGAAGTCTTCAAGCGCGTGCGCGTAGTCGTGGCGCCCGGCCGAGGCCGCGCCACGGCGCGCCAGACTTGCCGCGTCGAGATTGTCGGGCGGAGCTGCGCCGCCAGCGGGCGGCGTTGCCGCCGGTGCGTCGGCTGTCTGCGTTTCCGCCGCGGGCTCCGCCAGCGCTGGCGGCGCTCCGGGCGCGCTTGCCGGCATGGTCGTCAGGTTAAAGACCGGGCCGCCGTTGTAGGTGAAGTAGAGCTTGTGCTGACTGTTGGAGACGTAGATGTGGTGTGAGAGGAAAAAGTCCGCGCCGAGGAGCATGTCCTCGCCGAGAAGCTCGCCACTGCCAATGCGCAGGTGTGTGTTGCGCACCTCTTCCTGGCCAATCTTGAAGCTCGCAAACGGCGCGATCCAAGTGCTATGGAAGTTCGGTCCGATGCCGTGCTGGTATCCGCCATCCGTGACCCCCGGGCTCTGCGGCGTCACACCCGCCCGCTTGGCGGCCGCGAGCGTCAGGAAGGAGGCGGCCGCGCCAGTATCGAACATCACCCCGATTTTCACGCCGTTGACGTAGGCGCTGCCCCGCGTGTGCGGTTTAATCGGCGTGCCGAACTCGATGTCGATCAGCGACACCGGCGTATCGGTGCCTCTGACCCAGTAGGCGAGCATCGCGTTCTTGCAGTCGACCGGCTTCACCATGCGAATGATGCCGTTGGCGAGGTCGTACTCGACGTCGCTGATACGGAAAACGTTCTGGCCCAGAATGCCCGCTTCGCGGTTGCCCAGGTCGTTGGGCAGCACCAGGAACTGCACGTGCTTGACCGGCCGGCCGAAGATCGTGAAGGTTTCCACGTCGGTGAGATACGGCCGGGAGGCGCCACCGACGCCCACGACCTGGTAGCCGAAGGGCGCCGGCACCAGTTTAAGTTTGAATTCGCTGGCCGCGGCGCTGGTAAGCGAGCTATAGAACGCGCCGCTATCGGCGAGGAACAGTGCGTCCGTGCCGTTGATTGCGGCGTGCATCAGCGGGCGGGTGCCGACCATAGTGATCGGCAGGTCCGCCCAGCGCTCGACCACGCAATGGCCGGGAGCCGGCGCCGCGATCACCTTGGAGGTTGCCACGAGCGCGACCGGCAGCAGACTCGCGCGCCACCGACAGGCGGGGCGACTGCTTCTCATCCGGGTCCTGCGCGCGAGGACATCTTGAACTGGGACTATAGCACTGGGATCCTGCGATCTACGTTATGCGCGTGCTGGCCATCGAATCCTCCTGCGACGAGAGCGCCGTCGCCGTCCTCGACGGCGAGCGCGGCCTGCTCGCGCACGAGCTCTACAGCCAGGTGGAGCTGCACCGCGCCTACGGCGGAGTCGTGCCCGAGCTCGCCTCGCGCGACCACGTGCGGCGCCTGCTGCCTTTGGTGCGCCTGGCACTCGAGCACGCCGGCAGCACGCCGGGCGACATCGACGGGGTGGCCTATACGGCCGGCCCCGGCCTCATCGGCGCGCTCCTCACCGGGGCATCTTTGGCCGCGAGCCTCGCGTACGCGTGGGGTGTGCCGGCCATCGGCGTGCACCACCTGGAGGGGCACCTGCTGGCCCCGCTCCTCGAGGACGAGCCGCCGCCCTTTCCGCACGTGGCGCTCCTGGTCTCGGGTGGCCACACGCTGCTCATCGAGGTGGGCGGGGTGGGCCGCTACCGCGTGCTCGGCGCCAGCCGCGACGATGCCGCCGGCGAGGCCTTCGACAAGAGCGCGAAGCTCCTCGGGCTGCCGTACCCGGGCGGCCCGCAGCTCGCGCAGCTGGCCGCGGGCGGGCGCCCCGGTGGCGTCGCGTTCCCGCGCCCGATGCTCGACCGGCCCGGACTCGAGTTCAGCTTCTCGGGGCTGAAGACCGCGGTGCTGCACGCGGTGCGCGCGCGCCCCCTGGACGAGCAGGCGCGGGCGGATCTGGCACGCGGCGTGGAGGAGGCCATCGTCGACACGCTCATCGCCAAGGCGCTGCGCGCGCTCGAGTACACCGGCCTCACGGTGCTGGTGGTGTCGGGCGGGGTCAGCGCCAACACGCGCCTGCGCGAGCAGCTGAGCGCCGCCGCAGGCAGGCAGGGCGCGCGCGTGTACTATCCGCGCATCGAGTTCTCCACCGACAACGCGGCGATGATCGCGGTGGCGGGCCTGCAGCGCCTGGCGGCCGGCCAGCGCGAGGGGCTCGCCATCCAGGCGCGCGCCCAGTGGCCGCTCGAGTCACTTGCTCCCGCAGGCATATGATCGACCCACACAGCGACCGCATCTTCCTCCACGGCCTCACCGCCGAGTGCATCATCGGCTTCATCGACTGGGAGCGGCGCGTCAAGCAGACCGTGGTGCTCGACATCGAGCTGCCGGTCGACTGCCGCCACGCCGCACGCACCGACGCGGTGGCCGACACGCTCGATTACAAGAAGGTCGCCAAGCGCGCGCTGGCGTTCGTTGAGGCCTCCGAGTTCAAGCTGGTCGAGACGCTCGCGCACCGCCTGGCGCTGGTGATCCTCGGCGATTTCGGCGTGGAGTGGGTGCGCATCACGGTCAACAAGCCGGGCGCCATCCGCAGCTCGCGCGACGTCGGCGTGGTCATCGAGCGCACGCGCGCCGAGCTCGCCGGCGCGGCGCCCGGGAGCTGACGTGCCGCGCGTCTATGTCGCCGCCGGCAGCAACGTCGATGCCGAGAGCAACGTGGCTCGGGCGGTGGCCGAGCTGGCACGGGTCTTTCCCGGCGCGCGCTTCTCGCGCTGGTACCGCAACCGCGCGGTCGGCTTCGAGGGGGCGGACTTCATCAACCTGGTGGCGGGCTTCGACACCGCGCTGCCGGTGCACGCGCTGCTCGCGCAGCTGCACGCCATCGAGGCGCTGTGCGGCCGGCCGCGCGCCGCGCCGCGCTGGGCGCCGCGTTCCATGGACCTGGACGTGCTGCTCTACGACGATCTCACCTGCGAGGAGCCGGGCCTGAAGCTGCCGCGCCCGGACCTGCTCAAGCGCGCCTACATGCTCGGGCCGCTCGCCGAGCTGGCGCCGGACCTGATCCACCCCACCGCCGGAGTGCCGATCGGCGAGCTGTGGCGGCGCTTCGACCGCGACGCCCACCCGCTCGAGCCGCTGCCGGCCCGCACCTGAGCATGGCGAACGCGAGGCTACCAGCCGATGCTGCGGCCGCCGTCGACGGCGAGCACCTGGCCGGTGACGTAGGGCGCCTCGGTGGCGAAGAACAGGCAGGCGCGCGCCACATCCGCCGGCGAGCCGTGGCGCTTCAGGGCGGTGCGGCTGGTGATGTCGGCCTGCAGCTGCGTGTCCAGTCCGTCCTCCGGCCACATGACCGGCCCGGGGGCGACGGCATTGACGCGCACGTGCGGCCCGAGCTCGCGCGCCAGCGAGCGCGTCAGCATGATGAGCCCCGCCTTGGCCACGCTGTACACCGGGTAGCGCCGCAGCGGCTTGATGCCGTGGATGTCGGCCAGGTTGATGATGAGGCCGCGTGCCTCGTGCAGCGCCGGAAAGGCCGCCTGCGCCAGGAACAGTGGCGCCTTGAGGTTGGTGCCGATGAGATCGTCCCAGTCGATGGCGGTGATGTCCCCGACGGGCGTGGGGTAGAACGAGGAGGCGTTGTTGACCAGGACGTCCAGCCCGCCGAAGGCCTCGGTCGCCGCCGCCACCAGCGCCGGCAGCCGCGCCACCTCGAGGAGGTCGGCCTCGGCGCGCTTCACCGAGCCGGCGCGCGCGGCGTTCAGCTCACTCTCCAGGGCCGCCGCGTCCTCGGCGGAGGAGCGATAGTGCAGCAGGATGTTGGCGCCGGCGGCGTGCAGCGCGCGCGCGATGCTGGCGCCGACGCGCCGGGCCGCCCCGGTGATCAGTGCCGTCCGGCCCGCGAGGGCTGTGCTCACCGGGAAGGGTGCGTCAGGTGCGGGTGTCTGCGTCATGGGGCCCGATTATGACCGCATCGGGCGCGCGCTCAATCCTGCCGCCACTCGGCGTCGCGGAGCTGCGCCACAGCGGGAACGTCGCGGCGCTGATCCGCGAGGAGCTGGCCGGCGCCGGCGGCTGGCTGTCGTTCGAGCGCTTCATGGAGCTGGCGCTGTATGCGCCCGGGCTCGGTTACTACAGCGCCGGCAGCGCCAAGATCGGCGCCGGCGGCGACTTCGTCACCGCTCCCGAGGTGTCCGACCTCTTCAGCCGTTGCGTGGCGCGGCAGTGCGCGCAGGTGCTTTCCGGCACGCGCGGCGACATCCTCGAGCTCGGCGCCGGCACCGGGCGCATGGCGGCGATCGTGCTGTGCGAGCTGGCCCTGGCCGAAGCTCTCCCCGCCCGCTACGCGATCCTCGAGGTGAGCGCGGATCTCAGGGAGCGCCAGCGCGCGCTGCTGGCCGAACTGCCGCCGGACCTGCGCGAGCGCGTGGTGTGGCTCGATACGCTCCCCGAGCAGCCTTTCAGCGGCGTGATCCTCGCCAACGAGGTCGCCGATGCGCTGCCGTGCCGGCGCTTCACCTGCAAGGGCAGCGGCATCCGCGAGCTCGGCATCGCGCTCGCCCCGGCGAGCGAGCACCCGGCCGACATCTTCCAGGAGCAGTTCGCCACCGCCGACCCGGCCCTCGCCCAGGCCTGCCGCGAGCTGCGCGCCGCCCTGCCGGCGCCGCTCCCCGAGGGCTACACCTCGGAGGTGTGCCTGCGGCTTGCGCCCTGGATCGCAGCGCTCGGCGCCTGCCTGACGCGCGGCGCGATCCTCATCTCCGACTACGGGCTGCCGCGCGGCCACTACTACCACCCGCAGCGGGTGAGCGGCACGCTGCGCTGTCACTTCCGGCAGCTGGCGCACGACGACCCGTGCATCAACGTCGGCGTGCAGGACATCACCGCCTGGGTCGACTTCACGCGCCTGGCGGATGCGGCGGTGGCCGCCGGCCTGACGGTGAGCGGCTTCGCCACCCAGGCGGCCTTCTTGCTGGGGCTCGGCCTCGAGGCGATGGTGGGCGAGGAAAGCGACGAGCTGCAGCACGCGCGCGTGGCGGGCGAGGCGCGCCGCCTGATCATGCCGGAGGAGATGGGCGAGGCGTTCAAGTTCATGGCCCTGACGCGCGGCTACGACAAGCCACTGGCGGGCTTCCAGCTGCAGGACCTGCGCGACCAGTTGTGACAGTTTGTGCAATCCGGGCGCAGCGCGCAGTGCGCGGCTCGCGGCGCGGTTAAGATGGCGCCCACCGTGAAGCCAGGAAAGCCGCGCCCGTGTCCGACACCCTGAGCACCGTCATCCTCGGCATCATCGAAGGCATTACCGAGTTCCTGCCGATCTCGAGCACCGGGCACCTGCTGATCGCCGAGCGCTTCCTCGGCGAGCGCTCCGAGCTCTTCAACGTCACCATCCAGGCGGGCGCCATCCTCGCCATCGTGCTCATCTACTGGCGCCGGCTGCTCGGACTCCTGACACGCTTCAACGAGCCCGCCAGCCGCGACTACCTGATGAAGCTCGTGGTCGCCTTCCTCATCACCGCGACCGGCGGCTTCATCGCCACGCGCCTGGGGTGGAAGCTGCCCGAATCGGTGCTGCCGATCGCGCTTACCACCCTGATCGGCGGCATCCTGATCCTGGTGATCGAGGCCTACGTGGCGCGCCAGCCGGTGAGCGACGTGGTCACCTGGAAGGTCGCCGTCTGGGTGGGGCTGTGCCAGATCCTGGCGGCGGTGTTTCCCGGCACGTCGCGCTCGGCCTCGACCATTTTTGCCGCCATGCTCGTGGGCCTGACGCTGCGCCCGGCGGCGACCGAGTTCGCCTTCCTGGTCGGCATCCCGACCATGTTCGCCGCCACCGCTTACGAGTTTCTCAAGCACCGGCACGAGGCGGCCGGCGAGGACTGGAACGCGGTCGCCGTCGGCGTCGTGGTGTCGGCGGTGGTGGCCTTCATCGCCGTGAAATGGCTGCTGCGCTACGTGCAGTCGCACCGCTTCACGGTGTTCGCCTGGTACCGCATCGTGCTCGGCGTGGCGCTGCTGGCTGCGATCGGCGCCGGCGTGATGCGCTGAAGTCCGCTCAGGTCGTGACCGAGCGCTGCAGCGCGCCGCGCTCGCGCGCGCGGCGCAGCGCCAGCTCGATCAGGCGCGACACAAGCTCGGCGGACGAGACCCCGGAGTGCGCCCACAGGCGCGGATACATCGAGATCGCGGTGAAGCCGGGGATGGTGTTGATCTCATTCACCAGCAGCCTGCCATCGGCGGTGAGAAACAGGTCGACCCGCGCCATGCCCTCGCACTCGAGCACGGCGAACACCCGCAGCGCGAGCGCCTGCGCTGCGGCCATCAGCGCCGGCGCGACGTCGGCCGGGACGTCCAGCCGTGCGCCCTCCGGGTCGAGGTACTTGGCGTCGTAGGAATAGAACCCGTCCGGGTGCCGCACGACGATCTCGCCGGCGACCGAGACCGTGGGGGGCTCGCCGCCCAGCACCGCCAGCTCGAGCTCGCGGGCGGTGACGGCGGCCTCGACGATGACCTTGGAGTCGAAGCTGAAGGCGTGGCGGATCGCGGCGGCGAGTTCCTCGCTGCCGGACACCTTGCGAATCCCCACCGACGAGCCCGCGTTGGCGGGCTTGATGAACACCGGGAAACCGAGCACCGCCAGCTCACGCACGGCGCCCCGCGGGTCGGCCTCGAACGCGACGCGACGCACGGTGCGGAAATCGGCCGCCGCAATGGCGGCCTCCCGCAGCAGGCGCTTGGTCACATCCTTGTCCATGCCGATCGCCGAGCCGAGGATCCCCGCACCCACGTAAGGGATGCCGGCCACCTCGAGCAGGCCCTGGATCGCACCGTCCTCGCCGAGCGTGCCGTGCAGGACCGGGAATACGACATCGAGCGGCGCGGCGGCGGCGTCCGGGGCAAACCCCGGCGCCAGCATTTTCGCCGCCTCGCCCGTCTCGATCTGCACCAGCCGCGGGTCGCGCGCGCTCGCGAGCAGTCGCGCCGGATCCTGCACGAGCCAGCGACCCGACTTGTCGATGCCGATCAGCACCGGCTCGTAGCGCGAGCGGTCGAGCGCCGCCAGGATGTTGCGCGCCGAGAGGATCGAGATTTCGTGCTCGGTCGAGCGCCCGCCAAACACGATGCCCACGCGCAGCTTGCCCTGGCTCATGAGTGTCTCCGCGCTGCCGCCGCTCAGGGGCTGGCCGGCCGGGCGGCGGCGATGGCCTCGAGGCGCCGTCGCCGCAGCTCCGCGCCGATCTCCGCTCCCCTGAGCCCGCGGCGCTCCTCTTCGGTGAGCGCCACGGCAGCGGCGGCGGCGCGCACCTGCTGCAGGTAGGCCACCTGTGGATACGGGGCACTCTCCAGCCCGGTGCGTCCACGGGCGTCGGCCTCGCAGGCGAGCAGCAGCTCCGCGAAGCGCTCCGGGCGGCGCAAGGCGTCGCAGTTCTCGAGCAGCGTCAGGAGGGTCGCGGCCTTGAGCTCGCCGGCGCGGTGCACGCGGGTGTGGTAGCGCCCCGCCAGCACGGCGAGCTCGCGGTGGCCGTTCGGCACCTTGAGCCGCTCGCACAGCGCCTCGATCAGCGGCACGCCCAGCTCCTCGTGGCCGTGGTGGCTTGGCCAGTGTGCGCGCGGCGTGCGCGCCTTGCCGAGATCGTGCGCCAGCACCGCGAAGCGCACCGCGGCCGGGGCACCGGCGTCGGCGGCGTAGCGCAGCGCCAGCATGACGTGCACGCCGGTGTCGACTTCCGGGTGCCAGCGCGGCGGCTGCGGCACGCCGAACAGCGCATCGAGCTCGGGAAAGATCACCGCCAGCGCCCCGCAGGCGCGCAGCGTCTCGAAGAACACCTCGGGGCGCGCCTCGCCGAGCGCCCGCTCGGTTTCCTGCCACACGCGCTCGGGCACCAGTGCGCTCACCTCGCCGGCCGCCGTCATGCGCTGCATCAGCTGCAGGGTATCGTCCGCCACCGTGAAGCCGAGCGCGGCGAAACGCGCCGCGAAGCGCGCCACGCGCAGGATGCGCACCGGGTCCTCGACGAACGCCTCCGACACGTGCCGCAGGCGGCGCGCGGCCAGGTCCGCCTGGCCGCCGTAGGGATCGATGACTTCGCCGGCCTCGCTCTCGGCCATGGCGTTGATGGTGAGGTCGCGCCGCCTGAGATCCTCCTCGAGGGTGACCGCGGGCGAGAACTGCGTGGTGAAGCCGCGGTAGCCGGGCGCGACTTTGCGCTCGAGGCGCGCGACTGCGTACTCCTCGTGCGTCTGCGGATGCAGGAACACCGGGAATTCGCGGCCGACGCTCTGGTAGCCCCGGCGCACGAGCTCCTCGGGAGTTGCGCCCACCACCACCCAGTCGCGCTCGCCGACCGGCAGGCCGAGCAGCCGGTCCCGAACCGCGCCGCCAACCAAGTAGACTCGCATGGTGCGCATGTTAACCGAGAGTCCCGCGGCGGGCGCTGCGGGGTCGGGCCGTGCCGCGCCGCGCCGGCAGCGGGTGCGTACCCTGAGCGCGCTGGGCGCGTGCGCACTGCTGTCGGGCTGCGGCAGCACCTACCTGCTGCAGGCCGCCGCCGGCCAGTGGCGCGTGCTGCACGCGCGCGTGCCGATCGACACCGTGCTCGCCGCTCCGCGCACCCCGCCCGAGCTGCGCGCGCGCCTCACCACGGTGCGCGCCGCGCGCGAGTTCGCCTGGCGCGAGCTCGGGCTGCCGGACAACAAGAGCTACCGCAGCTACGCCGACATCGGCCGGCCGTTCGTGGTGTGGAACGTGGTCGCCGCACCCGAGTTCTCGGTGCACCCCCGGCGCTGGTGCTTCCCGGTGGCCGGCTGCGTCGCCTACCGCGGCTACTTCCACAAGGCGCGCGCGCGCGACTTCGCGCTGTCGCTCGAGGCGCAGGGGTTCGACGTCGCCCTCGACGGCGTGCCGGCGTATTCGACCCTCGGCAAGTTCGCCGACCCGGTGCTGTCCAGCATGCTGCGCTACGGCGACGACCAGCTGGCGGCCACCATTTTCCACGAGCTCGCGCACCAGCTGCTGTACGTGCGCGACGACTCGGAGTTCAACGAGGCCTTCGCCACCACGGTCGAGGATGCGGGGCTGGAGCGCTGGCTGGCGCAGCAGGGCGCGCCGCAGCGCATGCAGCGCTTCCGCACCGCCCAGGCCGACGAGGCCGCGTTCGTGGCGCTGCTGGCGCGCTTCCGCGGCGAGCTGGCGGGGCTCTATGCCTCCGGGGCCGCGCCGGCGGAGATGCGCGAGCGCAAGGCGGCGATTCTGGCGCGCCTGGCGGCGGACATCCGCGCGCTGGAGCGCTCCCAGGGAGGGGGCTACGCCCTGTACGGGGAGTGGATCGGCGAGGGGCTCAACAATGCGCGCCTCGCCTCGGTCGCCACCTACTTCGACTGCGTGCCGGGGTTCAGGCGGCTGCTGGCGGAGTCTGGCGGGGATCTCGCACGCTTCTATGCGGCGGCGCGCGCGCTGGCGCGCGAGCCGCTCGCGGTGCGCCACGCGCGCCTGTGCAGCTCGGCGGCGGAGCCGGCCGGCTAGGGTCCGCGCAGCGGGATCAGCAGCACGCTGTTGCCGCGGCGCACTTCCAGCACCAGCACCGCGGCGCCCTTGGCGCGCTCGCGCAGCTCGCGCAGGCTCGCGACCTTGCCACGGTTCGCGCCGACGATGACGTCGTCGGCATGCAGTCCGGCGAGCGCGGCTGCGCTGCCGGGCTCGACGCTGCGCACCAGCGCGCCGCCGGCATCGGGGGCATCGGCCAGCACCGCGCCCTCGAAGCTCTTGTGAATGACGCTCGGGCCGCCGCTGAGCTCGGTGGTGGTGTCGGCGATCACCGCGGTGACCTTCAGCGGCTTGCCGTCGCGCACCAGCCCGATGTCGACCTTGTCACCGACACGCAGCAGCCCGATGCTGTTGCGCAGCTCGCTGTTGGACTTGACCGCCTGGCCGTTGACGGTGGTGATCACGTCGCCGGTGCGGATGCCGGCCTTGGCGGCGGGCGAACCCTCGACCACCTGTGACACCAGCGCGCCGGTCGCGCTGGCGAGGCCGAGCGAATGGGCGATGTCGGCGGTGACGGTGTACATGCTGACGCCGAGCTGGCCGCGCTTCACCGAGCCGAACTTGATCAGCTGGTCCATGACGCTGCGCGCCATGTTCACCGGGATGGCGAAGCCGATGCCGATGTTGCCGCCGCTGCGCGACAGGATCGCGGTGTTGATGCCGATCAGCTCGCCGCGCAGGTTGACCAGCGCGCCGCCGGAGTTGCCGGGATTGATGGAGGCATCGGTCTGGATGAAGTCCTCGTAGCCGTCGGGGTTGATCCCGGAGCGCGACAGGCCGCTGATGATTCCCGAGGTGACGGTGTGCTGCAGGCCGAAGGGATTGCCGATGGCGACCACGAAGTCGCCGACCTCCGCCTTGGAGGAGTCACCGAGCGGCACCTGCGCGAGCCCGTCGGGCTTCACTTTCAGCACCGCGACGTCGGAGGGCGCATCGCTGCCGATCACCTCGGCCTTCAGGTCGCGCCCGTCCTGCAGCGTCACCGTGATCTCGGTGGCGTTCTCGACCACGTGCGCATTGGTGACGATGTAGCCGCTGCGGGCGTCGAAGATCACTCCCGAGCCGGCGCTCTGGAACGGTCGCTCGCGCGGCCCGGTGTCGGGCGGCACGTCGAAGAAGCGGCGGAAGAAGGGGTCATCGAGCAGCGGGTTCTGGCCGCCGCGCTCGCGGATGGTGCCGCGCGTGGCGATGTTCACCACCGCCGGCGACACTTTCTTGATCATCGGCGCCAGGGTGGGCACCGGGGTGTCGCCGACCGCGGGGGGCATGCCCGCGCGCAGCGGCGCCAGCGGTACGAGCGCCAGGGTCAACGTGAGAGCCAGAACGAAGCGCTTCATGCTGCGTGAATTCTAGCCCAGCGGGTGCGCGGCAGGCCGTGCCGGAACCCCAAGAAAAGTGAGGAGCCGGCGGCGCTCATCGCACCGCCGGCTCGTCCTGCCTAAGTCGCTCAGGCGGCCTGGACGCTGATGCGCCGCGGCTGCTCCTGCGGGCGCTTCGGAATGCTCAGTTCCAGCACCCCGTTCACGTGCGTCGCCTTGATCGCCTCGGCGTCCACGCTCTCGGGCAGCGTGAAGCGGCGGAGGAAGGTGCCCGACGCGCGCTCGACGCGCTCGAAGCCGTCCGTGGAACTCTTCTTCTCCGCGCGGCGCTCGCCCTTGACGGTCAGCACGCCCTTGTCGGCGGTGACTTCGATGTCCTTGCCTTCGACGCCCGGCAGGTCAGCGGTCACGACGAAACGCTCGGTCTCCTCGTGCACGTCGACGTGCGGGATCCAGCTGACGCTGGCGCTGTCAGCGCCGAGGGCCTGATCGAAGTGCCCCGCCAGGCGGTTCACGAGCGCCCACGGCTCGTAGCGAACGATGGTCATGAGAGTTCTCCTGTTGGAAAGGTTGAAAGCCAAAATTCAGCCCAAAAGCTTGCGTTGAGCACGATGTGCGGTCCGGCGGCGGGGCTTTCAAGAGCAGTGCGGCACGGAAACGGCGCGTCGCGAAGCAAATCGCGGATGCAGTCCGCAGGACCGCCGCGGGCGCTTCCGCGCTGGTCAAGAACTGCGCAGTGCGCGTGGCCGAGCCTGAGCCTTGCCGCTGCCCGCTGCGGCCAAAGTCGAGTCCAAGGTGCTTGGATTGGTGGATAGCCTGTGCAAAAGCTGTGCTCCGCCTGAGCACAAGATATTGGGTCGGGAAGGCCGGTCCCAAGCTGCGCGATCGTCAAAGAATTCAGGTGGAAGCTACGGCCAATAGTTTCATAAACTATTGAAACTACATGATAAAAGTGACCTTACAAAATGTGGTTCCGAATCTTGACGCGTGTATCCTCGGTAATTAGTCTTCTGACCCCGACACAAGATCTTGTGTTCGCGAAGGCGATCAGGGTCACGCGGTCGGGGGAGGTTACAGGGGCCTGACTGCCAACAAGGCAGCGGGTACCGGGTAAGGCACGCGGCTCATCGGGAGCAACAGGCTTTCGCCGGAAATTCCCTGCAATCCGTTGGAGAAGGCTTCAAGAATATTCGGAGCGCCGCGGATTACATGAACACTGTGATGAAGATCGACCCCAAAGATGTCGACGCGATTTCATTCCAGGAAGCATCGCTCGACATCTGGGACAAGAAGTACCGGCTCACCGCGAAGGACGGCACGCCCATCGACAAGTCGATGGACGATACCTACAAGCGCGTCGCGCGCGCGCTCGCGGACGTGGAAGCCGAGGACGTGCGCGAGCACTGGTACGAGCGCTTCCTGTGGGCGCTGCGCCATGGGGCGATCCCCGCCGGGCGCGTGACCTCCAACGCCGGTGCGCTCTCGCACAAGCCCGCGACCTCGACCATCAATTGCACGGTCTCGGGCACGATCCACGACTCGATGGACGACATCCTCCGGAAGGTCCACGAGGCGGGCCTGACGCTGAAGGCCGGGTGCGGCATCGGCTACGAGTTCTCGACGCTGCGGCCGCGCGGCGCATACGTCTCGGGTGCCGGCGCGCATACGTCCGGGCCCCTTTCCTTCATGGATGTGTTCGACAAGATGTGCTTCACCATCTCCTCTGCCGGCGGCCGTCGTGGCGCGCAGATGGGCACGTTCGACGTCGGCCATCCGGACGTCATGGAATTCATCCGCGCCAAGCGCGAGGACGGGCGACTGCGCCAGTTCAACCTGTCGCTGCTCATCACCGACGAGTTCATGCGGGCGGTACGCGAGGACCTTGACTGGAAGCTCGCCTTTCCGCTGTCGCTTAAGGAGTATGAGTCGGATAAGCCCGATCTGACGGATGAGGGAAAATTCTTGTGGCGCGAATGGCCTGTGCACGAAGGCTACGTCGTCAACGATGAAGGGCTGGTCGCCTGCAAGATCTATAAGACGCTGCCGGCGCGGCGTATGTGGGACGTCATCATGACGTCCACCTACGACTTCGCCGAGCCTGGTTTTGTGCTCATCGATCGCTCCAATGAGATGAACAACAACTGGTGGTGCGAGAACATCCGCGCTACTAACCCATGCGGCGAACAGAATCTCCCGCCGTACGGTGCGTGTCTTCTCGGATCGGTGAATCTGACTCGCTTCGTGAAACATCCTTTCACCGACTTTGCCGAGTTCGACTGGAGTGAGTACCGCGAGGTCGTGAAGGTGTTCACGCGCATGCTCGACAACGTGGTCGAGGTGAACGGCCTGCCGCTCGAGCAGCAGCGTCAGGAGATCCTGCGCAAGCGCCGCCACGGCATGGGCTTTCTCGGTCTCGGCAGCACCACGACGCTGCTGAAGATGAAGTACGGCTCGCCCGATGCGGTGCAGTTCACCGAGGACGTATCGCGCGAGATGGCGGTGGCCGGCTGGGAAGCGGCGCTCGAGCTGGCGCGCGAGAAGGGTCCGGCGCCGATCATGAACGAGGAGTTCACGGTCACCAAGGAAATGCTGCGCAAGCGGCCCGAGATGGCGAAGGACGGCTGGAAGCCGGGCGCCAAGATCGCCGGGCGCCTGCTGCACGCCAAGTACAGCCGCTACATGCAGCGTGTCGCGAGTGTCGCGCCGCACCTGGTGCACGAGCTGGCCGAGACCGGGGCCCGCTTCACGCACCACACCTCGATCGCGCCCACCGGCACGATCTCGCTGTCGCTCGCCAACAATGCGTCCAACGGCATCGAGCCGTCGTTCGCCCACCATTACTTCAGGAACGTGATCCGCCCAGGGAAGAAGTCCAAGGAGAAGATCGACGTCTTTTCGTTCGAGTTACTGGCGTACCGCGAGCTGGTGAACCCGAACGCCCAACCTGGAGCAACGAACGATGCTGAGAGATTGCCGGATTACTTCATTGCGTCCGATGACGTCACCCCCAAGGAGCACGTCGAAGTGCAGGCTGCGGCCCAGAAGTGGGTCGATTCATCGATTTCTAAGACGGCGAACGTGCCTACGAATTTTGCCTACGACAAATTCAAAGACATCTATCTGTATGCACATGAGCAGGGCCTGAAGGGCTGCACGACGTTCCGCTTCAACCCGGAGGCTTTCCAGGGCGTGCTGGTGAAGGAGCAGGACCTGAAGAACACCATCTACAAGTTCACGCTCGATGACGGCACGGTGATCGAGGCGCGCGGCGACGAGGAGATCGAGTACGACGGTGAGCTGCACACCACGGCCAATCTCTACGACAGCCTCAAGGAAGGCTACTTCGGCAAGTACTGAGCTATTGCAGCACCGCCGCCGCGCCCCCACACGCGGGGCTGCGCCGGCCGCTGCGGGATACCGACCATGACCATCAAGATCGAACGCAAAATCGTCAAGTACCAGGTGCAGAAGCCCGAGGACAAGGCGGCGGCGGAGAAGGCCGCGGCCGCGGCGCGGCCGCTGCAGGCGGGCGAGGCGGAGACGGTGCGCGACAAGCACGGCCACACCGCCACGGTCATCCGCATGCACGAGAAGCTCGAGCGGCCCGAGGTGCTGATCGGCTCGACGTACAAGATCAAGACGCCGATCTCGGACCACGCCATGTACGTGACCATCAACGACATCGTGCTCAACGAGGGCACCGAATACGAGCAGCGCCGCCCGTTCGAGGTGTTCATCAACTCGAAGAACCTCGATCACTTCCAGTGGATCGTCGCCCTCACGCGCATCATCTCGGCCGTGTTCCGCAAGGGCGGCGACGTCACCTTCCTGGTGGATGAGCTCAAGGCGGTGTTCGACCCGCGCGGCGGCTACTGGCAGCCGGGCGGCAAGTTCATGCCCTCGATCATCGCCGAGCTCGGCTACGTCATCGAGAAGCACCTGCAGAGCATCGGCCTGATCCGCAAGCCCCAGCTCGACGTGCATCAGCAGAAGCTGGTCGACCAGAAGCGCGCCGAGTTCGAGGCGCGCGCCAAGCAGACCGACGCCTTCGCCAAGGGCCACTTCCCGGAAGGCGCGCAGCTGTGCGGCCGCTGCAGCACCGCGGCGGTCGTGATGATGGACGGCTGCATGACGTGCCTGAACTGCGGCGATTCGAAGTGTGGGTAAGTCCGACACGACTGCGACAACCAACGCGAACTGACAGATCCGCGTGACGTCGAACGAGGCAGCCCGAGCGGCTGCCTCTTTTTTGTGCTTAGGGCGTGCCCAGCTGGCCCTGCAGCCCGACGCTGCCGGGCGCGGCCAGTCCGCCGAAGCGCCGGTCGGTCTGCGTCAGCTCCTTCTGCGCCGCCTCGCGCCGTCCCGCGGCCAGCAGCGTGTGCACGTGCGCGAGGCGCCCCTCGACCTCGTGGTCGATTCCGGCGCGGCAGGCGGCCAGGCGCCGGGTCTCCGGCGCCTGCGGCGTGAGCAGCGCGTGCAGCGCGCGCGACAGCGCGGCGGGGCTCGCCACCTCGTGGCCGGCCCCGGGCGTGGTCTCACCGTCCACGCCGAACACGCACGCCTTGCGCATGGAGTCGAGGCTGCTGCCGTCCATGGCGAGCGGCGACAGGTCGCGCTCGCCGGTCACGTACACCAGGCGCGAGCCCTCCTGGAAGCGTTGGAACAGCTCCCGTGGCGGCGGCGTCGGCGGATCTGCGCCGAGCGGGTCGCTGCCGGCATTCAGCAGCGCGCCACGGAACAGGTCCGGGTAGCCGAGCGCGAGGCGCAGCGCGATGCGCGAGCCGCCCGAGAAGCCGCCGACGTAGACGTGCTGCGGGTCGATACGGTAGCGCTGCATCACGTTGTAGGCCGCGTGCAGGGCGAGCGGCTCGCGCCGCCCGATCACGTCGGCATCGTTGCCGGTGCGCGCGGCGGACACGAACAGCACGCCGTACTGGTCGAGCACCGGCCCCCAGCCCGGCGGCAGGCGCGCGTCCTTCCACGGCGGCACGAACACCAGCAGCGCGTAGCCCCCCGGCGGGGTGCTGCGCGGGACGTAGACGCTGAAGCTCTCCTGGGTGATGTCGACCGACTGCTCGATGAGGGTCTTGCCGGTGCGCGCGACGCGCCGCTGCACCTCGGCGGCGGCCAGCGGGGTGAGGAGCCGCCGCACCAGCTCAGGAGTGGCCGCGAGCGGTGAGTAGCCCGAAAAGGCGACCTCTTCGTGCAGGCCGGGGGCGGCGGGTTCGTCGGCCGGTGCGCGCCCGCCGAGGAGCGCGGCGCCCGCCAGCAGCAGGCCGAGCGCGCGCGTGCGCCGCCGATCCCGCGCAGTGGGACTCATCGCACGATAATGCCACTTGCAGTGCGGCCGAGACTTCGCTGAGGATCGAATCGAGCACGGCGGCCGCGGCGCGCGCCGTGGCGGCGAAAAAAAACCCCGCCTGGAGGGCGGGGTTGTCGGTCGCTTGCTTGTGTGTGGAGGAGTGTCTTCTCGTTGTTATCCGGTTACGCGCGGTATCCGACGGGCCCTCGGGCTGCATTCCGTATCCGCGCTGTTATTCGGTTATCCCGTGGGTCGCTTCCTTCCCGGCCAAATGCCGTTGCTGATATGGAGAAGAGCAACACCCGTGCCAGCCGGCTGCGGATGCGGGCGCATTGAACATGTTGTGTCCGGGATGCGCTGCAACTGTGACGCAGTGCACATTGCAGGCCCCTCCGGGGGGTGAAAGGCGCCCGGTCCGGACTCGCCCAGCAGGCGACTGTCGGCGGGTCAGGCACCCGAGTGTAAGGTTATTCGACGCATTCGCGGCGAAGGCTGCGCCCGGCTGCGGCACTGCGGAAGTCATAAGCTATTGAAGAGAAAGGCAGATATGGGTGTTTACAGGGGTGTAAATGAACTCGACATGGAATAGTTCGCGGTGGCCGGGCCGGTTTCGGGCCCTGAAGCTCGCCGCTCTTGCGCTGCTCGCGGCCGGGACGCTCGGCAGCGCACGCCCCGCGGCCGCGGACGACGTCATGCCGCGCCCGCCGCAGCTCGAGCGCGACGTGCAGTTCTGGATCCGCGTCTACACCCAGGTCGACACCAACTCCGGCTTCCTGCACGACGAGTACAACCTCGGCGTCGTCTACGAGACGCTGCACTTCCCGCCCAACAGCAGCTCCTCGGAGCGCGAGCACGTGGTCGAGACCGCGCGCGTCCGCATCGCGGCGGCGCTGAAGCGCATCGCCGACGCCCCCGAGGGCAGCCTCACCGCCGAGGACCAGCACATCAAGGACATGTGGGGCCCGGAGGGGACGCCGGCGCGGCTGAAGAACGCGGTCGATGACATCCGTTTCCAGCTCGGCCAGTCGGACCGCTTCCGTGCCGGCCTCATCCGCTCGGGCGCCTGGGAGACGCACATCGCCGAGACGCTCGCCAACCTCGGCCTGCCGGCGGAACTGGCGGTGCTGCCGCACGTGGAGTCCTCGTTCAACCCGGCCGCCTACTCCAAGGTGGGCGCCGCCGGACTGTGGCAGTTCATGCGCTCGACCGGGCGGCGCTACATGCGCATCGACGGCGCGGTGGACGACCGGCTCGACCCGTTCCGCTCCACCGAGGCGGCCGCGCAGCTGCTGGCCTACAACTACCGGGTGCTCGGCACCTGGCCGCTGGCGCTCACCGCCTACAACCACGGCAGCGCCGGCGTGCGCCGCGCCAAGGAACAGCTCGGCAGCGACGATATCGTCAAGATCGTGCGCAGCTACACCAGCCGTACCTTCGGCTTCGCCTCGCGCAACTTCTACGTCTCGTTCCTCGCCGCGCTCGACATCGACCGCGACCCGGAGAAGTACTTCGGCCCGCTGCAGCGCGAGAGCGAGGCGCGCTTCGAGGAGATCTCGCTGCCGGCGTACGTCTCGGTGTCCGCTCTCGAGCACACCCTGAAGATCGACGCCGCCCGGCTGCGCGCCCTGAACCCGGCGCTGCTGCCGGCGGTGTGGAACGGCGCACGGCGCGTGCCCAAGGCCTATCACCTGCGCCTGCCGCAGGAAGACGGGCAGTGGACCAGCCAGCTGCTGGCGCAGCGCCTGGCACCGGCCGAGCTGTTCGCCGGCCAGAAGGGCCCGAGCCGTTACCGCGTGCAGCAGGGCGACACGCTCGCCAGGCTCGCCGAGCGCTACGGCGTCACAGTGCAGGCGCTCGCGAGCCTCAACCGGGTGCGCGCCAGCGCCTCGCTCAGGCCCGGCCGCACCATCAGCGTGCCTGAATCGGCGCCCGTCACCCTCGCCGCGGCGACGCCGCCACCGCCGCCGGTGTCGGCACCGCCGAGCGCGGCGGCGGCGGCCACCGCTGCCACCGTCGCCACCGTGGCGCCACCCTCGCCGGGCGGCGCGGTAACCGCCGAGGTCGCCGAGCGCGAGAGCGCCGAGGATGCCGCCGCGGCGGCCGCGCAGGTGGCCGCGAGCAACCGCCCGCACGCCGCCGCGGCTCCCGAGCCGGTCTCGGCCGCGCAGGCCGAGGCGCTGGGACCGGCACTGGGGCCGGCCGCCTCGGATGCCGAGCAGAGCGCCGACCCGATCGACTACAGCGTGGCGCAGGACGGCACCATCCGCGTCGCTGCCGAGGAGACCCTCGGCCACTACGCCGACTGGCTGGGCGTGACGGCCGCACGCCTGCGCGAGCTCAATCACCTCAAGTTCAAGACGCCGGTGCGCATCGGCGAGCGCATCCGCCTCGACTTCGCGCAGGTGAAGCCGGAAGTGTTCGAGACGCTGCGCCACGAGTACCACCGCGAGATGCAGGCCGGCTACTTCGCCGCCCACCGCATCGTCGGCAGCGAGGTGTACATCGCGCGCCGCGGCGACTCGCTGTGGACGCTGACGCAGCACTCGGCGCTGCCGCTGTGGCTGGTGCAGCAGTACAACCCCGACGCCAACCTCGCCGACCTGCACCCGGGCACGCAGGTGGTGATGCCGCGCGTCGAGGAGATCGGCAGTGGCGGCTGACCCGGCCCGCTCCCCGCGCAGTGTGACGTCGGTGCGCGGCGACGGCTCGTCGCGTGTGACGCCCGTACCTGCCGTGCCGAAGCCCGAGCGCCTATAATTTCCACCGGATGGACACGGCGCACGGGAACAGGATGAGTTTCATGAGGTTAGGGGCGATTCTCGCCCTGGCCGGCGCGGCCGCCGTGGCCCGCGGCGACGGCCTGCCGCAGGCGGGGCTGCCGGATGCGCAGGCGGTGAACCTGCGCAGTCCGCTCGAGGCGCTGCCGACGGTCGACCGGGTCGTGGTGCACAAGTCCGAGCGACGCCTGGTGCTGATGCACGGCGGCAACGTCGTGCGCGCCTACCACGTGCAGCTGGGGCTCGCCCCGGTCGGGCAGAAGGAGCGCTCGGGCGACTTCCGCACCCCGGAGGGCACCTACCGGCTCGAGCGGCGCAACCCGCGCAGCGACTACTTCCTGTCGATCCAGGTGTCCTATCCCAACGCCGGGGACCTGCGCAGGGCGCACAAGCGGCACTGGGAGACCGGGGGCTCGATCATGATCCACGGCCTGCCCAACCAGCCGCGCCACGACAACGACTACTATGAGAGCCACGACTGGACCGACGGCTGCATCGCCGTGTCCAACGCCGACATGACGGAGATCTGGATGCTCACCCCGGACGGCGTGCCGATCGACATCCTGCCCTAGCCAGTGAGCACCGACTTTTCAGAGTTCGTCGACGCGCGCGTCGGGCCGCGCGGCAGTCTCGAGAACCTGTCCCAGAGCGAGATCGACAAGCTGCTCGACACCGGGCAGGGCGGCCTGTACCCGCTGTTCCGGCGCTGCGCGCTGGCGGTGCTGAACTCCGGCGCCCCGACCGACAATGCCAAGGAAATCTTCGACCGCTACAAGGACTTCGAGATCCGCATCGTGCGCCACCCGTGGGGGGTGAAGCTCGAGGTGCAGAACGCCCCGGCCGCCGCCTTCGTCGACGGCGAGATGATCCGCGGCATCAAGGAGCACCTGTTCGCGGTGCTGCGCGACGTGGTGTTCATCTCCAACGAGATCATCGCCTCGGGCCGCTTCGACCTGAGCGACCCGGCGGCCATCACCAACGCCGTGTTCCACGTGCTGCGCAACGCCCGCCTGCTCGACTACAAGGCGCGGCCGAACCTGGTGGTGTGCTGGGGCGGGCACTCGATCGTCGCCAGCGAATACCAGTACACCAAGAACGTCGGCTACGAGCTGGGCTTGCGGGGCCTGGACGTGTGCACCGGCTGCGGGCCGGGCGCCATGAAGGGCCCGATGAAGGGCGCCACCATCGGGCACGCCAAGCAGCGCATCGAGCACGGCCGCTACATCGGCATCACCGAGCCCGGCATCATCGCCGCCGAGCCCCCGAACCCCATCGTGACGCAGCTGGCGATCATGCCGGACATCGAGAAGCGCCTCGAGGCGTTCGTGCGCATGGCGCACGGCATCGTGGTGTTTCCGGGCGGGGCCGGCACGGCCGAGGAAATCCTGTACCTGGCGGGGATCCTGCTGGACCCGGCCAACCGCGAGCAGCCGTTCCCGATCGTGCTCACGGGTCCGGCCGAGAGCGCGGACTATTTCGAGCAGATCGGCCGCTTTCTCGCTGCCACCCTGGGGGCGGATGCCGCGCGGCGCTTCACCATCATCATCGGCGACCCGCCCGAGGTGGCACGGCGCATGGTGCGGGGGATGGATGCGGTGCGCGAGTTCCGCCGCCGGCACAACGACTCGTACAACTTCAACTGGCTGCTCTCCATCCGGCGCGAGTTCCAGCAGCCCTTCGAGGTCACGCACGCCAGCATGCGCGCGCTCGAGCTGGGCCGTGACCAGCCCGTGCACGAGCTGGCCTCGAACCTGCGCCGCGCCTTCTCCGGCATCGTCACCGGCAACGTCAAGGAGTACGGCATCCAGGCGATCGAGCGCGCCGGGCCGTACGAGCTGTCCGGCGATCCCGCGATCATGCAGCCGCTGGATGAGCTGCTGGCGGCGTTCGTCGCGCAGCGGCGCATGCGCCTGCCCGGCAGCGCCTATCGCCCGGTGTACCGTCTGGTCGCGTGAGCACGCCGCGCAGTGGCGCGGTGACATAACGCGCGCGCACGCCGCACACTTCTTGAGACCGTCACGAGAGCTGGGTCCCACCGTATGCGGGTGGCGACATGCCTGTGAACCAGTTCCTGCGGAGCGACGCGGGTTCGCCGTACGCTGCACTTAATCTATAGGAGCTTCTCATGAGCTCAAGTGACAGGGGACGCGACGACGCGCCCGGCACACAGCGCGAACCGACCCCGGCGGCCACTCCGACCGGCGGCGCGGACGCCTATGCGAACTGGCTCGACCGCATGCAGCGCGCCCGTGCCCGCCAGGCGGCCATCACGCGCAACCTGTACACGTGGTCGAACTACAAGAACTGGGCCGACCAGGTGCGCGACACCTGGGCTCCCGAGTCCGGCACTACCCCGCCGGGCGCCGCCGGCAAGCCCCGCAAGTAACGTCCCGCTGCCGCTTGCGCGATCGGGCGCAGCGGCTCTTCAGGCACCGTTCAGGAGCCCGTCCTCAGGCTTGATTTCAGGCGTTCGCGACCACCGCGGTGAGCGGCGGTGAGGTGGCGGACGGCGAGTCCTGCTGCGTCTCCTGCCCGCCCGCGGGCGGGCCCTCCCCGGAGGGCCCGGCGGCGGCCTGCGGGTTCAGCCAGGCGATGAGCGGCAGCCACTGCTCGACGTCTTCCTGCGCGAGGTAGCGCTTCATTTCGTGCACGCCCACGCCGAGCTCGGCGGCGCGCACGTAGTTCTGCGAATCGCGGATGGTGGCGACGATCGGGATGCCGAGCGTGTGCAGGAAGCGGATCAGGGCCTGGTAGATGAGGGTGTTGCGGCGGATGCGGTTGGCGACCACGCCGATGCGGTTGTCCTCGCGGTGGATCTTGGCGATCAGCAGCAGGTCGCGGATGCAGCGCGAGCAGGCGTGGATGTCGATGTCCGAGGGCAGCACCGGCACGATGATCTTGTGCGCGTCGCGCGTCATGGCCGGCAGTTCCTGGCCCGGCAGCGCCGCCGGCGTGTCCACCACGACGTGCGTGGCCTCGTCCGGCACGCGCAATTGGAACGCGCGCGTGGTTCGCGTGTCTTTCTCAAAGGCGGCGATGACGTGAATGGGCGGCTGGCTCGGCTGACGCTTCTTCACCCAGCGCAGCGAGGACCCCTGGGGATCGAAATCCATGAGCACGGGTGTATGACCGCGCGAGGCGAGATAGCTGGCGAGATTGATAGCGATGGTCGTCTTGCCGGACCCGCCCTTGGGGTTCAGGACGACTATGCGCTGCATGGTGGCGATGTTCTGTCACATCCGCGCAGTGACGCGGTTCGCGGCCAAGCCTACGCAGCCCACAGTTCCCCTGCAAGCGAGTGCGCACGCGGTGCGAGTGTGAGCGCGCGCACGCCAGCGCGCCGCGGCCTTACGTAGATTGCTCGCCGTGGAAGAGTTCTTTCTGCATCTGTGGGACGAATGGGACGACCTGGTCGGCGCGTGTCGCCACGTGGCGACCTCGACCGCCTCGGAGGTGCTGGCCGCCGCCGTGCCCGCCATCACCGCCGCCGCCGGCGCGCTCCTGGCCGGGGCGACGCTGCTGCTCGCCCACCGCCACCTTCTGAACCTCACCGTCTAGCACGCGCCCGCGGCCCGCCAGGGGCCCGCGCCGCACGCGGCGCTTGAAAATTCCGTGCCGATTCCCATGATCGCCGCTCTGGCGCTGGCGAAACTGACGCGGAACTCCCCATGGCATCGACCACCGACACCCCCGCCGCGGGCGCGCGCGAAACCCACGGCTTCCAGGCCGAGGTCCGCGAGCTGCTGCGCCTCATGATCCATTCCCTGTACAGCCACAGGGAGATCTTCCTGCGCGAGCTCATCTCCAACGCCTCGGACGCCTGCGACCGGCTGCGCTTCGCCGCCATCGCCGACAGCGCCCTGCTGGCGCAGGACCCGGAGCTCGGCATCAGGATCGACGCCGACGCCGGCGCCGGCACCGTGACCATCACCGACAACGGCATCGGCATGACGCGCGCGGAGGCGATCGCCAACCTGGGCACCATCGCGCGCTCGGGCACGCGCGAGTTCTTCCGCTCGCTGTCGGGGGATGAGCAGAAGGCCTCGGCGCTGATCGGCCAGTTCGGCGTCGGCTTCTACTCCGCCTTCATCGTCGCCGAGCGCGTCGAGGTGCGCTCGCGCAAGGCCGGCGCCGCCGCGGAAGAGGGCGTGCGCTGGGAGTCGGGCGCCGACGGCGACTTCACGGTCGAGACCGTGACGCTGCCGGAGCGCGGCACCGCGGTCACCCTGCACCTGAAGGCCGACGCCAAAGAGTTCGCCGACGCCTTCCGGCTGCGCAGCCTCATCCGCCGCTACTCCGACCACATCGGCTTCCCGGTGCGCATGCGCAAGGAGGGCGAGGCCTCGCTCGAGTACGAGGTGGTCAACCAGGCCAAGGCGCTGTGGACCCTGCCGCGCAGCGAGATCCCGGCCGAGGACTACAAGCAGTTCTACCAGTACGTGGCCCACGACTTCACCGACCCGCTCGCCTGGAGCCACAACAAGGTCGAGGGCAAGCGCGAGTACACGAGCCTGCTGTACGTGCCGGCGCGCGCCCCGTTCGACCTGTGGCAGCGCGACGCGGCGCGCGGCCTGAAGCTCTACGTGCGGCGCGTGTTCATCATGGACGACGCCGAGCAGTTCCTGCCGCTGTACCTGCGCTTCGTGAAGGGCGTGGTCGACTCGAGCGACCTGCCGCTGAACGTCTCGCGCGAGATCCTGCAGCAGGACCCGGAGGTCGAGGCCATCCGGGCCGGCCTCACCAAGCGGGTGCTCGACCTGCTCGGGCGCCTCGCCAAGGACGAGCCGGACAAGTACGCCACCTTCTGGAAGGAATTCGGCGCGGTGCTGAAGGAGGGCGTCGCGCAGGACCAGGCCAACCAGGCGGCCATCCTGCCGCTGCTGCGCTTCGCCAGCACCCGCGAGTCGCACGACACCCCCACGGTGAGCCTCGCCGAGTACGTGGCGCGCATGCAGCCGGGCCAGGAGCGCATCTACTACGTGATCGCCGAGAGCCTGGCCGCGGCACGCGGCAGCCCCGCCATCGAGCGGCTGAAGGAGCGCGGGCTCGAGGTGCTGCTGCTCGCCGAGCGCATCGACGAGTGGATCATGGGGCAGCTGGACGCCTTCGAGGGCAAGCGCTTCAAGGACGCCACGCGCGGCGACCTCGGGCTGGGCACCCTGGCCAGCGCCGCCGACCGCACGCAGTACGACGCCGAGCTCAAGGAGAGCAAGGGACTGCTCAAGCGCATCAAGGACGCCCTGGGCGAGCGCGTCACCGAGGTGCGGGTGAGCGAGCGCCTCAAGGAGTCGCCGGCGTGCCTGGTGCTCGGCGAGAACGACCTGACCGAGCAGATGCGGCGCATCCTCGCCGCCACCGGCCAGAAGGCGCCCGAGGTCCACCCGGTGTTCGAGATCAACGTCGGCCACCCGCTGGTGAAGTACCTGGACGCGGTCTCGAACCCGGCGGAGTTCACCGAGCTCGCGCAGCTGCTGTTCGACCAGGCGGCGCTCGCCGAGGGGACCCCGCTCGCCAACGCGCCCGAGTACGTGCAGCGCCTCAACCGCCTGCTGGTGCGGCTCGCCGCGCCCGCCGCGCCGGCGGCCTGAGCTGGTGGTGAAGCCGCCCGCCGCCGAGCGGCTGATGCTCCCAGGTCCGGCCGGAGCGCTCGAGACCCTCCTCGAGACCCCCGCCGACGCCGCGGCACCGCCCCGCGCGGTCGCGGTGGTCTGCCACCCGCATCCTTTGTTCGGCGGCACGCTCGACAACAAGGTGGTGTGGACGGTGGCGCGCGCCTTCCGGCAGCTGGGCGCGCCGGCGCTGCGCTTCAACGTCCGCGGCGTCGGCCACAGCGCCGGCGCCTACGACGACGGCCGCGGCGAGACCGACGACCTCGCGGCCGTCATCGGCTACGCGCGCGGGCGCTGGCCGCAGGCGGCGCTGTGGCTGGGCGGCTTCTCCTTCGGCGGGGTGGTGGCGCTGCGCGCGGCGGCCGCAGCGCACCCGCAGCGCCTGGTGCTCATCGCCCCGGGCATCAACAAGATCGACGTGACGCAGGCGCCGCCGCCGCCGTGCCCGTGGCTCCTGGTGCAGGGCGATGCCGACGAGGTCGTGCCCGCTCCGGCGGTGCTCGCCTGGGCGCAGGGCGTCACGCCTGCGCCCACCATCCGGGTGCTGCCGGGCGCCGGCCACTTCTTCCACGGCCGCATCCACGAGCTGCGCGATGCCGTGCTGGAATTCATGGCGCAGGCCGCCTAGCGCCCGTCGCCGCCTTGAGACAGCCTCCGCCGCCGCGGCCGCGGGCTACACTGCGCTTGTCGATTTTTCAGGAGGAGAACTACGCGAATGAGAAAGATCCACACAAGTGGAGGTGCGCTGCTGCTCGCCTACCTCAGCGCCTGCGTCCCGGTGCAGCAGGCGGCCACCAGCCCCGACTACCACAAGACCCGTACCGGGGCCGGCATCGGCGCCGGCGTCGGCGCGGTGGTCGGTCTTCTGACCCGGGGCGACAAGTTCCAGAACGCCCTCATCGGCGCCGCGATCGGCGGCGTGGCCGGCGGCGCCATCGGCAACTACCAGGACCGGCAGGAGGCGGCGCTGCGCGCCAAGATGGCCGGCACCGGGGTCGAGGTGGTGCGCAAGGATGACAACATCACCCTCGACATGCCGGGCGGCGTCACCTTCGCCAGCAACAGCGCCGACCTGAATGCGAGCTTCTACCCGGTGCTCGACAAGGTCAGCGGCACCCTGGTGCAGTACGACCAGACCATGGTGGAGGTGGCGGGGCACACCGACTCGGTCGGCAGCGTGGAGTACAACCAGGCGCTGTCGCAGCGCCGCGCCCAGTCGGTGGCGGCGTACCTGACCAGCCGCGGGGTGCGTAGTGCGCGCCTGATAGTGGTCGGCGACGGCGAGAACCATCCGGTCGCCTCCAACGACACCCCGGAGGGACGGGCGCAGAACCGTCGGGTCGAGCTCACCATCGTGCCGGTGGCCAAGCAGGGCTGACGCGTCGCTGCAAAGCAAAAAGCCCGGCGGGAGCTGTGCTCGCGCCGGGCTTTCGTCCCGCGAATCCGCGGGCAGGCGAATCAGGAGTTGACCATCCCCTTCAGGCTCTTCAGGGCCATGACGCGCACCTTCTTGCTCGCCGGCTTGGCCTTGAACATCATCTTCTCGCCGGTGAACGGGTTGACACCCTCGCGGGCCTTGGTCGCCGGCTTCTTCACGACCTTCATCTTCAGCAGGCCGGGCATGGTGAACAGGCCGTTGCCGCGCAGGCTCTTCTTGATCACGCCACCCAGCGAGTCGAAAACGCTTCCGACCTGCTTGCGGGAGAGCCCGGTGTCTTTGGAGATGCTTGTCAGGACTTCCGACTTCGTCGGTGCGCCACCCTTTTTCGCCATATCGCGATACTCCTAGAGGAATTTAGTGTTGCCAAACACGCGTGCATGCGCACCGTGCGATGAGAATCGGGGCGGGAAAATAGCACATGCGCGCGCGTACGCAAGCGCTTTTTTGTGTTCGGGTGTTGCGAAAATGCCTTTTTTTCAGGGGTTTTCCCGCACCGCGCACTTGAAGCGGTGCGCCACAGCGGCCGCGGCGCGCGACATGGCACGCGTGCCGCGGCCGCGCCAATGCTCTGATTCTCGGTGCGAAGTCGGCGCTAAGCGCGTGTTCCGGCAGCAGCTGCAGCCGCGGCACGCGCGCAGCTCAAGCACGCGCACGCGGCAAAAACACCACGGTCAGCGCATCAGGATGATGAGCGCCTGGATGGCGATGATGGCCCACAGCGGCGACAGGTCGAGCCCCGCGATCGCCGGAATCAGGCGCCGGATCGGCCGCAGCACCGGCTCGCACAGGCTGGTGAGCACCGACTGCAGCGGCGAATAGCCGCCCGGGGCGATGAGCGACAGCAGCGCGTACAGGAAGATGCTGTAGAAGTAGGTCCACAGCAGCGTGCGCGCGATCTCCACCAGCACCTGACGCACCCACGCCAGCAGCGGCGGCACCCCCAGGCCGTGCAGCGCGAACAGGGTTCCCACCTCGATGGTGGCGATGAGCAGCACCGCCACCACCGAGGCGGTATCGACCTTGCCCACCGGCGGCAGCACGCGCCGCAGCGGCAGGATCAGCGGGTTGGTGATGCGCACCACCGCCTGGCAGAAGACGTTGCGGAAGTCGGCGCGCGTCCACTGCAGCAGCAGCCGTGCCAGGAACACGAACAGCGCCAGCGACAGCAGTGTCTCGACGATGAAGGAGATCGCGCTCATGAGTTCCCCAGTTCCCGGCTGCGGGCCGCCGCCGCCGCCAGCGCCCGCGTCACCGTGGCGCGCAGGTCGGCGCTCTCGAGCACCTGCAGCGCGGCCTCCGTCGTGCCGCCCTGGGAGGTGACCTCGGCGCGCAGGCGCTTGAGGTCGGCATCCCCGGCCTGCGTCAGCAGTCCCGCCCCGTAGAGGGTGTGCACGGCCAGCCGCCGCGCCGCCGCGCCCTCCAGGCCGAGCTGCTCGCCGGCCTCCGCCAGCAGCTCAGCCAGCAGGAAGAAGTATGCCGGACCACTGCCGGAGAGTGCCGTGACGGTATCGAGCGCGTCCTCGCCCGGCACCCACACGATCTCCCCGACCGAGCGCATCACCCGTTCCGCCAGCAGCCGCTGCGCCGGCACCACCCCGGGCGGCGCGTACAGGCCGGTGACGCCCGCCCCGACCAGCGCCGGGCGGTTGGGCATGGCACGCACGACGCCCACGCCGGGGCACCAGCCGGCGAGCGCCGCCACGCGCACGCCCGCGGCCACCGACACCAGCAGCGCCGGGGCGGCGCGCAGCGCCACGGCGAGCGGCTGCAGGACCTCCGCCGCCTGCGGCGGCTTGACCGCCAGCACCACCACCGCGGCGCCGCTGATGGCGGCGCGGTTGTCGGCGGTGGCGCGCACCCCGAGGTCGCGCGCGAGGGCTTCGCGCACCGCGGCCACGCTCTCCCCGACGCTGATCTCGCCGGGCCGGGCACCGGCGCGCAGCAGCCCGCCGATGAGCGCGCGGCCCATGTTGCCGGCGCCGAGAATGCACAGTCGCGCGTCCTTCATGACGTGCGGATTGTAGTAGGTCTCAGGCCAAACAAGGCGGTCCCCACCCGCACCACGGTGGCGCCTTCCTCGATCGCGGCCTCGAAGTCGCCGCTCATGCCCATCGAGAGCGTGTCGAGCCCGGCGCCACCGCTGTTGAGCTCATCGCGCAGCGCGCGCAGCTGCGCGAACCAGGCGCGCTGGCGCGCCGGCTCGCTCTCTTCGGGCGGCAGGCACATCAGGCCACGCAGCTTCAGGCGCGGCAGGCGCGCCACCGCCGCGGCCAGCTCCGGCAGCTGCGCCGGCGTCACTCCGCCCTTGCTGGCCTCGCCGCCGAGGTTGACCTGCAGGCACACGTTCAGCGCCGGGGCGTGGAACGGGCGCTGCGCGGCGAGGCGCTCGGCGATCTTCAGGCGGTCGAGGGCGTGCACCCAGGCGAACTGCTCCGCCACGGGACGCGTCTTGTTCGCCTGCAGCCGCCCGACGAAGTGCCAGGTGATGCGCCGCTCCCGCAGCGCCGCAATTTTTTCCAGCGCCTCCTGCAGATAACTCTCGCCGAAGTCGCCAATGCCCAGATCGGCCGCCATGGCAAGCACTTCGGGTGGCTGGGCCTTGCCGATGGCGAGGAGTGTGACCGAGTGCGCACTCCGTCCGGAACGGCTGGCGGCCCGTGTCATGCGTTCGCGAACTGCGGCGAGGCGGTCGGCGAAATTCTGCGGACTCATTAACATATTGGACGTGTAACCCCTCGTTTATACTGCCGGCGCCGCCTCAAGAGCGCCGCGCTTGCACGTCGCTCCTGCCCGCTCTTGCGGCGCCGTTCCAGGGAGCTTCAATGGCCGTCGATATCGCGCAACTCCTGGCATTCGCCGTCAAGAACAATGCCTCGGACCTGCACCTCTCCTCGGGGGTGCCGCCGATGATCCGCGTCGACGGCGACATGAAGCGCATCAACATGCCGCCGCTGTCGCACAAGGAAGTGCACTCCATGGTGTACGACATCATGAACGACAAGCAGCGCAAGGCGTTCGAGGAATTCTTCGAGACCGACTTCTCCTTCGAGATTCCCAAGCTGGCGCGGTTCCGCGTCAACGCCTTCAACCAGAACCGCGGCGCCGGGGCGGTGTTCCGCAACATCCCGAGCACCATCCTGTCGCTGGACGACCTGAACTCGCCGAAGATTTTCCGCGACCTGTGCATGCTGCCGCGCGGCCTGGTGCTGGTCACCGGCCCTACCGGCTCGGGCAAGTCGACGACGCTCGCGGGCATGGTCAACCACTGCAACGACAACCGTCCCGACCATATCATCACCATCGAGGACCCGATCGAGTTCGTGCACGATTCCAAGCGCTGCCTCGTCAACCAGCGCGAGGTGCACCGCGACACGCTCGGCTTCTCCGAGGCGCTGCGCTCGGCGCTGCGCGAGGACCCGGACGTCATCCTGGTCGGCGAAATGCGTGACCTCGAGACCATCCGCCTGGCCCTGACCGCCGCCGAGACCGGCCACCTGGTGTTCGGCACCCTGCACACCTCGTCCGCCGCCAAGACCATCGACCGTATCGTGGACGTGTTCCCGGGCGAGGAGAAGGACATGGTGCGCTCGATGCTGTCGGAGTCGCTGCGCGCGGTCATCTCGCAGACGCTGCTGAAGAAGAACGGCGGTGGCCGCATCGCGGCGCACGAGATCATGATCGGCACGCCGGCGATCCGTAACCTCATCCGCGAGGGCAAGATCGCGCAGATGTACTCATCGATCCAGACCGGCGGCTCGCAGGGCATGCAGACGCTCGACCAGTGTCTGACCGAACTGGTCGCCAAGGGCCAGATCAGCAAGGAAGAGGCGCGCTACAAGGCGCAGAACAAGGACGCGCTGTAACCAGGCAGCGGCCGCTGCAAGGGACGAGACACCATGGACCGCGACCAAGCGATCAAGCTGATGCAGGACCTGCTGCGGCGGGTGACCGAGAAGAAGGCCTCGGACCTGTTCATCACCGCGGGCTTCCCGCCGGCGATCAAGATCGACGGCGAGATCCGGCCGCAGTCCGAGCGCGCGCTCACCGCCGAGCAGTCGGCGACCCTGGTGCGCGCCATCATGAACGACCGCCAGACCAAGGAATTCGACGCCACCAAGGAGTGCAACTTCGCCATTGCGCCCCCGGGGATCGGCCGCTTCCGCGTCAGCGCCTTCGTGCAGCAGGCCGCCATCGGCTGCGTCATCCGCCTCATCAACGCCAAGATCCCCACCTTCGAGGAGCTCGAGCTGCCGCCGATCCTCAAGGAAGTGGTGCTGTCCAAGCGCGGGCTGGTGATCATCGTCGGCGGCACCGGCTCGGGTAAGTCCACCAGCCTCGCCGCCATGGTCGGCTACCGCAACGAGAAGACCCGCGGCCACATCGTCACCATCGAGGACCCGGTCGAGTACGTGCACACCCACAAGGGCTGCGTCATCACGCACCGCGAGGTG
>JANWKR010000114.1 GCA_025451275.1 Steroidobacteraceae bacterium
GCCGACAGCGACGCCACCAGCCCGCCGAACAACGCCGCCGCGGCGCAGGAGCTGCCTCAGGTGACGGTCATCGGCAACGCGCCGCTGCCGGGGCTGGGGCTGCCGCTGAATCAGGTACCGTCCAACGTGCAGACCGCCGACAGCGCGGACCTGAAGCGTGCCCAGTCCACCGATGTCGCCGACTATCTGAATCGCAAGTTCAGCGGCGTCAACGTGAGCGAGAGCGCCGACAATCCGTTCCAGCTCGACATCAACTACCACGGCTTCACGGCCTCGCCGCTGCTGGGCACGCCCGAGGGCGTCTCGGTGTACGTCGATGGCGTGCGGATCAACGAGTCCTTCGGCGACACCGTGAACTGGGACCTGATCCCCGAATCAGCGGTATCCACGGTGTCACTCATCTCCGGTTCCAACCCCGTGTTCGGACTCAACACCCTCGGCGGCGCGCTATCGCTGCAGACCAAGAGCGGGCACGACAATCCGGGCACCCAGTTCGAGGCCTACGGCGGCTCGTTCGGGCGGCGGGCCTTCGAGGCGGAAACCGGCGGCGAGCGCGGCGCATTCGACTACTTCGCGACCGTCAATTACTTCGACGAGACCGGCTGGCGCGACATGTCCTCGTCACGGTTGTGGCAGGCGTTCGGCAAAGTCGGCTGGCAGACCGAGAAGACCGATCTCGATCTCAGCTACACCTACGCCGACACCAGCCTGTTCGGCAACGGGGCGCTGCCGCAGAGCATGCTGGCGTACCGCCGCGAGCAGAGCTATACGCCCGACTTCACGCACAACGTGCTGCACTTCGTCAACCTCACCGGCTCGCAGTTCCTGTCCGAGCACCTGCTGCTGACCGGCAACGCCTACTACCGCCGCCTGATGACCGGCAGCAGCAACGTCAGCAACAACGACAACTATCTCAGCGAGAACTACCCGGGACCGCCGGTCGACTGCGATGCAACGCCGTCCGACCGTGCCGCGCTGGCCTACTGCGCCCAGGCCGCGACCCAACTCTCGGGGCTGCGTCAGCGCACCGCCGGCCTCGGTCTGCAGCTGACCGACGCCGCCGACCTGTTCGGCCACAAGAACCAGGGGATCCTCGGCGTCGACTACAGCGACTCGCACGACACCTTCGACCAGACTTTCCAGTACGGCGCCTTCGCGCCCGACCGCACGCTCGTGTTCCAGCCGAGCCCCTTCAACAACGAGACCGTCATCTCGCTGCGCGGCACCAACCGGATCCTCGGCGCATACCTGACCGACACCTGGTCGCCGAGCGAGCTGCTGCACGTCACGGCCTCGGCACGCTACAACCGCAACACCGAGACCCTCGACGGCTACAGCATTGACACCGACGTCGGCGATTTCGGCTCCGGCTTCGATGCGGCCTCACCGCTCACCGGAGACCACACCTTCAGCCGCCTGAATCCGGCCATCGGCTTCACGGTCACGCCGCGCGACACCCTCACCTACTATGCAAACTACAACGAGGCCAGCCGTGCCCCGACTGTAGTCGAGCTCGGCTGCGCCAATCCCGCACAACCCTGCGGGCTGCCCAACGACTTCGCCAGCGACCCGGCGCTCAAGCAGGTGGTGGCACGCACCTTCGAGGTCGGCGCGCGCGGCAATTTCTCAGGCCAATGGCTGCACTGGAGCGCCGACCTGTTCCGCACCGTGAACCGGGATGACATCCAGTTCATAGCCACGAGCACCAATTCCGGCTACTTCGACAACGTCGGCACCACGCGCCGCGAGGGACTCGACCTGGCACTCGGTGGCCAGGCCGGCGGGCTGCGCTGGAACCTCAGCTATAGCCTCGTCGACGCCACATTCCAGTCGGCCTTCGAGGTGAGCGCCGAATCCAACAGCAGCGCCGATGGCGACGGCAACATCCTGGTGCGCCCGGGCGACCGCCTGCCACTCGTGCCGCGCCACACCGGCAAGCTGGCGCTCGACTACCAGCTGACGCCGGCGCTCGATCTCGGCGGCACGTTTACGGTTACTTCCGGCTCATACCTGCACGGCAACGAGAACAACGCCAACCAAGCCGGCACCACCAACGCCGCAGGCGACCTCATCGCCGGCAGCGGCTGGATCGGCGGCTACGCGCTGGTCAACATCCAGGGCACCTACCACTTAGCTCCGCACTTCGAGGTGTTCGCACGCCTCGTCAACCTGCTGAACCGGCAATATGCGACGGCCGGATTCCTCACCACCAGTACCTTCACCGCGAGCGGTGTGTTCCTGACTCACCCGGACGACTGGGCCAACGAGAATGCCGTCTCGCCGGGCGCGCCGTTCGGCATCTGGGCCGGGGTACGGGTACACCTCGACTAGATTGCAGGACTGGCGGCGCGCGCGCTGCCGGCCGCGACGCCGTCGCGGCGCGCGGCGAAGAACGCGACGATCAGACCAAACAACAGCATGGCGGCCATATTGGGAAGAAATTTAGCCAGGTTGAACGGTGGCACCACGTGCCAGGCCGACAGGGGGAGCACGACGTAGTTCATGACGAAATACACGACCACGCCGAAGGCGAGGCCCCAGGGCACCCAGTGCCGCGTCAGCAGCGTCAGCCGAGTGGATGCAAGCACGTAGACTGCAGCGATGATGACACCCATCAGCTCCTGCAGGAGCAGGCCGAGCAGCGCAGTCCCGGTGCCGCCCGCCAGCGCCTCCTTGCCAAGCAGTCCACCTGCGATCACGTGCAGGATGTAAGGGATGCCGCGCCCGCTGATCAGGCACGCGGCGCCGATGTCGATGGTGCCGGCGACGAGACCACCCCAGAGGATGGCGGTGAGCAGTGCGCGTGAGTTGGCGTTCATGGGGCCTCAGTTGATGCCGAGTTGACGCGCCACGAGGATCAGCTGCAGGGCACTGGTGGCGCCGAGTTTGTTCTTGATGACGGACTGATGGTTGGCGACGGTCTTGCTGCTCACTCCGAGGCGTGCGCCGATCTCGGCGAGCTCGTAGCCACTGGTCAGCAGGCGCAGGATTTCGTGCTCGCGGCTAGAGAGCGAGGCCACCACTCCGCCGCCGCCCGTGCCGGATAGCGCCATGGCCTGCGCCACGTCTGGACTCACGTAGCGGCGCCCGGCGGCGACCGCGCGCACCGCCTCGACCAGCAGCTCCGGCGCACTCGACTTGCTCAGGTAGCCAAGCGCGCCGGCCTCGAAGGCGCGCGAGGCGTAAATGGCATCCTGATACATGCTGAACATGAGGATGCGCACCGCGTTGCGGCGGGCGATCAGCCGCCGCGCGGTCTCGATGCCGCTCACCCCCGGCAGTGCGATGTCCAGCACGACCACGTCCGGCTGGCAGCGCCGCTCGCACTCCATCGCCTCGTGCGCGCTGGCCGCCTCCGCCACCACCTGCATGGCGGGATCGCGTGCCAGCAGGCGGCCGTAGCCCTGCCGCACGACCGCGTGATCGTCGACCAGCAGCACCGAGATCGGGACAGCCGGCGCGGACGCGGCGCTCATGCGGCCGTCCCGAGCGGAATGAGCGCCCGCAGCGCGAGGCCGCCGGCCCGCGAGCGCTGCAGCTGCAGCGAGCCGCCGACCGCCTCGACGCGCTCGCGCATGCCGACCAGACCGAGCCCGAGCCCGGTGCGACCCGGGTCCATGCCCACGCCGTCATCCTCGATCGCCGCGACGATGGCCGCGCCGGGCTGCGGCGCGCCGTGCGGCTCGCTACCGATGCGGATGGCGACGTGCGTCGCCTGCGAATGGCGCGCGACGTTGGTCAGGCCCTCCTGCACCAGGCGATACAGCGTCAGGCGCCGCATCTCGTCGAGCTCCTCGAGCGGCGCGTTCACGGACAGCTCGAGCGCCAGCCGTGGCAGGCGACGGCGCCACTCGGCAACGCAATGTTCGAGCGCCGCGGCCAGCCCCAGCTCGTCGAGGCCCACAGGCCGCAGCTGGCGGATCAGGCCGACCACCACGGTCTGCACGCGATCCAATCCGCTGACGATCTCCGCGGCGGCGCGCGCCAGGGGCGCCTCGAGCGTGCCGCAGCGGTCGCGCACGCCGACGGCGTCGATCTTCATCGCGTTGAGGTGTTGGCCGAGCTCGTCGTGCAGGTCGCGCGCCAGCGCGCGCCGCTCGGCCTCCTGGATTTCGAGGTACTGGCGCGCCAGGCGGCGGTTGGCGGCGAGCGCACGGCGCAGCTCCTGTTCGGCGCGCTGCCGCTGGCTGAGTTCGCGGCACGCCTCGCGATAGCGGCGCGCTGCGAACCACGCCATACATACCGCGATCACCAGCAAGATGGCGGGCAGCTCGTCGAGCTGAAAGCGCTCGAGGGGCTGCGACCAGCGCAGCAGCGCTTCGCTGACGTTGAGTCGGGCACAGACCGTCACGGCGACGGCCGAGATCGCGAGGACCAGCACGAGGTCGCGGCGCCAAGCGACGGAGGAAGGCAGGGCCGGCGTCGGCCGGCCGGTCGGGGACTCGCTCATGCCCCTTCTATAACGGATTCCGGGCACAGCGAACAGCCTCGCCGCGCGCCACCCGCCGCAGCCGCGCGTCGCTTCGGCGGCGGGTCAGGCGGCCTGGCGGAAGGCCTCGTGCAGCGTCTTCACCTGACCGGCGTCGCGCAGCGCATAACCCGGCAGCGCAGCGATAGCGGCATGGAACTCGGCGCTGCGCATGATGGCGAGCACGTGCTGCACGGCGCTGTTCTCGAGGGTCTGCTTGCGGCACACGAACAAGTAGTCCTCGGTGACCAGCCGCACGAAGTCCAGGTCAAACTGGCGCGCCGCGGCCTCGACGCCGAAGCTGACATCGGCCATGCCGCTCGCCACGTAGGCGGCTACGGCCGCGTGCGTGAACTCGACCCGCTCGTAGCCATTGATGAGCGTCGCATCGAGCCGGCGCTGCGCCAGCAGCCGGTCGAACAGCAGGCGCGTGCCGGAGTCCGGATCGCGGTTCACGAAGCGCACCGCCGGGTCGAGCAGCTGCTCGAGGCCGGCGATGCGCAGCGGGTTGCCGCGCTTGACCATGAGACCCATCTCGCGCGTGACGAAGCCGATGACGCGGTGCTCGCGCGGCACGAGCCATTGCTGCGCGGCGGCGACCGCATTGGCGCGCAGCTCGCCCTGCGGCAGGTGCACGCCGGCGAGCTCGCAGGTGCCGTGCGCGAGCGACACCAGCGAGTTCTGGTTGCTGACATAGCGCAGATCGACCGCGATACCGGCGTCGCGGCTGAGCAGCTCGCGCAGCTTGGAGACGGCGAAGCCGTGGCTCGCATGCACCCGCACGATCGGGGCACGCGCCGGCAGCACTTCGTTCAGCTCGGTCTCGAGCTCCTGCGCCAGGTTCTGCAGCTGCGGGCGCAGCCGCGCCTGCAGCCGCTGCCCTGCCCAGACGAGCTTTTCCCCGAGCGGCGTGAGGTGCGTGCCGCGTCCCTGCTCGCGCTCGGCGATAGGCGCACCGAAGAATGCGCCCCACTTCTCGATCAGGTTCCAGCAGTGCCGGTACGACATGTGGGCGCGCTCGGCGGCCCGGGTGATCTTCCCGGTGGCGCGGATCTCGTTGAGGAAATCCAGCATCACGAGCATCGACTGACCGTCGTCCTCGCGCCTGAATCGCCACACCGGCTCGATCTCGATGCGGATCGTGGGAATCTCCCGGCTCACGTGCGGCACGCCGGTATATGCATCTTCATGCATAACGGATCGGTCCATATCCTGATCCCTGTTCATATCTCAAGTGGCTGAAGATCTCATATTCCGCTCATTGAATGCCTGCGTCTATCCTCGAAAACCGAGCGGATTGCGGGTGCCGATTTATGCACCCAATAACATATGTGAGGCATTCGTGAGCGCACAAGACCTGGCCCTCCGCGAAGACGCCCTGATCGGCAGGGGGCGCCGGCCCGCCGTCTCTGGGCGCTATTTCAATACGCTGGATCCCGCCACCGAGCAGACCCTCGCCCAGGTTGCTGAGGGCGAGTCCGCGGACGTCAACGAGGCGGTCGCCGCCGCGCGCGCCGCGTTCGAGGGCGAATGGGGCCATGCCCGCCCCGCCGAGCGCGGCCACGCGTTGCTGCGCCTGGCGGATCTGGTGCGGCAGAACCAGGAGGAGCTCATCGCGCTCGAGAGCCACGACTCGGGCAAGCCGGTCTCGGCGATCCGGCGCCAGGACCTGCCGGCGGTGCTGGATACGCTCACCTACTACGCCGGCTGGGCCGACAAGATCCACGGGCAGGTCATCCCGGCGCGCACCGACGCCCTGACCTACACGGTGCGTGAGCCCATCGGCGTAGTCGGCGCCATCGTGCCGTGGAACTTCCCGCTGATGATCAGCATGTGGAAAGTGGCGCCCGCGCTTGCCTGCGGCTGCACCGTAGTCCTCAAGCCCGCCGAGCTCACCCCGCTCACGGCCCTGCGCATGGGCGAGCTGGCGCTGCAGGCCGGCTTTCCCTCCGGGGTGCTCAATGTCGTGCCCGGATACGGCAGGACGGCGGGTGCGGCGCTGGCCGAGCACCCCGACGTGGACAAGGTGACCTTCACCGGTTCCCCGGCGGTCGGGCGGCAGATCCTGCGCAGCGCCGCCGGCAACCTCAAGCGCGTCACCCTCGAGCTCGGCGGCAAGTCCGCCAACATCGTTTTTCCCGACGCCGATCTCGCCGCGGCCGCCAAGGCCGCCAGCGCCGGCATCTTCTTCAACAGCGGACAGGTGTGCTCGGCTGGCTCGCGCATCCTGGTACACCGGGACATCCACGACGAGTTCGTCGAGCGGCTGGTGGCTCGCGCCCGTGCCCTGCGCCTCGGTGATCCGCGCGATGCCGGCACCGCGATGGGCCCGCTGGTCTCGGCCGGGCAGATGCAGCGCGTGCTCGACTACATCGAGGTCGGCAAGAACGAGGGCGCCACGCTCGCCACCGGCGGGACGCGCCATGGCTCCTGCGGCTACTTCGTCAGTCCCACGGTGTTCACCGGCGTCGAGCACGGCATGCGCATCTCGCAGGAGGAGATCTTCGGCCCGGTGGCCTCGGTCATCCCCTTCACCGACGAGGAGGAGGCCCTCCGCCTCGCCAACGGCACCAGCTACCGCCTGGCGGCGGGGATCTGGAGCGCCGACATCGCTCGCGTGCACCGCTTTGCCGCCCGGCTGAAAGCCGGGACCGTGTGGGTGAACACTTTCGGCCCCACCGATGTGCGCCTGCCCTGGGGCGGAGCCCGCGAGTCGGGCTTCGGACGCGAGCACGGCGAGTCGGCGCTGGAGAATTTCACCGAGCCCAAGGCGGTCTGGATCAACACCCGCGCCTGAAGCGCCGCGCGCGCCGCGCGGCTCATTGACTCCCTTCCCGCCCTACCCAAGAATCGCGGCCGGCCGTTTACGGCCGCTGTTCTCCATGCGGAAGGTGTCCATGACCATGCTTCAGCGCTCCCCCGTGCTGCCCCTCCTCGCCCTGGCCGTGTGCGCCGCCGTCGCGCCGGCGCGCGCCGCTACCCTCGTGGTCAGCGCCGCGCGCATGGTCGACGTGCTCACCGGGCGCGAGGTCGACCGCCCCCAGGTGGTCATCAACGGCGAGCGCATCGAGAGCGTCGGCAAGCAGGGTGACCCGGCACCCTCGGGTGCCCAGCTGCTGGACCTCGGCAATCGCACGCTGCTGCCCGGCCTGATCGACATGCACGTGCATCTCACCTCCGACCCGCACTACAGCGGCTACCGGGCGCTGCAGTTCACCGATAGTTTCTGGATGACGGTCGGCGCCGCCAACGCGCGCGCCACGCTCGAGGCCGGGTTCACCACCGTGCGCAACGTCGGCTCGCGGTTCTACGACGATGTCGGCCTCAAGCAGGGCATCGACCGCGGCTACATCGTCGGTCCGCGCATCGTGCCGGCCACCTATGCGCTCGGCTCCACCGGTGGCCACTGCGATTCGACGCAGTTCCCGCCCTCGATCACGACCTCGGGCTACCCGATCGCCAATTCGCCCGACGAGTACCGGGCGCTGGTGCGCAAGGTGCACAAGTACGGCGCCGAGGTCATCAAGGTGTGCATGACCGGCGGGGTGCTCTCCAAGGGCGACAGCGTCGGGGCGCAGCAGGTGTCGTTCGATGAGATCAAGGCCATCGTCGAGGAGGCGCACCGCCTCGGCCTCAAGGTGGCGGTGCACGCGCACGGCACCGAGGGCATCAACGACGCGCTGCGTGCCGGCGTCGATACCATCGAGCACGCGAGCCTTGCGGATGCGCAGAGTTTCACGCTCGCCAAGCAGCACGGCGCGTGGTTCGACATGGACATCTACAACGACGATTACATCCTCGCCGAGGGCCCTGCCAACGGTGTCTACCCCGAGAGCCTCGCCAAGGAAAAGATGATCGGCCTCAAGCAGCGCCAGACCTTCCGCGCCGCGCACGCCGCCGGCGTCAAGATGCTGTTCGGCACCGACGCCGGCGTCTACCCGCACGGCACCAATGCACGCCAGTTCGCCAAGATGGTCGAATGGGGCATGACGCCCATGGAGGCCATTCAGGCCGCCACGCGCAGCGCGGCCGAGGCGCTCGACCGCAGCAGCGACGTCGGCGCCATCGCGCCTGGCCGCTACGCCGACCTGATCGCCGTCGACGCCGACCCGCTGACCGACATTCACACGCTGGAGCACGTCGCAGTCGTCATCAAGGGCGGCCAGGTCGTCAAGAGTGCGGCGCCCTAGCGTGCTGCGCGGCCGGCCGCGCGCCCGCTGGGTAGTGGCGGCGGCGCTGTGGGGGCCGGGCGCTGCGCTGGCGCAGCAGCCCGCGGCCACCCCCGCCGCGCTCGAGCAGCTCGAACGCGCGTACGCCGACTTCAACGACGCGGCCGGCGCCGTCTCGCTCATCGACTCGGATCCGGCCCGCTACCACGCGTACGGCGGCCGCAGCCGCAGCAGCTGGCAACACGAGTACGTCGCCCGGCGCGCGCAGCTGGTCACGGGCCTCGCGCAGCTGCCGCTCACCGGTCTCGCAGCTGCCGATGCCCGCGCCATCGAGGTGATGCGCGCGGCGGTCGATGAGTCCGAGGCCGAGCCGCACTCGCTCGCGCCGGTCGGCCACTGCCGCGACGCGACGCACGCCGACAAGCTCCTGCCGCTGCAGGAAGCGCTGTACGGCTGCTTCACCGAGCTCGCCAACAGCCTGCACTTCGAACACGGCACCGTGACGCGGGTCGCCGCCTTCGATCTGCTGACCAGTATCCCGGAGCCCGAGCGCCGCCGCGCGCTGTTCCTGGCCTTCGTGCCGTTGTGGCGCGCGCTCAACGGGGACGACGGAGCCGCGAGTCCCTACCGACGCATGATCCGCATGGCGGCGGCGGCCGCACCCCGCGACGGCTCGCCGATCGATGCGGCGGCGCGCACGCTCGGCGTCGCGAGCACGGACGTCGCGCAGTGGCTCGAGCGTATCCTCGATACCTGGCGCCGCGTCAGCGGGGCTGCCCAGGTCGAGCCCTGGGACTACCGATACCAGGGCGGCGCGGCCGAGCGCGAACTCGGCGCCGCGATCCCGCGCGCCGCGCTGCGGCAGCTCAACGACTGGTACTACCTGGATCTGGGCCTGGACCTGGCCGGGGCGGACGTCCTCTTCGACCTCGATCCGCGCTCCGGCAAGGCGCCGCTCGCCTACACCGACTACGTGCGGCGCGGGCGGCTCGCCGACGGGCACTGGCAGCCGACGCTGGTGCGCATCTCGGCCAGCTACGGGCGCGGCGGCCTCGGGCAGCTCAACGAGCTGGTGCACGAGAGCGGCCATGCCGCTCATATGCTCGCGCTGCGCACGCGTCCCGCGTTCATGGATCTCGGCGACCCGCTCTTCTACGAAGCCTTCGCCGACGTGCCGTCCTGGAGCGTGTACGAGCCGGCCTGGCAGCAGAAATACCTCGGCCGCAGCGCCCCTGAGGCCGCATCGCTGCGCGCGCTGTACTCGGCGGTGATGCTGGATGCGGCCTGGGCACTGTTCGATCTGCGCATGCTGCGCCGCCCCGAGGCCGATCCGAACGCGGTCTGGACCGACATCACCAGCCGTTACCTGCACGTCATCCCGCATCCCGAGCTGGCGTGGTGGGCGGTGCGCGTGCAGCTGGTCGACAAGCCGGGCTACATGGTGAATTACGGCCTCGGCGCGGTGATCACTGCCGACATCCGCGCGCGCATCGCCGCACAGCTCGGGCCGTTCGCAGCGGGTGATCCGCGCTGGTACGGGTGGATCGCGGCACATGTGCTGGCGAGCGGCGAGGAGCACCCGACCGCGCAGCTGCTGCGGGAGTTCCTCGGCCGTCCCGTCACGCCGGACGCCCTGCTCGCGCAGCTGCAGCGCGTCGCGGCGCGTGACTAGAGCGTGCTGAAGTCAGCCGATTCCGCGCCGAGCGACTTGAGGTAGTCCTGCAGCTGGCGTACGCGCTCAGCGCTGCGCGCACGCCCCGCCGGCGACAAGATCCGCGGTGGCACCGTGACCAGGTACTCCTGCAGCATCTTGACCGCTGCCGGTCCGTCCGGCTGGCCGCCGTTCGGATCCACCAGCCCGAAGATGCGCGCCACGCCGATTGCCCCCAGCCAGTCGAGCGCATCGGCGTCGTGCAGGTACAGCGCCTCGGGCCCCTGCGGCTCGCGCGGGTACATGTGCGTGCGTATCGCGCCGCGCACCGCATCGAGCTTCGCCATGGGGAAGCCCGTGCCCTCGAGCAGCCGGCCGACGATCTGCGCCGCGCGGTCCGCGTGGTCGACGCCGTGCTTCTGCCAGGGCGCAAACGCGGCGACGTCGTGCAGGAACGCCGCGGCGTACAGTACGTCATCGTCCAGGGCCACGTGGTCGGCGGCTGCAAGCGAGCGCGCCAGGTCGTAGTCGCGCTGCGAATGCGAGGCGCCCCAGGCCGGGTGTCGCAGGTGCTGCTGCGCGAACGTGCGCACCGCCACGCGCCAGTCGCCACCCTTGGCGATCACCGGCTCATCCGCGCGTGCGTCCAGCGCCGCTGCCACGACGGCCAGGACGATCAGCAGGGCCAGACAGTGCATGCTGGTCAAACGCAGGCGATGCAACACGGTTCCTCCGGACGAATCAGTGTCGTTCGGCGATGGCGCGAGCGATGCGCGGCGCCTCGCGCGAAATCTCGCGCAGCATACCGGTCGGCGCCACGCGGTAGCCGCAGAAATACAACCCGGGGAGCTCGGATTCGCGCCCGCTCGAGAGCGGCGTGCCGTCGGCGCGGTGCGCCGGCGCGGCATCCTGCAGGAACGCATCCACTCGCGCCCGGTAGCCGGTCGCGAGCACCACGGCGTCGAAGCCGGCGCGAGTGCCGTCGCTGAACACGACGTTTTCCGCGGCAAACCCGGCCACTCCAGGCCGCACGGCGATCGCGCCGCGCCGGATGAGGCCGACCGTGCCGACGTCGATGAGCGGCGGCCGGGCCTCGCGGCGGAACTGCGTCATCGCACCGTACGCCGGCCGGCGCAGGCCACAGGAGGCAAGGTCCCCCAGCGCGGCACGCAGGACGGGAGCGTTCAGTGCATCCGCCAGGCGTGGCGGCAGCACCCGCTCGGCGACAGCGACGGCGACGATCGGGATCCCGAACAGGTCCCGCGGCACGACGTTGACGGGGCCACGCACCGCCAGGCTCACGTGGGCGCCGTGTTCGCACAGATCGATCGCGATCTCGCCACCGGAGTTGCCGAGGCCGACCACCAGCACCTTCTGCTTGCGGTATGGCGCGCCGTTACGGTAGTCGGCACTGTGCAGCAGCTTGCCGCGAAAGTCGGCCATGCCGGGCAGGTCGGGCAGGTAGGGCTCGCGGTTGTGGCCGGTGGCGATGACGAGCTCCGGCCCCGAGTAGCTCGCGTCCGCGGTGTGCACTTGCCAGCGCCCGTCCGTGCGACGCGCCTCGCGCACCTCCTGCCCGAAGCGCGGCTGCAGGCCGAAACCGCGCGCGTAGTCCTCCAGGTAGTCGATCACCTGCTGACGCGCGGGATAGCGCGGGCAGGATCGCGGAAACGGCAGGAACGGCAGCGATGAGTGCGCCTTATCGGTATGCAGGTGCAGGCGATCGTAGTGCCCGCGCCAGGTTGTACCCACCGCGGTACCCCGCTCCAGCAGCAGGCAGGAAATGCCGTGGCGCGCGAGGCTGGCCCCGACCGCCAGCCCCGCCGGCCCCGCCCCCACCACGATCGGACGACGCTCGCTCTGCTGCACCGCCGGTCTCCGTTGCCGCCGCGCGGCACGGGCCGCCGCTCAGTGCCTCGCCGGCGGCGCAGCGTCCGCCCTGAGCAGCTCGCGCAGCATGGCCAGTTCCGCGCCGATCGCGGTGTGCAGCGCCGGATCCACATCCGGCGCGAACAGCGCCGAGTGATTCGAGGGCAGGTGCGTGCCCTGCTTCTGCGCCGCGGCGTACTTGGCCGGGTCGGCGCCGCCGAGACTGAGATAGAACCCCGGGATGCCCTGCTCGACGTACACCGAGAAGTCCTCCGAGGCCGTGATCGGCCCGGCGCTGAGGACGTTGCCGGCGCCGAGCGCCCCCTCCAGCGCGCCGCGCATGCGCTGTGCCAGCGCCGGGTCGTTGTAGACGGCATCGGCCGCCTCGTAGTGCTCGATGGCCGGCGGGCGTGGAGCGGCCGCGGCGGCCGCCTCCGCGTCGGTGATGCGGGTGATGGCGGCGAGCACCTGCTTCCTGACGTCCGTCGTGTAGGTACGCACCGTGAGCCCGAGCTCCGCCTGATCAGGAATGATGTTGTTCTTGGTGCCGGCGTGGATGTAGCCGACCGTGACCACGGCCAGCTCGCCGGGCTTGACCTCGCGCGACGGGATGGTCTGCAGGGCCAGTATGGTGCGTGCCGCGATCACGATCGGGTCGACGGTGGTGTGCGGTGCGGAGCCGTGGCCGCCCTTGCCGAAGATCGTGATGCGCAGCGAGTCAGCGTTGGTGTCATAAACGCCCGGCACGACGCCGACCTTGCCGGCCGGCAGCTCGTTGCCGACGTGCAGCGCCAGCAATACGTCGGGGCGCGGGAAGCGCGTGAACAGCCCCGCCCTGACCATGCCCGAAGCGCCGCCAACGGTTTCCTCGGCGGGCTGGCCGATGAGGATCAGCGTGCCGCGCCAACTGTCCTTGCTGTGCGCCATGATGCCGGCGGTCGCGACCAGCGCGCTCATGTGCAGGTCATGCCCGCACATGTGGCCGACCGAGACGTCGTGTCCGGCGTCATCCTTGGCGTGCACCTTGCTCGCGTACGGCAGCCCGGTCTTCTCCTCCACCGGCAGGGCATCGAGCTCGGTGCGCAGCAGCACGGTGTGGCCGGCGCCATTGCGCAGCACCGCCACCAGGCCCGTACCGCCCACGTGCTCGGTGACCTCGTAGCCGAGTGCGCGCAGCTGCTGCGCCAGGGTTGCCGCCGTCTGCACTTCGTGCCCGGAGAGCTCCGGATGCTGATGCAGCTCGACGTACAGCGCGTGCGCTGCCGGATAGGCGGCGTCCACCTCGGGTGAGGCCGGTGCGGCGGCGGAAAACAACAGGGCGATGGCCACCCCGGGGACTGACCAGCCTGACTTCACGTTCGGCTCCTGCGTGCGGCAACCGCACTATAGAGGATCACGGACGCTCTGCGGGAGCGCTCTCGATCGGCGCGCAGTTGGTGCGGCCGGACATCACACAATCCTGCAGCCGCCCGGCCGCGCCCAGCACGTGGACCAGGATCAGGCCGAGCACGATGAGCGCGACCGCCACGATCAGGCCGAGCAGCGCGCCGCGGCGTGAGTCGCCGCGTCCGGGTCGGTGCGCCGGTGGTGGCGGGGTCACGGCCGGGGCGCGCTTCTCAGACCGAACGGCCAATCAGCTCGCGCGCCTCTTTCAGGCGCGGCGCGACCATCGGCACGGTGAGCATGGTGCTGATGACCGCCATCAGCAGCAGCGCGGTGAAGGTCTCCTGCGAGATCAGATTCTTGTCCAGCAGCACGCTGACGAACACCAGCATGATCAGTCCCTTGGTCTGCAGCAGCCAGCCGATGATGACCGCCTCGCCGCGCCGCCACCCGAGTATGCGCCCCGCGAGGTGCGTACCGAGCAGCTTGCCGCCCACGGAAGCGACCCCCAGCAAGGCGGTGGCGAGCACGATCGCCACGCCGCCGACGCCCCAGTTGGTGCGCAGGCCGGCCGAGAGGAAGTACACCGGCATGAACGCGAACACCACGTAGCGGCGGAAGCGGTCCATCTCGGTGCGCTGGAACCAGTCCGCATCCATCACCGCGCCGGACAGGAATGCGCCCACCATGAAGTGCAGGCCGCACCACTCCGCGCCCCACGAGCACAGCACCAGCCAGATGAGCGCGACGTACCAGCGGTCGGCCTCGGCGAGCGAGCGCATCAGCGCGCGGAACAGCCACGCCGATAACGCGAACACCAGCAGGAAGCCGCACTGCCAACCGAGGCGTGTCCAGTCGAGAAGGATGATTGCCAGCACGCCCCAGATGGCGACGTCGTCCAGGCTGGCGTAGCGCAGCAGGCGCTGCCCGAGCGGCTCGCGCAGGATCTCGAGGCGCTCCATGAGCACGATGAGCACCGGCAAGGCGGTGACCGCGCAGGCCATGCCGACGCCGGCCACGAACTGCCAGTCGTGCGCCTGGCTGCCGATCCAGCCCGGGCGCGCCAGCAGCGTCGCGGCGGCCAGGCAGCCGAGCACCAGCGGCACCCCAAGCGCCAGCGCGGCGGTGATCCCCGACTCGCGGCGGCGCGCCCACACCTGTCGCAGGTCGAGCTCGATGCCGGCCACGCACACGAACAGCATCACCGCCCACCAGGCGATGCCGTTGAGGGCCGCGACCACGCCCGGGCTGAAGACGTAGGTGTAGTAGTCCGGAAAGGCGCGGCCGAGGATGCCGGGTCCGAGCAGGACGCCAGCGATGATCTGTACCACCACCAGCGGCGCGTAGTAGTCGGTGCGCAGGCCGCGCCAGATGAGGTACGGCGCGAGGAAAATCACCCCCATCGCGACCAGGAACACCTCGGTAGTCGCGGGGACGGCGGTCATTCAGTGCTGCGCGGCCACCGTGACCAGCAGCAGCCCGTCGGAGGGGATCTCCACATCGAGGGCGCCGGCGGTGAGCGGCTGCGTCACCGCGGGTGCCAGCACCGCGGCGGCGCGCAGCTCGGCGAGCTGCGCCGCGGTGGGATTGCGGGGCGCTCCCAGGCGCTGATACGCCGCCTGCGCGTTGCCGTGCGCCGGATCGAGCATCTCGACACTGGCACTGGTCGCGTCGATGTGCTCGAAGTGCAGCGTCACGCGCCGCGGCGGTACCACGGCGCCGACGTCTGCATAGTTCCACAGCGCCACCACCAGCGCACCATCGTCACGGCGCGTAGCAAGCGTGCCCTCGGCATCGTCGACGAAGCGCTGCGTGCCGAGCTTGTGCAGGAGCGCGAAGGCATTGAACGCCGGCTTGGGGATGCCCCCGGCCGCGATCAGGCCGAAGCCGCCGTAGAAGGGCTGCTGCACCACGCCCTGCTCCTCAAACACGTCCGAGAAGGTCCAGTAGGACATGTCCTGGACCAGGCCGTCGCACTGGCGCACGGTCTCCGCCAGCCACGGCCCCATGTAGGGCGCGTCGGTGACGGCGGTGTGGTTGCTCCAGCTGGCATTGAACTCGCTCCAGATGAGCGGCAGCTGCGGCGCGGGCGAGGCCTGGATTTCGGCGTGCACCTTCTGCACCGCGCGGCACACCATATGATTGCGCGTGATGTGCTCGCCGCTGCCGAACACGTCCTTGGCCGTGTCATCACCGTAGACGTGCGTCGAGACAAAGTCGACCGGGACGTTGTGCTCCGTGCAGTGGCGGATGAACGCCGGCACCCACGCGGCCTGGGCGGTGGCGGGACCACCGACCCGCAGCCGCGCGTCGACCGCCTTGAGTGCCTTGACGGTGTGGTCGTACAGCTCCCAGTAGGTCGACTGGCGCGGCTGGCCGCCCCAGAAGTCGAGATTGGGCTCGTTCCACACCTCGAAGTACCAGTGGCTCACCTCCTCGATGCCATAGCGCTCGACGAGGTGGCGCGCGAACGCGGCGATCAGTGCGTCCCAGCGCGCATAGCTCTTGGGCGGCGACACCACCGGGCGGTACCAGAAGCTCTGGCGGATGTCACGCGCCGCCAGCTTCCGCGGCATAAAGCTCAGCTCCACGAACGGACGCACGCCATTGGCGAGCAGCCCGTCGTACGCCTGGTCGACGTAGGAGAAGTTGTAGACCGGCTCACCCTTGGGGCCCTCGGTGTACACGCCCATGTCATCGAGGAAGATGCCGTGGAAACGCACATAGCCGATGTCGGTGACGCGGCGCACCGTGCGCAGGTCATCGCGATAGCTCTCACGCAGGCTGAGCACCGCGCGCCCCGAGCCAAACATGCGCTCCCAGTAGTGCGCGAACGGCCGGGTCGCCGCGGTCGCATCGACAGTGATGGTGGATTGCGCCGCCAGCGGTGCGGCGGCCACGACGAGGGTCAGGTACGCGATGGCGCGTACCAACAGACGCAAGCGTGATGGCATCAGCCGAATATGCGTCGGCCACCGGCGGAACGCAACTGGCCTATTCCACCTGTGCCAGCCAGCCGCCGGAGAATCCGGCGCGCTCCAGACCCTGCTGCAGATACGAATTGTTGCGCATCACGCGCCACACGAGGGCGCTGCGGTAGTTCTCGATCATGGCGAGGATCGGGCCCTGGTCGATGCCGATGTAGTCCGGGTCGACCCAGCCCACGCCGTGCTGTTGGTCCGGCGCCATCGTGTAACTGGCGTTGAACGCATCCAGGAAACCGTAGGTCGAGTAGATCGATGCGCCGAAGCGGTGGTACATCTCGAGCGTCGCCGGCAGCACGATCTCCGGCGCAAACGGCAGCGAACTGATGGCGGCGGTCGGAGCGATGGTGCCGTCATCGACGATGCGCCCCAGGCCCACCCCGCGCGCGGCGTAGGTCATGAACGGGCGCGGCTGGCCGAGATACACTTCGTGCGTCGCGCCGGGGCCGTCGGAGGCGCTCATGCCCCAGATGTTCTTGCCGTACGCCGCCCAGTGCTTGGGGTTGGCGATGGCATAGCGGCGTTGCGTGTAGGTGGCGCGGCGGCTGTTCTCGAAGTAGTCCATGGCGTGCTCGCGCATGTAGGCGTCGCGGATGCCGCGGAAGTCAACCCACACGTGCGTGTACTGGTGCCCGAACAGCGGGGCGAAGCTGAGGTAGGTCTGGTCGTAGACCGTGCCCCATTGCTTGTCGTAGGTACTGGTCCACTGCATCCAGGCCTGCGGCCCGATCGGGTGCGTCGGCGAGCCGAGCGCCAGCAGGTATACCAGCATGGCCTCGTTGTAGCCGCGCCAGTCGTCGTTGGAAAAACCCCCGGTCGGCGTCCAGGCGAGCGCCAGCGCCGGCGGGCGCGGCTGCGCCCAGTTCCAGTCGACGCGCCGGTAGATCTCGTCGGTCAGCTTGCGGATCTGGACGTCACGCGCGTCCTTGCTGTCGAAGTAGCTCTGGCAGAAGAGCATGCCGGCGAGCAGCAGCGCCGTGTCCACGGTCGACACTTCGCTGTCGCCGGCGCGTGCGCCGGTCTGCATGTCGATAAAGTGATAGAAGAAACCGTGCTCGTTGGTCTCGTGCACGAAGAAGCGCAACGTCGTCAGCACGCGCTCCTGCGCCGCAGTGCGTGTGATGTAGCCGCGCTCGACGCCGATCGGGTAGGCGGTGAGCCCGAATCCAACCGCGGCAATGCTCGCGTACGAGGGCGTGGGATAGCGGTCGGGAATCAGGCCGTTCTTCGGGTTGGCAGTCTCCCAGAAGAAGCGGAAGGTGCGCTCCTCGAGGTCGGTGAGGAACGGGTCGAACAGTACGGCGTGCGGCTCGCGCAGCGCCCCGACTGCGCCCGCCACCGGCGCCGCCGGTGCGGCCGCCAGCACCGTGCCGATCGTGCCGAGCAGCGCCAAGCAGATCAGCGCCGCGCGACGCACGCGGCCGGCGCCGCCCGCCGTGGCGCGATCCGCACTCGCTGTTTGCTCCGCACTTCTCACATGTGGCTCCGGCCGTCGATGGCCTGCGCTAGGCGGCGCGCCGCAATGCCCTGATGACGTTCGCGGGGTCGTTGCGGATGGCTCGCAACAGTGCCCGCGCCGGACCCGCCGGCTCACGTCGGCCCTGCTCCCAGTTGCGCAGCGTGCCGAGCTCCACGCCCAGCAGCGCGGCAAACTCCGGCTGGCTGAGCTTGGTCCAGCCGCGCAGTTCCTTGATCGTAAGTGCGTTGATGGGAAAGGGACGTGCGGAGTTGCGCGTTCCGCGCCTGGTTTCCGTGGCCTGCCTCACAGTTACTAGCAGCTCTTCGAATGCCGTCTTCTTCATCGGGGTTCCTGCGTGCACTTGGCAGGCCCTGGCGACCCGGGCCGCCTCGCGCGGACCGGCGTCGCAGAACCTCCGCTGTAGTGTGATGGAAAGATCCGGTGGGCAAGGACGCGCGCTTTATATGCCACTGGCGTACGTGCGTCAATGGCGTACAAACGCAGGGCCCACTGTCGCATCCAAGCTGTCGCGTGCATGACAGCTGCACCGTAGCAGCAGGCGTGCGGCAGCCGGACGGGCGCAGGTCACTCTTTGCGCAGGCGCCGCGCCGGCACAGGCCGGCGACTGCGACCTGCCGCCCAGTTCCTGCAACTTTATGTGCGCTCGCCCAGGTCGCCGCCCGGCGCGGTCGCGTGCTGCGACGAGTCGAGTCTGTGCGCTCTCCTGCTCTGCAGGCGGGCGGGCAACAGCTCCACGACCGAAGCGACCGCCCCCAGCACCGCGAGCGCCAGCGCCAGCGCCGCGCACAGCAGTGCACCGCCCACGATCACCAGCACCGTGCCTGGCGCCATAACGACCTCCTTTGCACAGCCAAGCATGACGGCGCCATTACAGCCGCGCCTCTGCCTAAAGAGAGTCAAGGCGCTACCGCCGGAGAGGCGCCGCGTGAGCCGGACCGCAACGGCGGGGCGTAGTCCCCTGCCGACGGTGGCGCTGGGCGCCCGGCGGCTCCATCGCCCCGGCGGGCGCTCCTATGCTGCGGTTTCGAGGCGTTCACTTCGACAGGAGGTTCCCCGTGAAACGCATTGCTACAGCCCTCTCATTGCTCGCGCTGGGGGTCGCCGGCATGGCCGCGGCGCAAACGAGTCCGTCGCAGACTGCCCCGCCGGCCGGAACGACTCCGCCGAGTCAGTACCCGAGCGCGACCTCGCCGTCCTCGACCGAGGCGCCGAGCACCAACAGCAGCGGGACCAGCAGCAAGACGATGGCCAGGCAGCAGATCAAGGACTGCATCGCGCAGCAGAAGGCCAACAACTCCACCATGTCCAAGCACGAACTGAAGAAGTACTGCAAGGAACAGCTGAGCGGCGGCTCGCCGCAATAGGCGCTATCGAGCCGGCGCGCGGTGATCCGCCGATTGCCGCGCGCCCGGCCCGCCGGTCGATTGCGCCTGCTGCAGACCGGCGTGGCGGATGGTGTAAGCTGCCGGCCGTCGTCGGCGTCGCGTGCCGCGGCGTTGGCGGGCCGGACGGTGCTGCCGCAGCGCCACGTCCGTCCGGCTGAAGGAATGCCACATGACGCAGCAGGCCGGTCTCAACACGCTGTGCGTGCACAGCGCCCGCTCGCCCGATCCGACCACCGGCGCGCTCGCGGCGCCCATCCACCTCGCCACCACTTTCCAGCGCGACGCTGACGGCGCCTATCCACGCGGTTATCGCTACAGCCGTGAGGGCACGCCCAACCGCGACGCACTTGAAGGGTGCGTCGCGGCGCTGGAGGGCGGCTGCGGCGCGCTCGCGTTCGCGTCCGGACTGGCCGCCAACATGGCGGCGCTCGAGCTGCTCGAGGCCGGCGAGCGGCTGGTCGCGCCGCACGAGGCCTACTACGGCACCAAGAAGCAGTTCACCGCGCACGCCCAGCGCCGCGGCGCCGGGCTGCACTTCGCGGACTTCTGCGATCCCGACGCGGTCCGCGCCGCCGTCGCAGGCGGTGCACGCCTGGTATGGATCGAAACCCCCACCAATCCGCTGCTGAACGTCGTCGACCTGCGCCGGGTCATCGCCAGCGCGCACGAGGCGGGCGCGCTCGTCGTGTGCGACAACACGTTTGCCACGCCGGTGTGCCAGCGCCCCTTCGACTTCGGTGCCGACCTGGTGGTGCACAGCGGCACCAAGTACCTCGGCGGCCACAGCGACGTGCTCAGCGGCCTGCTCGTGGTGCGGAACGACGGCGCACTGCTCAAGCGCCTGCGCGACTGGCAGAGCATGAGCGGCGCAGTGCTGGGCCCGTTCGACTGCTGGCTGCTCCGGCGCAGCATCGCGACGCTGGCGTTGCGCGTGCGGGCTCAGTGCGCCGGGGCTTTGGCGGTGGCGGGCTTCCTCGCCGCGCACGCCGCGGTCGAGCGCGTGCTCTATCCCGGGCTGCCGCAGCACCGCGGCCACACCGTCGCGGCCGCCCAGATGCCGGGCGGCTTCGGCGCGGTACTGTCGGTATGCGTGGCCGGAGGCGAGGCGGCCGCGGTAGGCGTCGCAGCCCGCACCCGCTTGTTCACCCGCGCCACCAGCCTCGGCAGTGTCGAGAGCCTGATCGAGCACCGCGCCTCCATCGAGGGACCGAACTCGCCCACGCCGCGCAACCTGCTGCGCCTGTCGATCGGCATCGAGGAGCCGGCGGACCTGATCGCCGACCTGGCGCAGGCACTGCAGTGAGCCGCGCCGCAGCCGCGGCGCTGTTCGCGCTACTCGCGTTCGCGGCCAACTCGATCCTGTGCCGCATGGCGCTGCGCGCGGCCCACATCGACCCGGCGAGCTTCACCACGGTGCGCATCCTGGCCGGCGCTCTCACCCTGTGGCTGCTGGTGCGCGCCGCCGGGCGCGGCGCGCGCCCGGCGGGCGGCAGCTGGGCGTCGGCCCTGGTACTCCTCGCCTACGCGATCTTCTTCTCCTTCGCCTACGTCGCACTCACGGCGGGCACCGGGGCGCTGCTGCTGTTCGGCGCGGTGCAGGTGGTGATGATCGCGGTGGGCTTCTTCGGCGGCGAGCGCATCAACCGCATCATCGCCCTCGGCTGGCTGCTGGCCGTGGCGGGGCTGGTGCTGCTGCTGCTGCCGGGTGTGAACGCGCCGCCGCCGCTGCAGGCGGCGTTCATGCTGATCGCCGGCATCGCCTGGGGTCTGTATTCACTGCACGGGCGCAGCTCGACCGACGCGCTCGGCGACACGGCCGGCAACTTCGTTCGTGCGGTGCCGGGCACGCTCGTTATCAGCCTGCTGTTCTTCACGCACCGTTCCGCCGACCCGCTCGGCATCCTGCTGGCGGCGCTGTCGGGCGCCATCGCCTCCGGTCTCGGCTACGCCGCCTGGTACACGGCGCTCCCACGGCTGGGGGCCATTGCCGCCGCCAACGCGCAGCTGAGCGTGCCGGTGATCGCAGCCCTCGCCGGCGTCGTGCTGTTCGCCGAGCCCATCACCGCGCGCCTGGCGCTGGCCTCGGTGCTGGTGCTGGGCGGCACGGCGCTCGCCGTGCGCCGCAACCTCACGGTGCGCGCCGCGCGCGGTGCGGGCGTCTAGCTCATGGCCGCGGCACGTTACGACGTGATCGTGATCGGCGCCGGCGCCGCCGGCCTGATGGCCACTGCGGAGCTGGCGCAGGCCGGGCGCGCGGTGCTGCTGCTCGAGGCACGCGATCGCATCGGCGGGCGCATCTGGACGCGTTTTGAGCCGGACCTGGGGGTGCCGCTCGAGCTCGGCGCGGAGTTCATCCATGGCCACGCGCCGCTCACCCGCACCCTGCTCGCCCGGGTCGGCGCCGCCGCGGTCGACATCAAGGAATCGCACTGCGCGCTGCGCGCGGGCCGGCCAACGCCACGCGCCGACTACTTCGCCAAAGTGCTGCAGGCGGCACGCGCCGGCGGATTGCTCGCCGGCAACGACATGTCCTTCGACGCCTTCCTCGACAGTGTGGCTGCCGCGGGCCTGTCGCGCAGCGAGCGCGACGCGGCCCGGCGCATGGCGCAGGGCTTCGACGCCGCGGATACCCGGCGCGCGAGTGCCCGCGCGATCGTGGCCGAGTGGTCCGGCGACACGCTGGGCAATACCCCTCAGTCGCGGCCCGCGGGCGGCTACGCCTCGCTGCTCGCGGCTCTCAGCCCGGCGCTGCGCGGCGCGCGGCTGCAGCTGCAATCCACCGTGCGCAGCGTGCGTTGGTCTCGCGGTGCGGTGGAGATGGCCGGCGAGTCAGCCGCGGGTCCGTTCCGGGCGCGGGCAGCGCGCGCCGTGATCACCCTGCCCATCGGCGTGCTGCAGACGCGCCCCGGCACCCGCGGCACCGTGCGGTTCACGCCGGCCCTGGAGGCGAAACGCGCGGCGCTGCAGGGCCTGGCCTCAGGCCCGGTCGTCAAGCTGCTGCTGCGCTTCGGTACGCCGTTCTGGGAA
>JANWKR010000115.1 GCA_025451275.1 Steroidobacteraceae bacterium
CCGCCGTAGGTCTCGGCCATCACCTTGGTCAGCGCCGCCGTCAAGGTCGTCTTGCCGTGGTCCACGTGACCAATCGTCCCCACGTTCACGTGGGGCTTGCTGCGCTCGAATTTCTCTTTGGACATGGCGTAATCCCTTCAACTGACTCTTACAGCGACTACTCGGCCTTGATGATGCCGTCGGCAATATTGGGCGGCACTTCGACGTACTTCGAGAACTCCATGGTGAAGGTCGCGCGACCCTGGCTCATGGAGCGCACCGTCGTGGCGTAGCCGAACATCTCCGACAGCGGCACGTCGGCGGTGATGGCCTTGCCGGCGGGCGTCTCGTCCATGCCGGTGATCTGGCCGCGGCGGCGGTTGAGGTCGCCGATGACATCGCCCGAGTAATCCTCCGGCGTCACCACCTCGACCTTCATGATGGGCTCGAGCAGCACGGGCTTGGCGCGGCGGAAGCCGTCCTTGAAGCCGATGGAGCCGGCGATCTTGAAAGCCATTTCGTTCGAGTCGACGTCGTGGTACGAGCCGTCGAACAGCGTCACCTTGACGTCCACCACCGGGTAACCGGCGATGACGCCGGTCTCTTCGGCTTCCCTGATGCCCTTGTCCACCGCCGGCACGTACTCGCGCGGCACCGAGCCGCCGACGACGCCGTTGACGAACTCGTTGCCCTTGCCGCCCTGATTCGGCTCGATCTTCAGCCACACGTGGCCGTACTGGCCGCGGCCGCCCGACTGGCGGATGAACTTGCCTTCGCTCTCGACCGTGGCACGGATGGTCTCGCGGTAGGCGACCTGGGGCTTGCCGACGTTCGCCTCGACCTTGAACTCGCGCTTCATGCGGTCGACGATGATCTCGAGGTGCAGCTCGCCCATGCCCGAGATGATCGTCTGCCCCGATTCCTGGTCCGTGTGCACGCGGAACGAGGGGTCTTCCTTGGCGAGGCGCTGCAGCGCCAGGCCCATCTTCTCCTGGTCCGCCTTGGTCTTCGGCTCCACCGCCACGGAGATGACGGGAGCGGGGAATTCCATCTTCTCGAGGGTGATCACCTTATCGAGATCGCACAGCGTGTCGCCGGTGATGACGTCCTTGAGGCCCACCGCGGCGGCGATGTCGCCGGCGAGCACTTCCTTGATCTCGGTGCGCTCGCTGGCGTGCATCTGCAGCAGGCGGCCGATGCGCTCCTTGCGGCTCTTGGTCGGCACGAACACGGTGTCGCCGGAATTGAGCACGCCCGAGTAGACGCGGAAGAAGGTGAGATTGCCCACGAACGGGTCGTTCAGGATCTTGAAGGCGAGCGCCGAGAACGGCTCCTCGTCCTTCGCCTGTCGGGTGGCGGGCTCGTCGCGGTCGTTCATGCCCTTGACGTCGGGCATGTCGACCGGCGAGGGCATGAACTCGATGACGGCATCGAGCAGCGCCTGCACGCCCTTGTTCTTGAACGCCGAGCCGCACATGGCGAGCACGACCTCGTTCCTGATCGAGCGCTCGCGCAGACCCTGGCGGATCTCCTCATCGGTGAGCTGCTCGTGCTCCAGGTACTTGTGGGTGAGCGTCTCGTTGGCCTCGGCCGCCGCCTCGATCATCTTGGCGCGGTACTCATCGGCCTGCGCCTTGAGCTCGGGCGGGATGTCCTTGTACTCGAACTTCATCCCCTGGGTATCCATGTCCCAGTAGATGGCCTTCATGCGGATCAGGTCGACCACGCCCGCGAAGTTTTCCTCGGCCCCGATCGGCAGCTGGATCGGCACCGGGTTGGCGCGCAGGCGCGAGCGGATCATCTCGACCACGCGCAGGAAGTTGGCGCCGGCGCGGTCCATCTTGTTGACGAACGCGATGCGCGGCACGGCGTACTTGTTCATCTGCCGCCACACGGTCTCGGACTGCGGCTGCACGCCGGCGACCGAGTCGAACAGCGCCACGGCCGAGTCGAGCACGCGCAGGCTGCGCTCCACCTCGATGGTGAAGTCGACGTGCCCGGGGGTATCGAGGATGTTGATGCGGTGCTCGGGGAAGGAGTTGTCCATCCCCTTCCAGAAGCAGGTGGTGGCGGCAGCAGTAATGGTGATGCCGCGCTCCTGCTCCTGCTCCATGTAGTCCATGACGGCCGCGCCGTCGTGGACCTCACCGATTTTGTGCGAGACGCCGGTGTAGAAAAGGATGCGCTCGGTCGTGGTCGTCTTCCCCGCGTCGATGTGCGCGGAGATGCCGATGTTCCGGTAGCGCTCGATGGGCGTCGCGCGTGCCACGGTGGGCTCCTCTTGGCTCTCTTACCAGCGGTAGTGGGCGAAGGCCTTGTTGGCCTCGGCCATGCGGTGCGTGTCCTCACGCTTGCGGACGGCCGCCCCGCGGTTCTCGGAGGCGTCCATCAGCTCGTGCGCCAGGCGGAAGGCCATGGACTTCTCGCTGCGATCGCGCGCGGCCTCGATCACCCAGCGCATGGCCAGTGTCTGGCGGCGCGTGGCCCGAACTTCAACCGGTACCTGGTAGGTGGCGCCGCCGACGCGGCGCGACTTCACTTCGACCACCGGCTTGACGTTGTCGAGGGCCGCGGACAGCACCTCGATGGCCTCGCCCCCCTGCTTGCCGGTCTTCTCGGCGATGCGGTCGAGGGCGCCGTAGATGATGCGCTCGGCGGCGGACTTCTTGCCGCTCTTCATGATGACGTTCATGAACTTGGCGAGCATCTCGTTGCTGAACTTCGGGTCCGGCAGGATGCTGCGGACCGGGGCCTGGGCACGACGCGACATACTCTGACTACCCCTTACTTCTTCGGGCGCTTGGCGCCGTACTTGGAGCGGCTCTGCTTGCGCTCGCCGACGCCGGCGCAGTCGAGCGTGCCGCGCACGGTGTGATAGCGCACGCCGGGCAGGTCCTTGACGCGGCCGCCGCGGATGAGCACCACCGAGTGCTCCTGGAGGTTGTGGCCTTCACCGCCGATGTAGCTGGTGACCTCGTAGCCGTTGGTGAGGCGCACGCGGCAGACCTTGCGCAGCGCCGAGTTCGGCTTCTTGGGGGTGGTGGTATAGACACGCGTGCACACGCCGCGCTTCTGCGGGGATGCACCGAGCGCCGGTACCTTGGTTTTCTCCGCCCTGGTCCGGCGCGGCTGCCGGATGAGCTGACCCGTGGTCGCCATCGTTATCTCATCTCCTCGCGCGATAAAGCGACCTGCGAAGAACACCGGGCCGCCTTTGAGGCGGCCCGGTCTTCGTAAGTCGCTGTTTTCGGTCCGGCATGTGAAGGGCCGGCCCGACAAAGGCCGGCGATTCTAGGTAGCGCCCCGGAGGGTGTCAACCTAAGCCCGGGGCCGGTTGCTGCTCTGCGATTGATTTGTCGCAGAAGCCCTCATTACGATACTGCAAAGCGGGCCGCCGTGCCGGGAATGGCCGGACGCCCCACAACCAATGACCGCAATTTCGCCCCGTACGGGGCCACAGGGACGAAGTGTCTAGAGCGCCGTGCGCGGCCTGGCTCGTGGCGCTGGCTGGCTGCCTGCCCGGCACCGGGTGGGCTGCCGACCAGCCGCTGGTCCCGGACCTGCCACCCGTCGCCCAGCTGGCCCCGGGCAACGTCGAGCCCCTGGAGGTGCGGGTGCTGGACCGCGCCGCCGGCGACCCCGCCCCGGCGGCCGTCACCGGCGGGGAGCTGGATGCCCGCTTCGTCACCTTCGTCGCGCGCGGCTCGCATCACCTCACCGGGCCTTTGTGGTTCCGGATTCCTGCCCCGCTCACGCCCGGGCACGGGGGGGCCAACCCGGTGCTGCTCGCCCGCTCCGGCATCGACCAGCCGGTCGAGGTGTTCGCCCGGCAGGCCGGGCAGAGCGTGCGGCTGGACCCGGCGACCGTGGTGCCGCAGTTCGGCGGCGCCCAGGACACCGTCTTCGCCCTGCCGCCGGGGCTCGATGCGGGCGCGCCCCTCTACGCCCGGGTCGACCACACCGGGCGCGCCACCACCGACCTGCACTTCTCGACCTCGACGCTGGAGCGGACGCTGCACGAGGCGCAGGTCCACGAGCGCATCGTGGCGCTGGCCTTCGGGGCGCTCATGGCCATGGCGCTGTCGACGCTCCTGGTGCGCTTCGTGCTCACCGAACGGCTCTATCCCCTGTACGGCACGCTGTTCTCGCTGCAGGCGCTGTACCTCGCGTACTTCTCCGGGCAGGGCTTCCACTGGCCGCTGCTGTCGCTCGCCCGGCCGGTGTCCTCGTACGCGTGGAACGTGCCGGTGGCGATCTCGGCGGCCGCCGCGGCGCTGTTCGTGCGCGAGTTCGCCAACCTGCGCCTGTTCTCGCCGCGCGTGTACCAGGCCTTCGGCTCGCTCGCGGTCGCCTTCGCGGTGCTCGCCTTCGCCAACGTGCTGCGGGTCTATCCGCCCTTCGCTCCGCTCGTCGCGGCGGCCGGCAACCTCATGTTCGTCGGCAGCGCGGTGTTCACCCTGGTCGTGTCCTACCTCGCCTGGCGCAGCGGCAACCGTGCCGCCGGCTGGTTTCTCATCGCCTGGGCGCTCCTGTGCACGTTCCAGATCCTCACCGCGCTGCGCCTGCTGTACGCGCGTGCGGATGATGCGCAGGGACTCCTCTATTACGGGCTGGCCCCGTCCCTGGTCGCGGCCGCGGTGCTGATCGCGCTCGGCACTTCCGACCGCGTGCGCCAGCAGACCCTCGCGCTCACCGATGCCGAGCGGCGCGCGCGCACCGACCCGCTCACCGGGGTGCTCAACCGGCGCTCGCTCATCGAGCGGCTCGATGCCGCCTGCATGCGCGCCAAGGCGCGCGGCCACCCGGTGTCGGTGCTGTTCATCGACCTCGATCACTTCAAGCAGATCAACGACAGCTTCGGCCACGCCGCCGGCGATGCCTGCCTCGCGGCCATCATCCCGCCCATCCAGGCGGAGCTGCGCCAGTCGGACGTCATCGGCCGCTACGGGGGCGAGGAGTTCGTGGTGATCCTCACCGGCGCGGATGCCGCCGCCGCGCACCCGATCGCCGAGCGCATCTGCCGCCGCGTCGCCGACGTGCACATCGAGGGCTTCGGCTCCGTCATCCACCTCACCTGCAGCATCGGCGTCGCCGCCAGCGACACCCTCGGGGTGTGGGGCCAGCACCTGATCGCGCACGCCGACACCGCGCAGTACGCCGCCAAGCGCTCCGGGCGCAACCAGGTGCAGCTGGCCGCCGCGCTCGCCTGAGCACCGTGCAGATCCGCGCAGCCCTTCCCGCCGACGTGCCCGCGCTGCTGGCGCTGGTGCGCCGCTACTGGGAGTTCGAAGGGATCGACGGGTTCGATGCGCTGCGCGTCGAGCTCACGCTGCAACGCCTGCTCGCCACCCCGGCCCTGGGCGCGGCGTGGGTGGCGAGTGCCGGCGGCAGCCTCGCCGGCTACCTCATCGCCGTGCACGTGCTCAGCATCGAGCACCAGGGGCTGATGGCCGAGATCGACGAGTTCTTCGTGCTGCCGCAGGCGCGCGCGCAGGGCATCGGCGCGCAGCTGCTGGCGGCGGCCGAGCGGGCGCTCGCCGCGCGCGGCTGCGTGCGCCTGCAGCTGCAGTTGGGAGTCGGCAACGCGGCCGCGCGCGCCTTCTACGAGCGGCGCGGCTACGCTTCGCGCTCAGGCTACGCGCTGCTCGACAAGCCGCTCGGCTGATGTTACGAATCGAAACATGCCCGCCCTGATCACCGGCACGCGCCTCGCAGGCGCCCTGGCACTCCTCTGGGCCCTGCTCGGCGCACCGGCGTACGCGGACATCTACAGCGAGGCGGTGGCGCACGCGGGGCGCCCGGCCGCGGACGTGAACCGCGATTCGCTCGACCATCCGGCCGAGGTGCTGCGCCTGGCGCGCATCGGCCGCGGCATGAAGGTCGCGGATTTGCTCGCCGGCGACGGCTACTACAGCCAGCTCCTGAGCTACGTCGTGGGCCCGAAGGGCCACGTGTACCTGCTCAACAACGACGCCTACGACAAGTGGACCAACAACGAGTGGCAGGTGCGCCTCACCGCCGGCCGCCTGCCGAACGTCGAGCACCGCAGCGTCGACCTGCAGTACCTCGGCTTCCCGGCGCACTCGCTCGATGCGGTCCTCATGGTCAAGGTCTATCACGACCTGTACTGGCAGCCCGGCCAGGGCCCATGGCCGAAGATCGACCCGGACGCCGTGCTCAGCGAGATCGCGCGGGTCCTGAAGCCGGGCGGCACGCTGCTGCTCGTCGACCACGCCGCCAAGCCCGGCAGCGGCACCAGCGTCGCCGGCACCCTGCACCGCATGGACGAGGAGTACGCGCGGCGCGACTTCGAGAAGCACGGCTTCCGGCTCATCGCCACCAGCAACCTGCTGCGCCGCGCGGACGACCCGCGCGACATGATCACCTACAAGGGCGAGATGCTCGGCAAGACCGACCGCTTCGTCATGGTGTTCCGCCGCCAGGCCGTGCCGAAGGCCGCTGCCAAGCGCCGTCACTGAGTTCGTCCCGTCTGCGGCTCGTCCTGTCCCGCAGCGCTGCCGCAGCCGGGTCCGTCCGGGTCATAATCCGCCCCAGCAACGTTTCAGGGAGTCCTGCATGTCAGCCTTCATCCGCCGGGGCCTGCCCCTCGCCCTCGCCCTGGTCGCCGCCGTGGCGGCCGCCAATCCCCGCATGGGGGACATCTACGACGACGCGGTGAACCACGCGGGCCGTCCCGCCGAGGACCTCAAGCGCGATCCGGTCGAGCACCCCGCCGAGATGCTGCGGCTCAGCGGCATCAAGCCCGGCATGCAGGTCGTCGACTACATGGCCGCCGACGGCTACTGGAGCGAACTCGCCAGCTACGTCGTCGGGCCGAAGGGCCACGTGCTGCTCCTCAACAACCCCACCTGGGACAGCTGGAGCGGCAACCACTGGCAGGAGCGCATCAAGGGACGCCTGCCCAACGTCGAGCACCGCACCGTCGATCCCGAGCACCTCGACCTGCCCGACCATTCGGTGGATGCCCTGCTGCTGGTCAAGGCGTTCCACGACTTCTACTGGGTGGACGAGAATCCCGAGGACCACTGGCCGAAGTTCGACATGAACCGGCTCATGAGCGAGCTCGCGCGCGTCGTGAAGCCGGGCGGCGTGCTGCTGCTCATCGACCACTCGGCGAAGGCCGGTACCGGCAGCTCCGCCGCCGGCCCCCTGCACCGCATCGACGAGCAGTACGCGCGCTCGGAGTTCGAGAAGCACGGCTTCACCCTCATCGGCAAGAGTGACGCGCTGCGCCGGCCCGACGACCCGCGTGACCAGATCACCTACAAGGGGCCGATGGTCGGCAAGACCGACCGCTTCGCGATGGCGTTCAAGCGCTCATAGCCGGCGGCACGGGATCTCACCAGGGCTTGAAGGTGACGTCCTGCATGACCGCGACCACGTTGCTGCCGCTCGCGATATAGCTGAAGTTGCTGTCGGTCGCCTGCTCCCCGGCAGTCCCGGGGGCCAGGGTTGCGAGTCTGGTATGGGTCCCGTCACTCAGCTGCAGGGAGCAGCCGACGAACAGCGCCGGGCTGGGAATCGTGTGTTGGTGAGTCTGGTCCAGGAACCGCGACGACGGCACGGTGAAGCTCACGGCCTGCGCGCCCTGGTAGCTGCCGTGGCTGAGCGTCAGCGGAAAGGTCTGGTTCCACGCCTGCGGGGCCGTGAACCACGTCTGATACAACTGGTCCGTCAGGGCGCCGCCGTTGGCCGCGGAAACGACGGCCGCGACACTGTTGTGCGTCTGGACGGCGCCGCTGCACACGAGCGCCGCCGAGGTCGCGAGCGGGCTGATCCCGGACAGCTTGACGTTGAGGTTCAGCGTCACGTGCAGATTCCCGTCGGGGGTACTCGTCAGCTGCACGGTCGCGGGCGCCACCGGTAACTGCGGCGGCGCCACGGTTGGCGCGGCCGCCGCGCCGAGTGCCGCGATCGATAGTCCCGCTGCATAGAAAGAACGAGCTTGGCGTGTCATGACTGTCTCTCCCGAGAATTAGGACTGCGCGGACTCAGGGCGCGGGCGGCAGGAAGCCTCCCGCGGCCTGCAATGTCAGGCCGGTCGAAATCGGTGCCGGCACCTGAAACGCCCCGCCCGACTGCATCGACAGCGACAGGGCGAGCGGCGCCGGCACGGTGAAGGCGCCGGCGGCGTCGACGTTCGCGCCGACACTCGCCGCTGTGGGTACCACGAAGTTCCCGCCCGCCGTGAGCTGAACCTGAATCGACTGGGGCTGCGGCGTCTGAAAAGACCCCGCGGCATTGAGGCCCACCTGGAGCGAGATCGGCTGCGGGTTGAGTGAGGCCTGGCTGGGATTGGCGGCGCCGTTCTGGCCGGGCTGGTTCGATGGCACTGCGGCCGTGGCGGTCGAGGCAGACGCCGCCCCGGCCCCGCCGACCTGCGCAGCAAGGGCCACCGCACCGGGGACAAAGTAATTTCCCTGCGCGTGCAGCGTCGCCTGCGCGGACATCCCTGCAGCGCTCAAGTCCTGCACCGCGACCACGAGCGGGCTGGAGGCGACGAACCCCGTGTTCTCCGCCGCGGCGACGCGGGGCGCGACGCTTGGATCCCACGCCGCCGCGTGACCGTTGAGCGTGAGCCAGCAGACGATGAGCACCGCCGGCTGCGGCGACCAGGGAGCGCGGGTCGCAGGATCGGTGAGCGCCGCCTGGGTGAGCGCGGTCGCGAAACGCACGCTGCCGCCGTAGGCCCCGCGGCTGAGGGCGAACGCCGCGCTGCCGCTCTGACCCAAGTAGTGCGCCGGGGACAGCACCAGCTTGTCGGCGCTCGCGTAGTCGGTGATCTCGCCCCGGTGGGACTTGATCCAGTCGCCCGGGCGCACGATCGCCCCGCACTCGAGCCCCCCCTGGCTCGCCCCGGGGTGCAGGTGCGCAAGGCTCACCTCGACGTCCAGCGTCAGCGGCAGGGAGCCGGCCGGACTGGGATTCACGTGGGAGGCTGCACCCAGCTGCTGGGCGCGCGCCGCCGTCAGCGGCAGCACCGCCGCCAGGAGCAGCCCCAGCGCCAGCGACCGCGCGCCGCTAGTCGGCATTGGGGACCGGGGCACTGGTCAGCACGTACGGCACCCACGTCACGCGGCGGAACTCATCGCGGGCCGCCCCGGGGCGTGCGGGGGGCGACTGATAGGCATAGGCGCCGGTGCCGGCGCGGTCGTAGAAGTTCAGCCAGCACCCGATCATCACCGTCGGCTCAGCCACCAGGTGGCCGCTGGCCCGGTCGGTGAGGTCCGCGCTGCCCACCGTGAGGCTGATCGACTGCGCCCCGTGGTACTGCCCCCGGCTGAGCGGAATGTCGACGCTCGTCTGCTGGCCGTAGTAGTGCGCCGGGGAACTGAGCGCACTGTCGTAGGCGTCGCGCGCCGCCTGGCCCGTCTGCGCCTTGATCCGGGCGAGAGCGGCATCGATCCCGGCCCTGCCCGCCGCCTTCGCCGAGCACACCCACGTCGCCCTCGCCACCGCGGCATTCAGCTCAAACGATGCGCTGAGGGCGAGCGTCACCACGAATTCGCCGTAGCCAGGGGGCCGCGCGGCGGCCCTCAGCGCCGGGGCTGCCGCGCGCAGGCCCGCCGGGACGGCCGTCAGGATCGCCAGTGCATACGCCGCTGCCCGGAGCGGTGCGCCGCGGGCAGCCGGCCGGGCCGGATGTGGGAAGAGGCTCATCTCACCGTCAACGCGCATTCGCTGACGGCACCGGCTCAGGCGGCCCGAGCGGCACGCCTGCACCGGGAAGCGCGGGAGTAGAATCGCCCCGCGGCCATGACCTCAGACCCCTTCAATCTCGGGCGTTATGTCGAGGCGCAGAAACCGGTGATCGAGCGGGTGCGCGCCGAGCTCACCGCCGGCAGCAAGCGCAGCCACTGGATGTGGTTCGTCTTCCCGCAGCTGGCCGGTCTGGGATCAAGCGTCACCGCGCAGCGCTACGCCGTCGGCTCGCTCGCGGAGGCACGTGCCTACCTGGCGCACCCGCTGCTGGGCGCGCGGCTGCACGAGTGCACGGGACTGGTTGCCGCCAGCGGGCGCAGCGTCGCGGACATCTTCGGCTATCCGGACGACCTCAAATTCCGCTCCTGCATGACGCTGTTCGCGTACGCCGCCGGCGAGCGCAGCCTCAGCGGCGCGCCCGGCGCGCCGCCCGGCCCGTTCAGCGCGGCCCTGCAGGGCTACTTCGCGGGCGAAGCAGACCCGCTGACCCGCAGGCTGCTTACTTCGGCTTCCTGAACTTCAGGATGAACTGGTCGGTGTGGCCCTGGACCGAGGAGTCGAACACCTTGGCGGTGTGCGCATCCTCCTTGTTGCGCAGCGCCTCGCTCGCGCCCTCGTACTTGAAGCCCGCCGACTCGACCTCCTTCTTCACCGCCTCGGCGTCGACGCGGTGCAGGGTGTTCGTGTCGCGGAAACCCGAGCCGGCCTCGGCGGCGTGATCGATCACGAGGTACACGCCACCGGGCTTGAGTGCCTTCAGCACTTCCCTGTCGAGCTTCACGACGTCGAGGTCCTTGACGTTGTGGAAGTCGTGGTAGTTCAGCGAGGTCCACACCAGGTCGGCGGAATCGGCCGGCAGGCTCAGCTCGAGCGCGCGCTGCTCGCTCACCGTGATGTTCTTGTAGTGCGCATCGGCAGCGAGCGCATGGATGGGAGCGGACGGCGCGGGTGCGTCCGCGGGCGCGTCGGGACGCTTGGGCGAGGCGATGACGAGCAGCTTGCCCCCAGGTCCGGTCGCCGCGCTCAGCAGCCGCGTGTAGTAGCCCTTGCCCGGGGCGAGCTCGATCACCGACTCGCCGGGCTTGAGGCCGGCGAACGCCAGGCACTCGGCCGGCTTGCGCTCCGCATCGCGCGCCTTGTCGCCCTCGGGGCGTGCGCCGTCGGCGACCGCGGCCGCGATGTTCTTCGGTATCGCCGCCATGGCGGCCGTCGCGAACATTGCGCTGCCCAGGCCGAGCAGCAGTCCCATTCCCAACATCGATGCGCGCCGCATGGGTAGAACCTCCGTGAAAAATCCGCGCCACTCTAACAGGGGGCGGCTCTCCGCCACTATCGCTTTGCCGTACGCGGCGGGCGGCGCGCCGCACGTGGCCCCGGCTCGAGCTCGAGCTGCCAGGTCTCCGCCACGAGCGCACGTCCGAAGCTGCGGTGGCGTTCCCGCCCGAGGCAGCTGAAGCCCGCCTGCGCGTACAGGTGCCGCGCGGCATGCAGGTTCGACTGCGTCCACAGCAGCACGCGCCGGTAGCCGGCCGCGCGCGCGAAGCGCACGCACTCCCCGATCAGGCGACGGCCGAGCCCGAGCCCGCGCGCCTCCGGCTCGACCAGGAGCAGGCGCAGCTTCGCCGCACCGCCGGAGCCTGCGACCAGAAACACGCATCCCAGCCGCCGGCCGTCGCGCTCGGCGATCCAGCAGCGCTCCCGCGCCGGATCGAGCCTGCGGATGAAGTCGGCGGTGATGCCCGCCACCAGCGCCTCGAACTCCTGGTTCCAGCCGTACTCGCGGGCGTACAGCGTACCGTGGCGTTCGACCACCCAGCCCATGTCGCCCGGTCGATGCGGACGCAGGCTCACCGCCGCGGCGGGCTCCGGGCTGAAGGCGCGGCGGATGGCGCCCATCGCTTCCAGCAGCGCCCCGCGCCGCGCCTCATCCAGGCCGGCGAGCAGATCGCGCACCTGGCGCTGCGCGCGCCGCTCCAGCGGGCCGAACACGCGCCGGCCCGCGACCGTGAGCCGCAGCGGGCGGCGGCGCGCATCCGCCGTGTCGGCGGCGCGCTCGATGAGCCGCTCCGCCTCGAAGCGCTGCAGAATCCGGCTCAGGTAGCCGCGGTCGAGGCCGAGGTCGCGCGCCAGCTCGCCGGCCGCGACGCCGGGGCGGTGCGCGAGCTCGTACATGACGCGCACCTGGGTGAGGGAGTACGGGCTGTCGAGCAGCCCCTGCGACAGCACGCCGATGCGGCGCGTGTAGTCGCGGTTGAAGGCGCGCACGGTTTCGATCTGCTGCTGCGGGATGCTCATGGCCGCGACTGTCGTGCAGATAGTTGCCGGAGTCAACTATCTCGGGCGCCGGCGCCCGAATCGGACCCGCCCGGGCTGCCGGCCCTTACGGGCAGCGACAGGCGACGCCGGCCGCCGGGACGCCGAGCGCTGACCATTGCTGACGAGCGCACCCTAACTGGCGTCCCGTCAGTGAAGATGAACGTTGCACCAGCGCACGGGTGATGACGTTGGTCGCGGGAATGAGTCGTTCCGCAGCAACCTGGCTCAGGCCGGCAAGGACAGCGCGCGCCCGGTATCTGTTCCCCAGATACCGGGAAGTCAGGACTGACGGCGCCAGCTGCGATGCCAGTACCAGGCGAGCAGGCAGCACACGACCGCGGCGAGGGCGAAGAACCCCAGCTGGAGACGCATCTCCGCCGCGGTGATCACCTCGCCGCGATAGGTCATCCAGACCCTGCCCGACCACAGCGCGCGCGCCACCTGCGCCGCCCCGAGCACGAAGCCGAGGGTCAGCGCCCACAGCACCGCACTGACGACGCGTGCGAAGACCTGTCCCCGCGGCGCAGGCGGCGGGCTGTCGTGGTCAGGCCTGAGCGGTGCCATGGGACCTCAGGGAACGGCCGGCCTCCGGCCGGGTTCTACCCGCTGCGCGTCGCAAGCAACCTCTCCAGGCGCCGCCTGACTCCCGGCCATTCCGCGCGCGTGATGGAAAAGCGCGCCGAGTCGCGCGGGGTCGCATCGATGGCGAGCCGGTGCGCGCGCAGCACCCCCTCGAACTGCGCGCCGATGCGCGACAGCGCATTGCGCGAGCGCTCGTTGCGGACGTCGGTGTGGAAGCACACGCGCCAGGCGTCCCACGCCTCGAAGGCGTGCGCCAGCATGAGGAGCTTGGCCTCGGTATTGGCGGCGGTGCGCACCGCCGCGCGCCCGAGCCAGGTGTAGCCGATCTCGCAGCCGTCGATGCGGCCCGGGGCTGCGTTGGCGTCTCCGGCCGGCCAGGCCCAGCGCTCGATGAGGAAGAACCGCGTCGAACCCAGCACCACCCCGTCGGCGGCGCGCAGGGTCGCGAACGGCAGCGCCGTGCCGGCGGCGCGTTCGGCGAGCGCGGCGTCCACGTACACGCGCATGGCCGCCTCGCCCTGCGGGATCGCGCTCCAGTCGTACAGCGAGGGGTCCTGGGCGGCGGCGGCCACGAGCCCCGCCACGTGCGCACCCGAGAGCGGCTCGAGGCGCACGTGTGCGCCGGCGAGCACCGGCGGCTGCGTCGTCACATTCCCGGTTGCGTTCATGCCTGCACAAAAGAAAACGGGCCGGCAAGAGTCGCCGGCCCGCTGCATGTTACCGCACCTGCAAGCCCGCACGGGGCTGCGGGTGCCGCCGCCCTCAGCCGGCGGCGCTCTCGGACTCCTCGCCGACGCTCGCGCCCTCTTCGGTGTCGGGGAGTCCCCCGCCCACGTCCATGAAGCTGCGGCGATCGGTGCCCTCGAGCTTGCGGCGCCTCGAGGCATGCGCCGCGAAGCCCGTGCCCGCCGGGATGAGCCGGCCGACGATGACGTTCTCCTTGAGTCCGCGCAGGTCGTCCTTGAGTCCCCGCACCGCCGCTTCGGTCAGCACGCGGGTGGTCTCCTGGAAGGAGGCCGCGGAGATCTGGTACCTGCGAGCTGACGCCAAGTACACCACGCTCGCCACGCGCGCGAGCACGTTCCTGCTCAACTCGAGCCTCAAGGAAATGAAGGAAAAACTGAACCCGGAAATGTTCTGGCAGATTCACCGCAGCATCATCGTTAACGTCGGCGCCATCGAGACGATCCACCGTTCGTTCCGGGGCTCGCTTGAGCTGAAGCTGAAGGAGCGGACTGAGCTGCTGCCGGTGAGCGCGGCGCACGCGCAGCTGTTCAGGCAATTCTAGGCAGAGGTCGGAGCAGCCGTGCGGCGTTTGTAAACCGGGCTGCGTCAAGGCGCGGAACACGGGCAATGCATTATCAGCGCGCGATCATGCAATAAGGGCGGGCGGACCGCGCCTCAAATGCGCTGCGTTCTGCGCCTGCGCACCTGCAGCCCGAGGTAAATCAGTGAGCCCACTACAGCGACCGATGCGACGGACTGACTAAGGTAGAAGATCTATTCCAGTGTCATGTTAGATTCCTGACCGTTATTGTTGCAGCGATTGAATCGATCATCTCCCGCCGCACTTGCCACTCCAAGGATTGCTGAC
>JANWKR010000116.1 GCA_025451275.1 Steroidobacteraceae bacterium
CACCTCGTAGCCCGGGTCCTTCAGGCACACCTGCACCTCGCCCGCGCAATGCACCAGCCAGAAGCGCCGCTGCGTGCGCGGCGCGTCCGTGAACTCGATCTCGAGCACGGTGCGACCCGGGGGCATGACCGCGACGTTCAAGCGCCGGTGCATGCCCCACACGAGCCACCCCGGGTCGAGGTCGTCAGGCTCGATGTCGCGCGCCCAGCGCTGGCCCCACTCCCCGACCGCGGCGACCACCGGCCGCAGCGCCTGGCCGGCGGCGGTGAGACGGTAGGCGCCGGCGCGCCCGCGCGCGCACCCCTGCCGCTCGAGCACCCCGCCGAGCTCGAGCGACTGCAGGCGCTGGCGCAGCAGCGTCGGCGACAGGCGCGGCACGCCGCGCCGGATCTCGTTGAAGCGCTGCGCGCCGGCGAGCAGCTCGCGCACGATGAGCAGCGTCCAGCGCTCCGCGAGCAGCTCGGCGGCGAGCGCCACCGGGCAAAACTGACCGTAGCCGTGTCGCATGGCCGCGTCCTCCCGCCCGGATCATGCGGCGACGCGCGCCGCAGCGACAAGGCGCTGGTCCAGAATCTTCACTGGTTGCGGCCGCCGCGCAAGACGACAATCGTCCCGCTATCCGCAAGCTCCGGGAGGAGGACGATGGCGCAGCGACTCGAGGGGCCGGTGACATCCTGGGCGATTGCCGCGCTTCTCCTGGCGGCGCCAGCGGCACAGCCGGCCTCCGATCACTCCGAGCACAGCCACCCGCCGCCGCAAAAGCTCGGCACCGTACACTTCGAGACGTCGTGCGCGAGCGCCGTCCGGGCCCGCTTCGATCACGCCCTGGCGTTGCTGCATTCGTTTGCCTATGACTTCGCCGCCAGTGAATTCCGTGCCGTCGCCGCCAGCGATCCCGACTGCGCCATGGCGCACTGGGGCGTGGCGATGTCGGGGTTCCATCAGCTGTGGATGCCCCCGCCGTCGGCGGCCGTGCTGCAGGCCGGCCACGAAGAGCTCAGCGCCGCACAGCGCATCGGCGCACGCAGCGCCGGCGAACGCGAGCTGATCGAGGCGGCGGCTGTCTACTTCGGTGACGAGGATCCGGCGCACGACGCATCGCGAGCGCAACGCTATGAGCACGCCATGCAGTCCGCGGCGCAGCACTTCCCCAAGGACGACGAGGTGCAGATTTTCTACGCGCTGGCCCTGATCGCGACCGCCGCGCCGACCGATCGCTCGCACGCCAATCAGAAGCGCGCGGCCGCGATACTCGAACCGATCTATCGCCGGCAGCCCGATCACCCCGGTGCGGCGCACTACCTCATACACGCCTACGACAGCACGGAACTCGCCCCGCTGGGTCTGCGCGCGGCAAGGGCCTACGCGCAGATTGCCCCGTCAGCCCCGCACGCGCTGCACATGCCGTCGCACATCTTCACGCGCCTCGGCCTCTGGGACGAGTCCATCGAGTCGAACCAGGCGGCACGCCGGGCCGCCCACGAGCAGGGCGACACCGGTGAGGAACTGCACGCCATGGACTATCTGACCTACGCCTATCTGCAGCGTGGCCGCGAGACGGAAGCCGTACGGCTCGTGGAAGAGCTGCGCTCCATGGGACCTCTGACTGCGGATGACTTCAAGGTCGGTTACGCGGCGACTGCCATGCCAGTGCGGCTGGCGATCGAGCGCGGCCGGTGGGGCGACGCGGCGGCCATCGAGCCGCTGCAGGGCTCGCCGCCGCAGGTCCAAGCCATCACTCACTGGGCCCGGGGCCTTGGCCATGCACGCCTGGGGCAGACCGATCTCGCCGCCGCCGACATCGCGCAGATCGAAGCCTGCGCAGCACAATCCCGTGCGCTGGGCGACGGCTACGGGGCCACCCAGATCGGCGTGCTGTCCGGCGAGGCGCGCGCCTGGCGGGCGAGCGCGATGCAACACCCGGACGAAGCCGTTGCGCTGCTGCGAACGGCTGCCGACGCCGAGGACGCTCTTGAGAAGCTCCCCGTCACGCCCGGGCCGATCGTCCCGGCGCGCGAGCTGCTCGGTCGGTTGCTGCTGGAGCAGCGGCAGCCCGCCGCGGCGCTGCGCGAACTGACGCTGGCGCTCAAGGAGGCGCCGCGGCGGCGCTCCGGCCTGCAGGCCGCAGTGCGCGCGGCGCAGGCCGCGGGCGATCCGGCGACCGCGGCCTCGCTGCGCAGGCTCCTGTAGTCGCTGTGCCGGGAGCTCAGCTCCCGTGGCGAACCCCTGCCGGCTGGGCCGTGATGGCGATCTGCTGGCGCATCTCGCGGATGGTCTGCGCGTAGTCGCGGCTGCCGAAGATGGCCGAGCCGGACACGAAGGTGTCCGCGCCCGCCTGGGCGGCGGCGCGGATGTTGTCGGTCCTGATGCCGCCGTCGACCTCCAGGCGCACCTCGCACCCCGAGGCGTCGATACGCGCACGCGCATCCATGAGCTTGCGCAGGCTGGTGGGGATGAACTGCTGGCCGCCGAAGCCGGGGTTGACCGACATGATCAGCACCATGTCGATGAGCTCGAGCGTGTAGTCGAGGTAGTCGAGCGGCGTGGCGGGGTTGAACACCAGCCCCGGATGACAGCCGTGCTCGCGGATGAGCGCGATGGTGCGGTCGACGTGCTCGCTGGCTTCCGGGTGGAAGGTGATGTAGGTGGCGCCGGCGGCGGCGAAGTCCGGCACGATGCGGTCGACGGGCCGCACCATCAGGTGCACGTCGATGGGCGCCCTGATGCCGTGGCGGCGCAGCGCCTCGCACACCATCGGGCCGATGGTGAGGTTCGGCACGTAGTGGTTGTCCATCACGTCGAAGTGGATCAGGTCGGCGCCGGCGGCCAGCACGGTCTCGACGTCCTCGCCGAGCCGCGCGAAGTCCGCCGACAGGATGGACGGAGCGATCCAGGGCGCCATGCTCACAGTTTACCTCATCGCGCTTCAGGGCCCGTGAGGCGCGTGAGTGCCTCGCGGTACTTGTCGCTGGTGCGCGCGATCACCTCGGCGGGCAGCCGCGGCCCCGGCGCCTTCTTGTTCCAGTCGAGCGTCTCGAGATAGTCGCGCACGTATTGCTTATCGAAGCTCGGCGGGCTGACACCGGGGCGATAGGTATCCGCCGGCCAGAAGCGCGAGGAGTCGGGCGTCACCACCTCGTCGATGAGCGTCAGGCGCCCGTCGGCGTCCACGCCGAACTCGAACTTGGTGTCGGCGACGATGATGCCGCGGCGGCGCGCGTGCTCGGCGGCGAAGGCGTACAGCGCCAGCGCCGTGTCGCGCACCGCGGCGGCCAGCTCCGGCCCCACCAGCGCCTGCATGTCGGCGAAGGCGATGTTGACGTCGTGCGCGCCCGCTTCCGCCTTGGTGGCCGGCGTGAAGATCGGCTGCGGCAGCGCCGCCGCCAGCTTCAGTCCCGCCGGCAGCTCGATGCCGCACAGCTGGCCGCTCGCCTGGTAGTCCTTCCAGCCCGAGCCGATCAGGTAGCCACGCACCACCGCTTCCACCGGCAGCGCCTTGAGACGCCGCACGATGACCGCGCGCCCCTCGAGCATGGCGCGCTCGTCCGCATCGCGCACCACCTCCGCCAGCGCGCGGCCGGTGAGATGGTTGGGCACCAGCTGCTGCGTCTGCGCGAACCAGAAGTTGGAAATGCCGTTGAGCACGCGCCCCTTGCCGGGAATGGGATCGGGCAGCACCACGTCGAAGGCCGACAGCCGGTCGGTGGTGACGATCAGCATGGTCGCGTCGTCGACGGCGTAGATGTCGCGGACCTTGCCCTGATGGATGCGGGTCAGGCCGCGCAGCTCGGTGCGGTAAACGGCAGGCTCTGGCATGTGCTTGGTACTATAACGGCCCTTTGCAGCCACCACACCTGATGACGCAGCGCGCATGGCCATGAAATGGATCGGCAAGGTCGCCGGGGGGCTGCTCGGCGCCCTGGCGCTCGGCCCGATCGGGGCCGCGCTCGGTGTGCTGCTCGGGCACCAGTTCGACGAGGAGGATCCGCAGCCCTTCGCCGGCACGCCCGAAGAGCTCAGCGCGATCGGCGACCTGTTCTTCCGCGCCACCTTCCGCGTCATGGGCTACCTCGCCAAGGCCGACGGCCGGGTCTCCGAGCAGGAGATCTCGGCGGCGCGCGCCGTCATGCACGAGCTGCACCTGCACGAGCTGCAGGTACAGCAGGCGATCGCCTGCTACACAGACGGCAAGTCGCCGGGCTTCGACTTCACCGCCGAGGTCACGGCGCTGGCACGCGCCTGCCAGGGGCGCCCCGACCTGACGCGCGTGTTTCTCGAGATCCAGGTGCGCGCCGCGCTGGCCGGCGGCAACCTCGACGGCCCGGCGCGGCCGCTGCTCGGCTGGATGGCGCGCGTGCTCGGCATCTCCGGCCTCGAATACGCACACATCGAGGCGGTGACCCGCATCCAGCGCGGCGGCTTCCGCCCCGGCGGCGCCGGCGTGGCCCCGCCGCCGCAGCGCGGCCTGGACGAGGCCTACCGGGTGCTGGAGACCAGCGCCGCGGCCAGCGACGAGGAGGTCGTGAAGGCGTACCGCCGCGCCCTGCACCGCCATCATCCCGACAAGCTCAAGGCCAACGGCCTGCCCGAGTCGATGATGGCGCACGCCAAGCAGCGTACCCAGCAGATCATCGAGGCCTACGAGCTGATCCGCGAACGGCGCGGCATACGCTAGGCACGCGCCGCCGCCCACGCCTCGATCACGCTCTGGATGGCGCGCACCCCGTCGGTGAGCGCCGCCGGCCCCGGCTGCAGGATGAGCGCGGACTTGATCTCGCGCAGGCAGTTGTCGCGCACCGCCGGCACCGCTGCCCAGCCGGCGCGCGCCGCCACCCGCTCGGGGCGGAATTTCTTGCCGCACCACGAGCCGAGCACGATGTCGGGCGCCCGGCGCACCACCTCCAGCGGGTCGGCGATGATGCGGTTCTTGCCGAGCGACTCGCGCGCGAGCTCCGGGAAGCAGTCCTCGCCGCCGGCCAGCTGCACCAGCTCCGACACCCAGCGGATGCCGCTGATCATGGGCTCGTCCCATTCCTCGAAGTACACGCGCGGCCGCCGCGGCAGGCGCGCGGCGCGCGCAGCCACTTCGCTCAGCCCCGCCTCGAGCCGCGCCACCAGCTGCTGCGCCTTGTCGGGGCAGCCGATCAGGCCGCCGACGGTGCGGATCATGCGCAGGATCTGCGCGACGCTGCGCTGGTTGAACACGTGCACGTCGAGCCCGGCGCGCACCAGCTGCGCGGCGATGTCGGCCTGCAGGTCGGAGAAGGCCAGCACCAGATCGGGCGCGAGCGCCACGATGCGTTCGGTGTGCGCGCTCAGGAAAGCCGATACGCGCGGCTTCTCGCGCCGCGCCCGCGGCGGCCGCACCGTGAACCCGGAGATCCCGACGATGCGCCAGTCCTCCTCCAGCAGGTACAGCGTTTCGGTGGTCTCCTCAGTCAGGCACACGATGCGCTGCGGAAAATCAGGATTCTTTGCAGTCATTCAGCACCGCCGGGAAGGACGGCACTGTATCCTTAAGCCATGTGGGTGCGCACCTGGGCGTTTCTCGACTGGTGTTTCTTCGGGCCGGCGTCGGCGCGCGCCGGGGGCCTCGGCACCCTTCTGCGCGTGGTGCGCTACCCCTACGCGGTGGTGCGCGACCTGTCGCGCGGCGAGATCAACCTGCGCGCCATGGGGCTGGTGTACACCACGCTGCTGTCGCTCATCCCGCTGCTCGCCTTCAGCTTCGCGATCCTCAAGGTGTTCGGCGGCCATCGTGACCTGCAGCCGATCATCTACGAGTTCTTCCGCCCGGTGGGCGATACGGCCGCCGCCGAGCTCACCGCGCGTGTCATGCAGTTCGCCAGCCGCGTCAGTTCCGGCGTGGTCGGCTCGCTGGGCCTGGCGCTGCTCGCCTGGACCCTCGTCGGCACCATCAAGAAGGTCGAGGACAGCTTCAACTTCGTCTGGCACGTGGAGCAGCCGCGCAGCTTCGCGCGGCGCCTGGCCGAGTACACGACGCTCTTGATCGCCGGCCCGGTGCTGGTGGTCGGCTTCCTCGGCCTGTCGCACGCCGCGCTCTCCAGCGCCCCGGTGCAGGAGATGGTGCGCCTGCCGCTGCTGCAACGCCTGCGCGGCACCGGCATCAGCGTCGCGCCGTACATCATGGTGACGGCGTTCTTCACGGCGCTGTACATGATGATTCCCAACACGCGCGTGCACTGGCGTGCGGCGCTCACCGGCGCGGTGGTCGGCGGGGTACTGTGGGCGGCGGTCGGCAAGATGTTCACCGCCTTCGTGGTGTACTCCACGCGCCTCACCATCGTGTACGCCGGGTTCGCGTTCGTGGTGGCGGCGCTGCTGTGGACCTACTTCGGCTGGCTGATCCTGCTGGCCGGCGCGCAGCTGTCGTTCTACGTGCAGAACCCGACCTATCTGCGGCTCGGCCTGCAGCAGCTGCGCCTCTCCAGCGAGGAGCTCGAGCAGCTGGCGCTGAAACTCATGTACTTCGTCGGCCGGGCGCACGTGGCCGGCGGCCGGCGCTGGACCGTCAACCGCCTCGCCACCGAGCTCGGCCTGCCCGGCATCGCGGTGGCGCAGATGGCGGTGAGCCTCGAGCGCGCCGGGCTGCTGATCGTTACCGACGACGACGAGCTGGTGCCGGCGCGCGACCTCGGCCGCATCGGCGTGCACGAGATCCTGCAGCTGGCGCGCAGCCAGCGCAGCGGCCACGTGGCGCCGCGCAACCTGCCGATCCCGCCGGTCGACCGCTTGCTGGCGGCCATGGACGAGGCGCGCCGCCGCTGCAGCGGCGATCTCACCCTGCGCGACCTGGTGGACGAGGTGGTGCGGCCGACGCTGGCGATCGCGCGCGGCAAGTCGGACGGACGCTAGCCTCGCGCCTACTCCCCGGCGATGGTCATCTCGCCGATCAGCACCGAGCCGGTGCGGATGCCGCCGCGCGCATCGACATCGCTGCCGAGCGCGACGATGTCGCGGTACATCGACTTGAGGTTGCCGGCGATCGTGATCTCGTGCACCGGGTAGGCGATGACGCCGTTCTCGACCCAGAAGCCGCTCGCGCCGCGCGAGTAGTCGCCGGTGACGCCGTTGACCCCCTGCCCCATGAGCTCGCTCACCAGCAGTCCCGTGCCGAGGCGCTGCAGCAAGGCCGTGGCGCCGAGCCCGCCATCAGCACTGCTCACGAGCAGGTTGTGGATGCCGCCGGCGTTGCCGGTGGTCTTGAGTCCCAGGCGGCGCGCCGAATAACTGCCCAGCACGTAGCCTGACAGCACCCCGCCGCGCACCAGTTCGCGGTCATGGGTGGCCGCGCCTTCCTGGTCGAAGGGGCTGCTCGCCAGCGCCCGCGCGATGTGCGGCCGCTCCTGCATGCCGAGGAAGGCCGGAAACACCTGCGTGCCGGCGGCGTCGAGCAGGAACGAGGACTTGCGGTACTGGCTCGGGCCGGAGATGGCGCCGACGAAGTGGCGGAACAGGCCGCGCGCCATTTCGGGAGCGAATGCCACCGGCGCCTTGCGCGTCGTGAGCCGCCGCGCGCCGAGGCGTGCCAGCGCACGCTCGCCGGCGCGCCGGCCGATGGCGGTGGCCGCCTCCAGCTCCGCGGCGTCGCGGGCGATGCCATACCAGTAGTCGCGCTGCATGTCCTCGCCTTCCTGCGCCACCAGCGTGCAGCTGAGCGAATGGCTGGTCGAGGAATAGCCGGCGAGGAAGCCGAGCGAATTGCCGTACACGCCGGTGTGGCGCTGGCTGCTGACCGCCGCGCCCTCGGAGTTGGCGAGCCGCGCATCGACCTCGAGACCTGCGGCCTCGCACTCGCGTGCCAGCTCGATGGCCCGCTCGGGAGTCAGATCCCAGGGATGATCGAGATCGAGGTCGGGGATATCGCGCGCCAGTGCCTCCGGCTCCACCAGCCCGGCGTATTCATCCGCGGCGGTGTAGCGGGCGATGGCGCAAGCCTTGCCGACCGTCTCGCGCACCGCCGCCGCCGACAGGTCCGCGGTGCTGGCCGCGCCCTTGCGCTGGCCGAAGTACACCGTCACCCCGAGGCCGCGGTCGCGCTGGTACTCGACGGTGTCGACCTCGCGCAGGCGCACGTTCACCGACAGCCCCTGGCTCACCGAGGCGTCGGCTTCGCACTGCGAAGCTCCCTGGCGGCGGGCCTCCTCGAGCGCCAGGCTCGCAACGTCCTTCAGTTGTGCGGTCGCGGTCTCATCCATCGAGCGTGTTTCGGTTCCGGAGGTTAAGCTTGGATTGTAGCAGCCGCGCGGTGAGCGCCCGCCGGCGGCGCAGCAAGGCACCGGCACCACGCGTGAGCGCGCACGACCACAACGACGATGATGGGGGCGAGCCACGCCCGAGCAAGAGCGCGCGCAAGCGCGCCGCGCACGCCGCCCAGGACCTCGGCGAGGAGCTCATCGCGCTGCGCGAGGCGGAGCTGGCCGCCCTCGAGCTGCCGGAGGCGCTGGCCGAGGCCATCCGGGCCGCGCGCCGCATCAGCAGCCGCGCCGGCGGCGCGCGCCAGCGCCAGTACATCGGCAAGCTGATGCGCGGCATCGACACCGCGCCGATCCACGCCGCGCTCGCGGCCCGCAGCGCGCGCGACGCGCAGGAGACCGAGCGCTTCAAGCGCATCGAGTCCTGGCGCGCGCGGCTGCTCGCGGAAGGGGCACCGGCGCTGGCGGAACTGCAGCGCTGGCACCCTGACATCGACAGCGCGGAGTGGGCGCGGCGTATCGAGGCCGCACGGGCCGAACACGGCACGCGCGGTGCCGGCGGCGGTGCCGCGCGGGAGCTGTTTCGCGCATTGCGGGCATTGTTCGCTACAATGCCGCCTTGAACGCACCGCCCGACAAATCACGCGCCGGCAGCAAGCCGCTGGTCGGCATCATCATGGGCTCCGCTTCCGACTGGGAAACCATGCAGTCGGCCGCCGACATGTTGGATAAGCTCGGCGTGCCCTACGAGGTGCGCGTGGTGTCGGCGCACCGCACCCCCGACCTGCTGTTCGAGTACGCCGGCAGCGCCCGCGAGCGCGGCCTGGAGGTGCTGATCGCCGGCGCCGGCGGCGCCGCCCATCTGCCGGGCATGGCCGCCGCCAAGACCACCGTGCCGGTGCTCGGCGTGCCGGTGCCGTCCAAGAGCCTGGGCGGCATGGATTCGCTCCTGTCCATCGTGCAGATGCCGGCCGGCGTGCCGGTGGCGACCTTCGCCATCGGGGCCGCGGGCGCCAGCAACGCCGCGTTGTGCGCCGCTGCCATCCTCGGCAACAAGCACCCGGCGATTAACGCCGCGCTCGAGTCGTTCCGCGAGCGCCAGACCGCCGGGGTGCTCGGCAACCCCGACCCGCGCGCGCCCACGCGTTCATGACCGTCGGCATCGTGGGCGCCGGCCAGCTCGGCCGCATGCTCGCATTGGCGGGCTATCCGCTGGGGCTGGATTTCCTGTGCCTGGATCCCGCGCGCGAGGCACCCGCCGGGCAGGTGGCGCCGCAGTTGCACGGCGCCTTCACCGACCGGCGTCTGCTGGCACGGCTGCTGTCCCGCTGCGAGGTCGTGACCTTCGACTGGGAGAACGTGCCGGTGACGGGGCTGGCGGCGGTCGCGCGCCGCGGGCGCGGCCGCATCTGCCCGCCGCTCACCGCGCTCGCCACCGGCCAGGACCGCGTGGCCGAGAAGCGCCTGTTCGAGCGGCTCGGCATCCCCACCACGCGCTGGCACGCGGTCGGCTCGCCGCAGGAGCTGCGGCGCGCGCTCGACCGCATCGGCCTGCCGGGCGTGCTGAAGACGCGCCGCCTCGGCTACGACGGCAAGGGCCAGGCGGTGGTGCGCAGCGCCGCACAGGCGGCGGCCGCCTGGCGCAAGCTCGGCCGCGCCCCGCTGCTGTACGAGGAGTGGGTCGACTTCGACTGCGAGGTGTCGATCATCGGCGCGCGCGGCGCCGGCGGCGCGACCGCGGTGTACCCGCTGTGCGGCAACGTGCACGGCGCGGGCATCCTGCGCCTGACCCTCGCCCCGTTCGGGCCATCGCGCTGGCAGCGCCAGGCGGCGCGCTACCTGACGCGCGTGCTCGAGCACTTCCGCTACCGCGGCATCCTCACCATCGAATTTTTCGTGCGGCGCGGCAAGCTCATCGCCAACGAGCTGGCGCCGCGCGTGCACAACTCCGGCCACTGGACCATCGAGGGCGCCGTCACCAGCCAGTTCGAGAACCACCTGCGCGCCATCCTCGGCCTGCCGCTCGGGGCCACCACGCCCTTGGGCCACAGCGCCATGGTGAATCTCATCGGCCGCCTGCCGCCGCGCGGCACACTACTTAAGCTCGAGGGCGTGCACCTGCACGAGTACGGCAAGGCGCCGCGCGCCGGGCGCAAGGTCGGACACTGCACCATTGTGGAGGGGACGTCGGCACGCCGCGACGCTCGTGCACGGCGTCTGCTGCGGGATTTGGCCGTGGACGTTCGCATCCCGTAACATCGGTTGCGGACCAACAGCCATGTACCTCGAACCCTTTAAACTCAAGGAGTTGCCGTTCCGCTTAAGCCCGGACCCGCAGTTCCTTTACCTGTCGAAACAACACGCCCGCGCCAAGGCGTACATGGAGTCGACGATCTGGTTCACCGACGGCTTCGTGGTGATCACCGGCGAGATCGGCTCGGGCAAGACGACCCTCATCGAGTCCTTCCTGAAGGAAGTGCCGGCGGATGTGGTGGTGGCGCAGGTCAACCAGACGCAGATGTCGGCGATCGACTTCCTGCAGACCGTGCTGGTGCAGTTCGGCTTCTCGCCCTTCAAGATGCGCAAGGGCGAGCTGATCAGCACGCTCAACAACTTCCTCATCGAGCAGTACGCGGCCGGCCGCAAGGTGCTCTTGATCGTCGACGAGGCGCAGAACCTGTCGATGCGGGTCCTGGAAGAGATCCGCATGCTGTCCGGGGTGGAGACCACCAAGGAGAAGGTGCTGCGCATCATCCTCGCCGGGCAGCCGGAGCTGAACGCCAAGCTCGATGCGCCCGAGCTCGAGCAGCTGACGCAGCGCGTGCGCCTGCGCTTTCACCTGCAGACCCTGTCCGAGAACGAGACGCAGAGCTACATCCAGCACCGCCTCGACGTGGCCGGCGCCGGTGACCGCGATCTGTTCGCGCTCGACACCTTCCCGGAGATCTACCGCTATACCGGCGGCGTGCCGCGCCTGGTCAACACGCTGTGCGACACCGCCATGATGTCGGCCTTCACCGCCGACCGTGCCGTCGTCACGCGCATCGACATCGCCACCGCGGTGCAGGAGCTGCAGTGGACGCCGTATAACTCGCGCCCGCATCGCCACGGGCCGGACATCCAGGGCGCCGTCCACGCCGCCCACACCACCCATGCCGCCACCGCGGTGCTGCAGCCGGCACCGGCGCAGACGCAGCCGAGGGCGCTCGGCCACGTGCTGGTCGCCACCGACGGACGCACGGTGCGCGAGGTGCCGCTGCGGCCCGGGCGGCTGATCGTCGGGCGCACCCCCGACAACGACGTGCAGATCGACAGCCGCTTCATCAGCCGCCACCACTGCCAGGTGATCACCACCGAGCACTCGTGCGTCATCGAGGACCTGAACAGCACCAACGGCATCTACGTGAAGTCCAACCGCGTGCGCCGCCACTACCTCAACGACGGCGACGTGGTGCTGGTCGGCAAGCACGAGCTGATCTACGTCGACGAGCGCGCCTCGCGCACCCGCGCCAGCCCGCTCAGCGGCACGCTGGCGCAGGTGCGTGCCGCCACCGAGGCGCTCGGCGAGGACGACGACGAGGAGGCGCCGGCCGGCGCCGCGCCGCTGCGCGAGCCCTGAGCTTCCCGGCGCGCACCTGGCGCGCCGTTCCCGCGGCCGCACGGCAAATTTCCACGTTCCGCGGCCCCGCTGCCTGAAACCGGCGCACGCCGAACTTCCACCCATGACCCGCAAGGCCCGGCACAAGGCACCGCGATCACCGCGTGCGCCTGCGCCTTGAGGGAGTGTCGTTATGTTTGTCCAGACAATGCCGCTGCGGCGGTTCAAGAGTTTCGTTCCCGCCCTCGTCCTGGTGCTGTCCTCGTGCGGCGGCTACGGCGGCGGCGGCAGCATGGGCGCCGCGCCCGCCCCGACGATCAACTTCACCGTGCAGCCGGGCACCATCGTCGCCGGCCAGAGCGCCACGCTCACCTGGTCGGCGAGCGCCACCACCTGCACCGCCAGCGGCGCGTGGAGCGGCGACGAGCCGCTCAGCGGCACGATGGTCGTCACGCCGACCACGGCGGGCACCGACACCTACACGCTCACCTGCACCACTGCGGGCAGCGCCTACACCGAACCCTCCACCAGCAAGATGTCGGTGACGCTGACGGTGACCGCCGCGAGCGTATTCGCGGCCAAGAACCTGGTGGCCGATACCGCCAGCGGCGGGGCGGTCACGGTGGACGCCAACCTCGTCAACCCGTGGGGCATCACCTTCCTGACCGGCGCGCCCGTGTGGGTCGCCAACAATCACAGCGCCACGTCGACGCTGTATGACGGCGGCGGTGTGCCGCAGCCGGCCGGCACCCCGCTCATCGTGCAGCTGCCGCCGGCGAGCGGCGGCGCGGCGTTCGCCGCGACCGGCATCGTCGGCAACACCACGACCGACGTCGTCGTCAGCGCCGGCGCCAATTCCGGCGCGGCCGTGTTCATCTTCAGCGGCGAGGGCGGCATGATCGCCGGCTGGTCACCGGGCGTCGACGCGACCCACGCGGTGGTCATGTACACCGACGCCGGCGGCGCGGTCTACAAGGGGCTGACGCTCGCCAACAACGGCAGCGGCAACTTCCTCTACGCCACCGACTTCCACAACAACAAGGTGGACGTGTTCAACGCGAGCTTCACCAAGCAGACGCCGAGTGCCACCAGCTTCACGTTCCAGGATCCGAACCTGCCGGCCGGCTACGCCCCGTTCGGCATCCAGGCGCTCAATACCGGTGCGGGCGGCGCGGTGCAGATCTACGTCACCTACGCCAAGCAGCAGGCGCCGGCCAACATCGTGCACACCGACGGCGCGGGCCTCGGCATCGTCGACATCTTTGATGCCAACGGCAAGTTCGTGAAGACGCTGGTCGCGGCGGGCGGCGTGCTCAACGCCCCCTGGGGCCTGGCGCTCGCGCCGGCCGACTTCGGCACGCTCAGCAAAACGCTGCTGGTCGGCAACTTCGGCGACGGCAAGATCAACGCCTTCGACCCCAACTCGGGTGCCGCCATGGGCGCCCTGGGCACGGCCGGCGGACCGTTCGCGGTGCCCGGCCTGTGGGGCATCGCCTTCGGCAACGACGCCGCCGGCCAGCCGCACAACACGCTGTTCTTCGCCGCCGGCACCAACGGCGAGGTGAACGGCAGCTACGGCCGCATCGACCTGTCGCCGTGACAGTGTAAGGTCGCCGCAGGGACGCGGCCGCTCCCCGGCACACCGCCTCACCGGTGTGCCGGGGAGTATGTTTTTCAGGGACCGATGCGCGTGTAGCGCGTCTTCCAGTTCACTTCCCAGGTCCTGCCGCCGTCGGCGGAGAACGCCTGCTCGGAACGCGCCTCCTGGTGCGTGACGCCCCAGAGCGAGAAGCGCACCAGCACGGCGCGGCCGCTGATGCTCTCCTCGTCATAGAAGTCCACGCGTCCGTCGTGGAACGCGCCGACGCCCGGCACCGCGCCCAGGACCCCGCCGTTCGGCGTGGCGAAATCGATGCGCCACTGCCGGCTCACCGGGTCGTAGAGGCGCAGTGCCAGGAGCTCGACCACCCCCGCCGCACCCTCGGCGCGGTACTCGGCGAGGTTGGCGCGCCCGCCCCAGACCCGGCTGACCACCGTGATGCCGTCCATGTCGACCCAGTCGTGCGCCCCGCTCAGGGGATGCATCAGGCGCGAGGAGTGGGTCTGCCAGGTGCCGAAATCAAAGTCGAAGTCATGGCTGCCATCGTGGCCGGCGACCGGCGCCGCCGCGAGGCACAGCGACGCCGGCAGGACCAGCGCGGCGGCAGGGCCCGCGCGCCTCACGGCTGCAGCCTGGTGAGATCGGCGATGAAGGACGGTTCCCAGTTGCGGCCACCGTCCTGCGAGTAGGCTATCTCGAAGTGGTGGGAGTCGGGCTTGATGTCGGACCAGACCCCGCGCACCAGCACCGTGCGGCCGTGCAGGGGCTCCTGGCCGTAGAGCTCGCCGCGCCCGTCGCGGAACTCACCGATCATGCCCGGCGTGATCGTGGCGTCGGCGCTGCCGACGTAGGTCTGGCTCCACTGATGCGCCTTGGGGTCATACAGAAACAGCGTCAGCCCTTCCCAGTGGCCGCCCGGCGCATCCACCTCGATCTCCTCGAGCTGCGCGCGCCCGCCCCACACCTTGCGCACGCTCACCGTGCCGCTCATCTCGACGTAGTCGCTGGCGCCGGACAGGGGCTCCTTGAGGCGCCGGATGTGGGTCTTCCAGACACCGAAGTTGAAATCGAAGTCGTGCGCGCCATCACGTACGGCCGGCGCCGCGGGTGGCGTGTCGGCCGCCAGCACGG
>JANWKR010000117.1 GCA_025451275.1 Steroidobacteraceae bacterium
ACGCTGCCGGAATCCGGGGCGATCCTGTGGTATCTCGGCGAGGGCACCCCGCTCGTGCCCGAGGAGCGCTGGGCACGCGCCGAGGTGCTGCAGTGGATGTTCTTCGAGCAGTACAGCCACGAGCCGTACGTCGCGGTGGCGCGGTTCTGGATCGGCTTCGCACCCGAGGAGCTGCTCGAGCCCAAGCGCCATCTGATCCCCGAGTGGCACGCGAAAGGCTACGCGGCACTCGAGGTCATGCAAACCCACCTCGCGCGGCACGACTGGTTTGCGGGCGGGCGGTACTCGATTGCCGACATCGCGCTCTACGGCTACACGCACTGCGCCGCGGACGGCGGCTTCGACCTGTCTTCCTACCCAGCAGTCGGTGCCTGGCTGAAGCGCGTCGCCGCCCAGCCCGGGCACGTGCCGCTGGAACTGGCATGGTGAGTCACGGGCGCGCCGGCTGCGTCGGCCTTCCGCTGCGGTGGCGCAGGGCGTCCTTGGCGACCCGCTCGCCGAAGAGCCCGCCGACGTCGTAGCGCCCGGCCAGGGCCGTCATCGATCGCGACCTCAAGCCTCAGCTCCGGATAGCGCGACTCGCGTGGGAGCCCTACATTAGTGTCTACCCGCCGCAGCCCTGAGGAGCGAACCGATGCAGAAGCGCAAACTCGGCAAGAATGGCCCGGAGGTCTCGGCTCTCGGCCTCGGCTGCATGGGACTGAGCTTCGGCTACGGCCCGGGGCTGGACAAGCCGCAGGCCATCACGCTGATCCGCGAGGCGTTCGCGAGCGGGGTGACGCTCTTCGACACCGCCGAGGCCTACGGCGCCAACGAGGACGTGGTGGGCGAGGCCCTGGCGCCCATCCGCGATCAGGTCGTCATCGCTACCAAGTTCGGCTTCAAGGACGGCACTGCGCAGGCGGGCATGGACAGCCGGCCGGAGCGCATACGCGCGGTTGCCGAGAACTCCCTGCGGCGCCTGAAGACCGACCGCCTCGACCTCTTCTATCAGCACCGCGTTGACCCGAACGTGCCGATGGAGGACGTGGCGGGCACGGTCAGCGAGCTGATCCGCGCCGGCAAGGTGCGCCATTTCGGCCTGTCGGAAGCCGGCGCCCAGTCGATCCGCCGTGCGCACGCGGTGCAGCCCGTGACCGCGGTGCAGAGTGAGTATTCCCTGTGGTGGCGCCAGCCGGAAGCGGAGGTGCTGCCGTTGTGCGAAGAGCTCGGCATCGGCTTCGTGCCCTTCAGCCCGCTGGGGCGCGGCTTCCTCACCGGCACCATCGATGCCAGCACCTCCTTCGCGCAGGACGACTTCCGCAACATCGTGCCGCGCTTCGCACCCGAAGCGCGCGCGGCCAACCAGACGCTCGTCGAGCTGCTCAAGTCGATTGCCGCGAGCAAAGAGGCGACGCCGGCACAGATCGCCCTCGCCTGGCTGCTGGCGCAGAAACCCTGGATCGTGCCGATCCCCGGCACGACCAAGGTGCAGCGCCTGAAGGAGAACGTCGGTGCCGCGGACCTCGAGCTGTCCGGTGCAGACCTGCGCGACATTCAGGGTGCGCTGGCGCGTATCACCGTGCAGGGCGATCGCTACCCGCCGCACCTCGCGACGCGCGCCGGCCGCTGACGGGGCAATGACATGGAACTCAAGCGCAACGGCTCGCAGCCCCCGACGAGGAGTACTGGATCATGCGCGCAACGGTGATGTATGGCGCGGGCGACGTCCGCATCGAGAAGGTTCCCGACGCCCGCGTGACCGAGCCGACCGACGCGCTGGTGGTCATCACCCACGCCTGCATCTGCGGCAGCGACCTGTGGGGTTACAAGCTCATGCCGCCGGGCGGCCCCGGCCGCGCCATGGGCCACGAGGCGATCGGCATTGTCGAGGCGGTCGGCGCGAGCGTGCGCACGCTCAGGACCGGTGACCTGGTCGTCATGCCCTTCGCGTACTCCGACGGCACCTGCCCCTTCTGCCAGGAGGGCCTCAACACCTCCTGCGTCAACGGCGGATTCTTCGGCGCCGGCCAGATGGGCGGCGCGCAGGCTGAAGCGGTACGGGTGCCGCAGGCCGACGGCACGCTGGTGGCCCTGCCCGTCAGTCGTGACGATGCGCTCATGCCCTCGCTCCTGACGCTCTCGGATGTCATGGGTACCGGACACCATGCCGCGGTCAGCGCGCGCGTCCGGCGCGGCCACAACGTGGCCGTGGTGGGTGACGGCGCCGTGGGCTTGTGCGGCGTCATCGCCGCCAGGCGCCTGGGCGCCGAGCAGATCGTGATCCTCGGGCGCCACGCAGACCGGCTCGAGATCGCCAAGGCCTTCGGCGCCACGGATGCGGTGAGCACACGCGGCGAAGAGGCGGTCACGCGCGTGCGCGAGCTGACCGGTGGGTTCGGCGTGCACTCGGTGCTCGAGTGCGTCGGCACGGATGACGCCATGCAGATGGCCATCGGCATGACCCGGCCCGGGGGCGCCGTCGGGCGCGTGGGCGTCCCGCATTACGAGGCGATCCCCGCCTCCCAGCCGGCCTTCTATCGCAACATCACGGTGAGCGGCGGGCCGGCCCCGGTGCGCTCCTATATCACGACACTGCTGCCGGACATCCTCGAAGGACGCATCGAGCCCGGCCGCGTGTTTGACCGCACGATGAAGCTCGACGAGGTCCCGGCCGGCTATCGCGCCATGAACGAGCGCAAGTCAATCAAGGTCATGGTGCGGCCCTAGGCCGCACCGCCGTTCAGGGGAAGAGCTCGGCAGTCGGCAGGCGCAGCAGCTTCAGGCCGTCGGGCGTTTGGCCAGGCGCACGAGGATCCGCTCGCAGTCCGGACGGCCGTAGCCGCCGGCGCGCAGCGCCGCTAGTCCACGGTCCTCGTCCAGGACGCCAACGCCCTGCAGCACGGCGATCGCTCCGCAGTAGCGGCCGAAACGCAGCGAGGCGCCGAGCGCGGTGAGATCCCCCGCTGCAACGGCAGGCACCTGCTCTGCCAGCGCACTCAATATGCGCTCCGACAGCTCCCAGTCCTGCGCGATGCGGCGCGCGACGTCGGGCGCCTGGTGCGCGACGAGCTCTGCGACCGTGCCGGCGTCGGGCACGAGCGAGGTCTTCGCGTACTCATCCGTGGTGGCACGGAACACCATGATGGTGCCGAGTCCCATGAGGAGCCCGAGCAGCTGGCCGGCGAAGGGGTCGGAGTCGGCGACCAGCGCGGCGTAGGCTTCCGCCGCCGTGGCACCGTACTGGGTATGGAGCCAGGTGACATCCGGAAAGCGCTTGAAGTGCACGGTGGACGCCTTGAACACCGGCTGCATGAGCGACGCGGCGATGAGCGAGCGGATGCCGGCGGTGCCGAGGAGCGCCACGGCGCGATCGATGCTCTCCACCGGCTGCGAGTTGACCCGGTAGAACGCGCTGTTGGCCATGCGCAGCAGGTTGCCGGCGAGCGCCGGATCCTTGGCGATGAGACGCGACAGCTCGCGTCCCGACACATCGTCGTCGTTGACGGCCTGCACCAGCTTCGGCAGCAGCAACGGGCGGCGCGGGGCGTACTCGGCATTGAGGACCGGCTCGCTGAGCAAGGCCGTAACGGCCGTAGCCACGGCGCGATGCTGCGGGTCGCCCGAGGCCGGCCGCTGCGCGACGCCGAACGCCAGCTCGTGCAGCTGTGTGGCCACCGCCGCGGCGGGCGGCGCCGGACTTGCGGCGGCGGGTACTGAAGGCGGCGGCGCGGGGGCGGCCGCAGGAACCGGGTGGCGGGAGAATTCCGGCCGGGCGGCGACGGGGCGGCGGCGAGCGGCGAGCAGCAGTCCGCCGACCGCGCCGGCGAGCACCGCGAGCGCGACGATCAGCAGCGCTCCGGACAGGTCAGACACGGCGATCGCGCGAGGATTCGAGGATGGGTGGCCCCCCAAGCACGCCCAGTGGGCGCGCCGCCGGCTCGTGCGCCGCGCCGCTGCGGACTATAAGACACGCACGCGTCCCTGTCGTTGCCTCGTGGTCCCGTCAAAGGAGAGCAGAGCCGCCGCGCCCGAGCGCGCGGCCGCTGATCGGGCCGCCGTCGCGATCAGAATTTCTTCCGGGCCGTATCGTCCTCGCGAGTGGCTTCCGTCGCATAGGCGCGGCACCGACGGAGGGATTTCCTCCGCGACGAGCCGCGTCGTGGCGGGAAGCCGCTGAGACAGCGGCGCGCGGCTGTCGCTGCGCACAGTCAGCGGCAGAGAATTGCCGCCCTAAAGTGCGGGGGACTCACTGCCGACAGACATATGAGCGGCCTCAAGTGACTCGGCGGCCAGACGCCCGAGCCATGGGCCACCCGCTCACGTGACGCTGCGTGATCGGCTGCCCATGCGGCACAGATTCATGATTTACATGACTACGGCCAAGCTTAAGAATTTGCTAGTCTCCCGCGCACGGACCTCCACCCGGCCTGCGCCCACGGCGCCGGCCGCGATTGCCTGCATGCGGAGCTGATTCGATGCGCTACGAGGAACCCCGCGAGAGAAGCGCCGAGCTCCTGCGACTTGCCCTGCCGCTCATGGCGCAGCAGCAGGCGGGGTTCCACCCGGTGAGCTTCACGCTCTGGTACGAGCACGTCGCGGGCATCAATCCCGAGCTCAGCCAGATACTGGCGCCGCACGCGGACGGCCAGCAGCCCCTCACCGACAACGAGGCATACAACCTGTACGCGCGCCACATCATCGCGCGCGACATGCAGATGCTCGAGCATCTGCAGCACCGGCTGCGCGCACTGCTCGAAGAGGCGTTCCAGATCACGGCGCAGGCGAGCGACCAGACCGGACAGTTCGAGCGCTCCCTCGAGCAGACCCAGCACCGCCTGAAGGCCAATGTCAGCCTCGAGAGCGTGCACGCGGTCGTCTCGGAGCTGCTCTCCGAGAGCCAGCGCATGCAGGTGCTCACCCAGGCCGTGGTCGAGCGGCTCGATCTGCGCGCCCAGGAAGTCGGCGAGCTGCGCAACGCGCTCGAGCGCGCGCAGACCGAGGCGCTGCTCGATCCGCTCACCGGGCTGAAGAACCGCCGCGCGTTCGAGCGCGCCGTCGCGCAGATCACCGCGGAAAGCACCGAAGGCCTCGCCGGCGCCGCCCTGCTGTGCATCGACATCGATCACTTCAAGCACGTCAACGACACCTACGGCCACCTGCTGGGCGACAAGGTGCTGCGCGCCGTGGCGCAGGTGCTGCAGGCGAACATCAAGGGTCGCGACCTGGTCGCGCGCATTGGCGGGGAGGAGTTCGCCGTGCTGCTGTTGCGCGCCACCCAGGACGGTCCGCACGTGGTCGCCGAGCAGATCCGCGCCGCCATCGCTCAGGGCCAGGTGCGCTCGCCGACCGCCGGCACTCTGGTCGGCGCCATCACCGTGTCGGTGGGCGTGGCCATTGCGGGCGGCGGCGAAGCGCTCGAGACCGTCCTCGAGCGTGCCGACGGCGCGCTGTACGAGGCCAAGCGCACCGGCCGCAACCGGGTGTGCGTGGCGGCGCCGGTGCTGCGCGGTGCCTAGAACCGCCGGGCCAGATGCCCAGGCTCGCTAGCGGTTGTAGGAGCCGAGCGGCCGGAATGTGGTGCTCGTGGGCCGCGTGCCGAACGCGTGGCGCAGGTAGATGCCGACCGAGGTCGGGTGGTAGAAGTCGGTGCGGTTGATGTCCACCAGCAAGCCGAGCACCAGGACATCACTGAGCTGCCGCTCGCCGGCCGCGTAAGCGGTAAAGCCGAAGCCGCTGCTGTGGTAGCCCGGATAGACGGGCGCGCTGAACCCGGACGGCAGCGGCTGCTGCCCCGCCGCGGCCTGCAGCGCCGGGTCATTGGGATAGAAGGACTCGTCACTCACCCGGCTGACGCTGTAGGACACGGCCATGCGCACGCGGTAGCGCCAGCCGGCGCGTTCGCCTTCGAGCTCGACGGGCGTGGAAATGCTCACGTACGACTGCGGGCTGTAGTAGCCGCCGCTGCCGAAGGTGTAGTTCTGCAGATTGCGCTGGTAGTTCCAGTAGTTAAGGGTCAGCCCCGCGTCCGCGCGCAGCTCCGGTGCCGCGTAGAACGTCCAGCTGGAGCTCAGACGCGCCGTGGCCAGCTGGTTGCCCGGCACGTGCGTGCCGGTCAGCTCCTCGAAGTGCAGGCTGCCGGACACGGCATAACGCTCGCGGTACAGGCCAAAGCCGGCGTACGGCCCGGTCTTCACCACCCCTCCCCAGGTCGTCCCCGTCACCGGGTCGCGGAGCCCCGCGTAGGACAGCTCGCTGCTCGTGACCGCGCGGCGCGCGACGCCGAGCGTCCAGTCGAGCGAGCGCCAGTCCGGCGTCCACTCGATCCCGCCGACGACGTTCGTCACGAGAAACCCGAGCGGCGTGGCACCCAGATCCAGCGCCAGTGTCGGCGTCTCGTAGCCGAGAGCGGGACTGAGGCCGGTCTGCCGGTCGCTCGTGTAGTGCAGGGCCGCGCCGGGGCCGGCGGCCTGGATGGTGCCGATGAGCGGCAGCGACCCGGGCGTCGTACCGTAGCGCCCGGCGTCGACGAACACGGCATCGGCGCGCGCGGTGAGGCGCGAGCCGTCCTCGCGCGCGAACACCCAGGCGCTCGGGATCGTGACCAGATCGAGCTGCGACATGCCGGCTGTGCCGGGCTGGTGCCAGCCGATGAGACCTGCGGTCACACCCGACTGCAGCCGCTCGTCCACTTCGCGGGCGGCGCGCCGCGCGACGAGCGCCTCGGCACCGCTGGTGACGGCCTCGGCGCGCGCGAAATAGCCGCGCGCCTGCACGAGGTGACCGAGCGCGAGCTCCGCACGTCCGGCCAGCATGAGCACGTCGGGGCGTGCTCGCTCGGCTGCGAGCAGCGGCTTCAGGGTGCGCAGCGCATCCCCACCGGCCCCGAGCGCCAGCTGCCGCCGCGCCAGGCTCAGGTGCAGCTCGTCATCGCCCGCGGGCATCCTCGCCTCGACCGCGTGCAGCTGCGCGCGCGCCAGGGCCAGGTCACCCGAGTCGGTCAGCGCGCGCACGTAGGACAGGCGCGCATCGAGATCGTCCGGGTCTTCGGCCGTCAGCGAGGCGAGACGGTCGCGCGCCGCACGCGGCTGCCCCGCCATGAGATCGAGCTCGGCCCGCGCCACGCGCAGCCGTCGGTCCTGCGGGTCGGCTGCCAGCAGCGCGTCGAGCCGCCGACCCGCCGCGGCGTAGTCCCGCTGCCGTTCGAGAGCCCGGATCTGCCGCAGCTCCAGTGCGCGCTGCATGCGCGCGACGTCGCCCTGCCCGTCGGCCCCGAGCTGCGCCATGGCGTGGAGTCGCACCAGAACCGGCGCGAGCCGCGCATCGTCATCGGCGCTGCTCAGTACCCTGGCCCAGCCGAGCAGGATCTGCGGATCGTTCGCTCCGGGTCCTGACAGGTACGGCTGCACGAGTGCCAGAGCGTGCTCGCGCTCACCCAGCTCGATCCACGAATACGCCAGCTCCACGGCCCGGTCGAAGCTGCGCGCGGCAACCCCGTCCACCGCCTGCAGGGTAGCCCGGGCACCGGCCAGGTCGCCCGCCGCCTGCTGGCGCGTGGCGGCGGCACGCGCCAGCACCACCTGCATGCGGTCGTGCAGTCCATTCATGCCGTCGGTGCGCTGCGCGGCATCGACGCCGTCGACGGCCGCGAGCGCCGCCGCGTATTCCCCGGTCTGCGACAGGTACAGCGCCAGCGCGTAGCGCATCTCCGGGAGGTCCGGGGCATTCTTGACGCCCTCGCTCATGAGCGCGGCGCCGCGCGCCGCATCCCCGCGGTCGCGGAAGTAGCCGGCGAGCCGGTAGCGCATCCACGCATCGCGCGGCGCGAGCCGCACCGCGGCCTCGAGATCAGTCATCGCGGCATCGGTCTTGCCGGCCGTTGCTTCCGCCGCGGCCTGCTGCTCGAGCGCACTGGCGAGCAGCGCACCACGCGACTGCACCGTCCATTTCGGGCTCAGCGCCCGGCCGCGCAGCAGCGCGATGCACGCGGCGGTGTCGCCGTGTGCCAGCAGCCGCCGCACGCGCGTCTCGAACAGCCAGGTCGACCCAGGATCGAGCGCGGCGGCGGTGGCCAGAAGCTCGTCCGCCTCGCCTGACTGGCCCTCCGCCTCGAGCTCCCGCGCAATGACGATCTCAGACTCGTAGCGGCCGCGCCGGAAGGTGAGCGCCGCGCGCAGCTCGGTGGCGGCGCGCGCGTCCTCGTGCGTCGCCAGAGAGGCGCGGCTGTGCTCGAGCCAGGTGCGTACCGCAGCACGCGCCGCGGCCGGCACCGCCCCGGAAGCCAGCTCCGAGGCCAGCCGTCGCTGCAGGGCCGGCACGGCCTGCGACAGCGCCGCCGGTGAGAGCAGTCCGCGCTCCTCGGCCAGGCGCTGCTGCCCGCCGCGCAGTCCCGCAAGCTCGGTGTCCTGCGGGTTGCGGGCGAGGTACGCGGCCAGCGCAGGCTCGGGTGCCTGCTCCGGCCCGAGGCGCATGAGCCCCGAGGCCAGGAGCCGGTCAGCATCGTCGCGCCGCACGTCGTCCCGCTGCACGAGCTGCTGCAGCAGCGTCACCCCTTCGAGCGCGGTGTCGGAGTCGCACACCATGAGCTGGGCGAGCGCCAGCTGGTAGCGCGGATCACCGGCGTGCTCGTCCGCGAGCCTTCTCAGCCCGGCCCGCGCCGGCGCCGCCCCGCCGGGCGTACGCGCCAGCAGCAGGTAGTACTCGATGCCGAGCGTGCCGCCCGGCCGTCCCTGCGGAAACAGGCGATCGAGCTGCGGCTTCACTTCGGCGGTGCGGCCGAGCTCAACCAGGCGCCGGATCGAGGCGAAGCGCAGTCGGTCGCGGGTGGCGACCCGCACCCCGGTGGCGAAGTCCTGCGCCGCGGCCGAGCCTGCGAAGCGGCGCGTGAGCTCGGACTCGACCTGGGAGGCGGCCTGGAAGTCGTTCAGCCGCAGGTCGAGCTCTCCGAGTGCGAACAGCGCCTGCGGCTCGTCGGGGCGCGCCGCGACCAGTTTCTTCAGCGCCAGCTGCGCAAGATCCCCGCGATCGTGGGCCTCCCAGAAGCGCGCGCTGTGCAGCAGCTGCTGGTCGGCCGGCGGCCACGCCGCAGCGGACAGCGCGGCGCAGGCGCACCAGGTGAGCGCTGCGGCGGCGATCAGTCGGCGCGACACGAAGCGCTCCAGCCAACATGCAGCTGTCCGTGCCGGTCGAAGCGCAGCCGGCCTTCCAGCCACCCGAGCCCGAAGAGCGTCAGCGCGTCGTTGTAGTAGTGCTGGTTGTCGCGCAGCGCCTCGGCCTCGATGCGTTTGCGGTAGCCCTGCACGGCCTCGGTATATTTGAAATGCGTCAGCAGCGGCAGGAGCGCGGCGAGGAAGCCGGCGGAAGCGGTGCCGTGGGCCTCGAGGCTATTGGTGTCGATGGACTCCGGCGCCGCGTGTCGTGCGGCAGCTGAGGCCATGGGCTCGAGCTGGCGTGCCAGGCGCTCGGCCTGCGGGTCGTCCTCGGCCAGCATCCCCGCCCACAGGTACACCCGGATGGCGTTGTAGCTGCCGACACCGCCGGTGGCCGTATCGGCGGAAAAGCCCTGCGACTCGCGGTACAGCACCCAGTCGGCGGCGTAGCCGCGCGGCGCCGAGCCGATGATGACCCGCTGCGAGGAGTCGAGCACCGCGCTCCACAGCGCGCCGTCGCCGGAGCGCTGCAGCGCGCGCAGCAGCTGGAGGGGGAGATAGCTCGCGTTCAGCCGCCAGGTCTGCTGTGACACGAAGCCCCGCGCGCCGGGCAGCAGCGTCGCCCCGAGCCCGGGGACGTGCGCCACCTCGTCGCGCAGAATCAGCGCCGTCATGGCCCGCGACAACTCGGTGTAGGAGGCGTCGTGCCACAGCCGCCCGGCTTCGCCGAGGGTGTAGGCCATCCACAGGTCGGCATCGGAGGCGGAGTTGCGATCGAGCACGGTCCACTTGCCGTCCTCGGCGTGCCCCCACTTCCACGCGGGCAGCGTGCGGCCGAGATCGCCCGCGGACAGGTTGTCGCGCGTCCAGGCGAGGACCTTGGCGAAGCCCGCCGGGTCGTTCGCGACCAGCGCGAACGTCAGGGCATAGGCCTGGCCCTCGGAGACGGTGACCGACTGCGCGGTGCTGGCATCGACGACCCGGCCGTCGTCACTGACGTACAGGCGCCTGAAGGCCTGCCACTCGGGCCACGTCGCGCAGTCGCCCGCGCGCGCCTGGGCCGTGGCGGTCAGCAGTGCCGTCGCACACAGCACCCAGCAGCGCCCCCGTGTGGCCATCGGTCACTTCCCTTGGGCTTCCAGGCGCTGCTTGACGCGACGCTCGAGCCGGCCGTACACGAGGAGCCCGACGGCGATGGCCACCGCGAGCGCCAGCACGATGAGGACGATCGCATGGCGCGAGAAGTGGAACCACAGCCACTGCCAGAACGATAGCGAGCCGACGTAGTAGCTGTCCTGGCCCTGGAAGCTCTGCACCGCGTCGTTCTTGATCACCGCGAGCTCGCCTCGGATCAGGGGTACCTTGCTGTTGTCGTTGAGGGTTGCAACCAGCGAGTGCGCGGCCGCGGCATCGCGCCCCAGGAGCGCCACGACCGTGCGATGGCTGGTAACCGGAGACTCGAAGCTCACGAGCGCGGCGAGCGCCCCGTCGGCGCGCAGCTGTACCCGCGGGCTGGCGCCGGTGTCGTCGGCGCGCAGGCTCGGGTCGAGCGCGGCGCGCGCCGCCGGCGCGAGCTGGTGATAGCTGCGATCGAGCTGACTCAGGGTGAGCGGCAGGTCCTGGTGCCAGTGCTGCAGGAGTTCGTCAGCGGCGCTGCCACTCAGGACCACGAGGTCGAGGTCACGCGCACCGAGGGCTTCCTTCGCATCCAGCACGCGG
>JANWKR010000118.1 GCA_025451275.1 Steroidobacteraceae bacterium
CTGGTCGGTCTCGCCTCGCGCGCCAAGCACATGCCGGCACAGCTGTCCGGCGGCCAGCAGCAGCGCGTCGCCATTGCGCGCGCCATCGCCGGCGACCCGGCCTTCCTGCTGGCGGACGAGCCCACCGGCAACCTCGACTCGCTGATGGCACGGCAGGTCATGGATCTGCTCGAGCAGATCAACGAGATGGGCACCACCATCCTGCTGGTGACCCACGACCCGGAGCTGGCACGGCGGGCGCAGCGCAACGTGCACCTGATCGACGGCCAGATCTCCGATTTCCGGGCCTACGAGCCCCGCGCCGCGGCCGCCGCCGGCGGCGCTCAGGCGCTGGCCTGATCACAGCGAAGGAGCTGTCATGCTCGGCTACTACGTGCGGCTGGCCCTGAAGAGCTTCGGGCGCAACCCCGGCATCACCACTCTCATGGTGCTGGCCATCGCGCTCGGCATCGCGGTATGCGTCATGACGCTCACCGTCTATCACGCCATGTCGGGCAACCCGATCTGGTGGAAGAACGACCGGCTGTACGCGGTCACGATGGACAACTGGGACCCCAAGCAGGCCTACAGCAAGAAGTCGACGCTGCCGCCCCCGGAGATGACCTACAAGGATACCCAGGTGCTGTTCCGCTCCGACGTCCCGGTGCGCAAGGTCATGATGTACGCGACCGACGGCGTCATCAGCGGCGTCGGCACGGTGCCGTCGGAGCGCGCGCAGACGCGCGTCACCACGGCCGACTTCTTCGCCATGTTCGAGGTGCCGTTCCTGTACGGCAACGGCTGGGGCGCAGCGGCCGACAGCCCCGCGCAGCCGGTGATCGTGCTGTCGCGCGATGAAAACGAGAAGCTGTTCGGCGGCGCCAACAGTGTCGGCCGCACGCTGCGCTGGAACGACCACGAGTTCCGTATCGTCGGCGTGCTCGATGACTGGTACCCGCGGCCGCGCTACTACGACCTCAACGGCGGCCAGTTCAACCCGCCCGAGAAGGCGTTCATTCCCTACGGCTGGGGCGCGGAGCTCGAGCTGCTCAACAACGAAGAGACCGACTGCTGGAAGCCGGAGAAGCTCGACACCTTCAAGGACTTCATGGCCTCCGACTGCGTCTGGATTCAGATGTGGGTCGAGCTGCCAAGCCGCAGCAGCCGCGAGCGCATGCAGTCGTTCATGGACGGCTACTGGGCCGAGCAGCACAGGGCTGGCCGCTTCCAGCGCCCGCGCGACAACCGCCTGACCAATGTCGGCAACTGGCTGCGCGACAACAAGGTAGTCGACACCGACAACCGCGTGCTGGTGGGCCTCGCGTTCGCGTTCCTGGCGGTGTGCCTCATCAACACCGTCGGCCTGCTGCTCGCCAAGTTCCTGAACGGTGCTCCGATCAGCGGCGTGCGGCGCGCACTCGGCGCCAGCCGTCGCCAGATCTTCACCCAGCACCTGATCGAGGTCGGCGCGCTGTCGGTGCTGGGCGCGCTGCTCGGCATGGGACTCGCGGCGCTCGGGCTGGCCGCCGTGCGGCACCTGTACGCCTCGGCGCACCTTTACCATCGCGGCGGCTACCAGGAGCTCATGCACTTCGACGTCACCGGCGTCATCTGGGCGGTGGTCCTGGCATTAGCGGCCACGCTCGCTGCCGGGCTGTACCCGGCCTGGCGCATCGGGCGGCTGCCGCCGGCGCTGTACCTGAAGAGTCAGTGAGGGAAAGACCATGAGCCTGCACGTTCGTCCGATCCTCTCGGCGCTGATGCGCAACCGCACCGGCGCGGTACTGGTCGCCATGCAGATCGCGATCGCGCTCGCGGTCCTGGTCAACGCGCTCTACATCGTGGTGCAGCGCGCCGAGAAGATGGGCCGCCCCAGCGGCATCGACGTCGACAACGTCATGGTGGTCGCCAGCGCCGGCTTCACCGATCGCTTTCAGACCGTACCCTCGATCCAGGATGACCTCGGCTGGCTGCGCTCGCTGCCGGGCGTGGTGGCCGCCTCGGTGACGGGCTCGGTCCCGCTGTCCGACGGCGGCAACAACAACCCGCTCGTCACCCGCCCGGGCGCGCATCCCACCGACAACTTCAACGCGCTGGAGATCGACGAGCACGGCCTCGCGGCGCTCGGCGTCCGCCTCATCGCCGGCCGCAACTTCACTCATGACGAGATCCAGCCGCCGCTCACCAAGAGCGACAGCTCGCGCTTCGTCCCCGAGATCATCGTCAGCCGCGCGCTCGGCGAGCGCTTGTTCCCGGGGCAGAATCCGCTCGGCAAGCGCGTCTATGACTCGCTCGACCAGGCCGCGACCATCGTCGGCGTCGTCGACCCGATCATCGGCAATTTTCCCTCCAATGATCACCCCGATTGGGTGTACTTCCTGCCGCGCTACCCGTTCGCTTTCGGCGGCCCGCTCAACTACGTGGTGCGGACCCAGCCCGGCCAGCGCGCCGCGCTGATGCGCGTGGTGGAGGCGCACATGGCGAAGTCCAACCCCGACCGGGTGATCGATTACGTGCGGCCGCTCAACTACTTCCGCGATCTCACCTACCTCAGTGATCGCGCGATGGAAATCTATCTGATCACGGTGACGACGCTGCTGATTGCGGTGACCTGCCTCGGCATCTTCGCGCTCGCTACCTTCAACGTCAGCACGCGCACCAAGCAGATCGGCACGCGCCGCGCGGTCGGCGCGCGTCGCCGCGACATCGTCCGCTACTTCCTGGTCGAGAACGGACTGATCACCAGTGCCGGGGTCGTGGTCGGCTGCGCCCTGGCCCTCGGTGCCGGCTACTGGCTGTCGATCGCCTACGCCCTGCCGCGCCTCAACCTCTATTACCTGGTGGGCGGGGTGCTGCTCCTGTGGGGCATCGGCCAGCTCGCCGCCTGGCAGCCGGCGCGACGCGCCGCCGCGGTGTCGCCGTCGGTCGCCACGCGCACGGTGTGAGCGCAACGGCCCGCTGTTAGGATTGCGGCATGAGCGGGGAGACAGGCGCGCCGCGGCACACGGACCTGCGCGGCCACACCATCGTGGTGATCGACGACAGCGAGGCGGTGCGCACCGCCTTCGAGGTGCTGCTGTCGCTGCACGGTGCGCGCGTGCTGGGCGCGGCCGCCCCGGTGGCGGGCCTGGCGCTGCTCGAGCGCGAGCCGGCTGACCTCGTGATCCAGGACATGAACTTCCACCGCGAGGCCACCAGCGGCACGGAGGGCGTGGCACTGTTCCGCCAGCTGCGGGCGCGCTTCCCGCAGCTGCCGGTGATCCTGCTGACCGCCTGGACGCATCTCGAGACCGCGGTGGAGCTGGTGCGCGAGGGCGCCGCCGACTACATCGCCAAGCCCTGGGACGATGCCCGGCTGCTCACCAGCGTGCGCAACCTGCTGGACCTGCGGCGCGCACGGCGCGAGGCCGAGACGCTGCGGGGTCACCGCCGCGACGCGCGCGCCGCGCTCGCGGCGCGTTTTGACCTGCGCGGCATCGTCTACGAGAGCGAGGCGCTGCACACCCTGGTCGCGATGGCCACGCAGGTGGCACACGCCGATGTGCCGGTGCTCATCACCGGACCGAACGGCGCCGGCAAGGAGGTGCTGGCCGACATCGTGCAGGCCAATTCCGAGCGCGCCGACCGCCCGTATTTCAAGGTCAACCTCGGCGCGCTGCCCAACGAGCTCATGGAGGCCGAGCTGTTCGGTACCGAGGCCGGCGCCTTCACCGGCGCGCGCGCGCGTGCCGGCCGTTTCGAGGCGGCCGACGGCGGCACCCTGTTCCTCGATGAGCTGGCGACGCTCGCCGGCAGTAGCCAGGCGAAGCTGCTGCGCGTGCTGCAGACCGGCGAGTTCGAGCGGCTCGGGTCCAACACCACGCGCCGTGCCCGCGTGCGCGTCATCGCCGCCACCAACACCAACCTGCGCCAGGCGATCCGCGACGGCACCTTCCGCGAGGATCTGTTCTACCGCGTGAACGTCATCGAGCTCGAAGTGCCGCCGCTCGCCGAGCGCCGCGAGGACATCCTGCCCCTCGCCCGGCACTTCCTCGAGCCCGGCTTCGAGCTCAGCACCGCGGCCACCGATGCCCTGGTGCGCTACCCGTGGCCCGGCAACGTACGCGAGCTGCAGAACACCATCCGCCGTGCCTGCCTGCTGTCCGCCAGCCGGGTCATCGAGGCCGCGACCCTCAATCTGTCGGCGGCGGCATCCGCGGAGCGCGCGGAACCGGAACTCGACCGCCCGGCGGTCGAGCAGGCCCTGGCGCGCGCCGGTGGCGTGATCGCCCACGCCGCACGTGACCTGGGGCTGTCGCGTCAGGCACTCTATCGCCGCATGGAGAAGCTGGGTCTCAAGGCGGACGCGCCGCGCCCGACCCCGGGTGCCTGATGGCGCTCTCCTCGCTCGCCGCGCGCGTCGCGGCGGCGCTGGCGCTGGTCGCGGTCGTCAGCTCCGCCCTCACCGCGCTCGCAGTGAGGTGGCTGCCACCGTGGCCCGCGGCGCTCGCCGCGGCGATGGTGGCGCTGCTGCTGTGCGCGTGGCTGGCACGGCGCGTCACCGGCCCGTGGGTGGGCGTGGTGCGCGCGGTGCGCGACGGCATCATGAGCGTGCGCGACCACGACTTCAGCGTCAGCGTCGGTGCCAGCGGCGACCGCGAGCTGCGCGAGCTGGCGCTGGCCTACAACTCGCTCGGCGACCTGTTGCGGCGCGAGCGGCTCGACCTGTACCAGCGCGAGCTGCTGCTCGATACCGTCATCCAGACGACGCCGCTGTCGATGGTGCTCAGCGATCGCAGCGGCCGCGTCGCCTACAGCAACGTGGCGGCACGGCAGCTGCTGCACGCCGGCCGCAAGCTCGAGGGCCTGGACTTCGAGCAGGTGCTGGCGCAGGCACCGCTGGCGCTGCGCGAGGCGCTCGGCTCGGGGGGTGACACGCTGTTCACCATGGAGGTCGGGGGCGAGCCGCAGGTCTATCACCTGTCGCAGCGCAGTTTCCTGCTGAACGCGCGCCCCCACCAGCTGGTGCTGCTGAAGCAGCTGACGCGCGAGCTGGCGGCCCAGGAGGTGACGGTGTGGAAGAAGGTGATCCGCGTCATCGCGCACGAGCTCAACAACTCGC
>JANWKR010000119.1 GCA_025451275.1 Steroidobacteraceae bacterium
CCCCCTGAATCGGGCTTGCCGTACTGTGCGCAACCGCACCGGCGCGGGCCGCCGCGGCCACGGTGTGGCTTTCAGAACTTGACCATGACGCCGGCACCCCATACCAGCTCGCGCGTGCGCAGGTCGGGGAACCACACGCCGCCCTCGTTGCCGCATTGATCGGCGCCGGCGACGCTGCCGTTGTTGCACACCAGGCTCGCGGGAGCGCCGCTGTTGCCGAGCGGCGGCGTGACGCCACCCGGTCCGCTCCAGTACGGCACGTCCGAGTGCCTGAAGGTGAACTCGGTCCACCAGGTAATCCAGTCCTTGGGCATGTACTGGAGGTTCAGCTGCATGTCCCACTGATAGAGGTTCTGCCCCGGGTTCTCGCTGAAATACGCTGTGCCGGTCGCGGCCGTCGCGCCGTTGATCGGCGGCAGCAGCGCCAGGTAGCGCCCGGGATTGTTCATGAAGCCGCCGCCGAGGGTCAGCGCATACAGGTCGTGGTCGAACCACACGCGGTTGTAGGCCATGGCGCCGAAGAAGTTCGCCTTGTTGGGGCCGTGCGAGCAATGCACGCCGCCGCCGTACTCGCAGCCGAGGTCCACCGTCAGGGACATGGCCATCTTCGAGACCCCGAGCCTCGAGACCGCGGCAGCCGCGTCGTCGCTCCTGGCGTCGTAGTACTTCCACACCACGCTGTCGTCCTCGTGCACGCGCGTGACGTCGCGGTAGTTGATGAACGGCGAGGCCGGGTTCGGCAGCCCGACGGCGGCGTTGGGATTGCCGCCGTTGTTGGGAAAGCCGCTGCCGGTGGCGAGGTTGTCCTGGCCGACGCTGTAGCTGTTGAACACCAGCTTGAAGCGGTCGTTGGGGATCCACAGCACCTGGCCGCCGAAGCCGGGGCGGCTGTTGAACTTGGCGTACGACTGCCAGCCGTTGATGAGCCACGGCTCGATCTTCAGCGTCTGGGTCGGGAACCACTGCACGCGCAGGCCATTGAAGAACCACGGCGTGTTGGATGAGACGAACGAGGGCTGGTAGGTCCAGTTGTCGAAGTTGTAGTAGCTGAATAGCCCGACGTAGGAAACGAAGATGCCGGCATCGACGTTGAGGCCGTGGTTCACGTCCCAGTGATAGCCGGCGTTGGCCTCCGAGAAGTACTTGTAGGCGCCCTGCAGGTCCCACTGGCCGACCGCCGAACTGGCGTCGTTGCGCGGCGTGGTCACGGCAAACATGCCGAACATCGACAGGAAGCGCGCCTGCACGTTGTGCCAGTGGAAGTTGCCCCCCAGGCTCACCTGCTCGATCTGGAACTCGCCGGAGCGGAACTCCTCGGTCGAACCGACGATGGTGTGGTCCACGGGGTGGTTGAAGTCCTGCAGGTAGTTGACGTCGAAGCGCACCTCGGGGGTGAAGAACTTGGTGTCGAACACCGGCGTCGTGCCGCGGCCGGTGCCGTTCATCCAGCCGAGGTCGCCGACCGCGAACGGCGTCTGCGTGTCGACGGCCGGCCCGGGCTCGGGCGCCTGCAGCGCTTCCGGCAGCTGCGGCGCGGCGCGGACCGGCGCTGCGGCCGGCGCCGGCGCGGCCGCCAGCTGCGCGCCTGCGGGCGCGGCCACGGCCAGATCGGCGCGCGTCGCCTGCCCGGCGAGCACCGCCAGTGCGGCGCGGCTGACGCTGCGGTGATCGACGAGCTCCACGCTGACCGACCAGGCGCCGGGGGGCAGGTCGGCGAAGGAATAGAGGCCGTCGCTGCCGGTGAGCGTGGCGCGCGTGGCGCTGCCGTCGGTGCGCACGGCGGTCACGGTCGCCTCGGCCACCGGCGCACCGGTCGCGTCGCGCACCAGCCCCACGAGCGCGCCGAACTGCGCCGCGTCGGCGGCGCGCAGCGTGAGCGCGGCGGCGAGCGCGCACAAGATTGCCCGTGCCGGGTGTCTCGGCTTGCGCATGGAGTGGGTCCTCGTGCCGCGGCCAGCCGCGACAGGCTGCGCATGCTACGGAGGACGCCGGCGGCGGCCAGACCAAAAGATGTTAAGAAACGCGGGGGGCGCGAAAGGACCGCCCCGCGGCGGGGCGGTCTTCGCTCGACAATCAGTGATTGGCGATGGAGTCCCGTGCGCAAGGCCGCAGTGCGCGTGGAGCGAGCATGCGCACGGTGGGCGCAATATAGTCCTACTGCGCGCGCTGTCCACCGCCGCCGCGCGCGTGTCCAATCTGGCACGACTGAGTCAGTGCTGGCATTTTTCCGTGCACGGCGCGGATCGGATTCATAATGTGGCGGCAGGCGCCGCGGGCGCCGAATGGAGTACCGATGACGCTCGAAACCATCAGCGAGCATCGCAGCTTTGGCGGCACGCAGGGGTTCTACCGCCACCAGTCGCAGGTGATCGGCCTGCCGATGCGCTTCGCGGTCTTTCAGCCGCCGCAGGCGCAGCAGCGCAAGGTGCCGGTGCTGTTCTATCTGGCGGGCCTCACCTGCACCGAGGAGACCTTCACCATCAAGGCCGGCGCGCAGCGCGTCGCGGCGCAACTCGGGCTCATGCTCGTGGCCTGCGACACCAGCCCGCGCAACACCGGCATCCCCGGCGAGGCCGACGACTGGGAATTCGGCAGCGGCGCGGGCTTCTACCTCAATGCCACGCAGGCGCCGTGGTCGCAGTACTTCCGCATGTACGACTACGTGCTCAGGGAGCTGCGCGAGGCGGTGCTCGGGCAGTTCGGCGCCAGCGCGCAGCAGGTCGGCATCTTCGGCCACTCCATGGGCGGCCACGGCGCCCTGGTGCTGGCGCTGCGCAACCCGCAGGTGTACCGCTCGGTGTCGGCCTTCGCGCCGATCTGCTCGCCGATCCGCTGCCCGTGGGGGCAGAAGGCGCTGCCGCGCTATCTCGGCAACGACCCCGCGGCGTGGGCGCAGTACGACACGGTCGAGCTGCTGACGGCGGCGCGCCGGCGCGTGTTTCCGCAGATCCTGGTCGACCAGGGGATGGCGGACAAATTCCTGCTGCAGGGACAGCTGCTGCCCGAGCGGCTCGAAGCCGCCTGCGCCGCGGCCGGGCAGCCGCTGCGGCTGCGCCGCCAGGAAGGCTACGGCCACGACTACTACTTCATCGCCAGCTTCGTCGAGGACCACCTGCGCTTCCACGCCGAGGCGCTCGCCGCCGTCGCCGCCTAGCCACGGCGCTGCCAGCGTCGCGGCGCGGCTCTATACTGCACAGCGGGGGATGCGAGCGGTGCGCCGATTCGAAGCGGGGTTGGAGCCGTGCAGATCCGGCGCGCGGGGCGCAGCCGGGGGCTGCCTGCTCGCGCTGCTCGCGGGCTCCTGCAGCAGCACCCCGCCGCCGCAGCCGCTCGAGCCAGCCGCCACCCTCGAGCAGTTCAGCGCCCGGCGCCTGGAGGTGCCGGGGCTGCCGCCGGCCGCCGGCGGCTGGGACCTGGCGCAGTGGCTCGCCGCCGCCCTGCAGCTGAATCCGCAGCTCGCCGCCGAGCGCGCCGAGGTGGTGGCGGTGGCGGCCGGCGAGCGCACCGCCGCCGAGCGCCCCAATCCCAACATGCAGTTGTTCGGTGAGTACCTGAGGAGCGCCGCCGAGAGCGGCGCCTGGCTCTACGGGCTGTCACTCGACTTCCTGCTGCGCCCGCACGGGGAGCGCGCCCGCGCCCGTGCCCGCGCCGCGCTCGCCACCGCGCTGGCCGAGTCCGACCTGTCCGAATCGCTGTGGCAGGTGCGCGCGCGGCTGCGCCAGGCGCTGCTCGACGCCGTCGCCGCGCAGGACGAGTCGGCGCTGCTGGCGACGCTGGTCGGGGCGCGCCAGGGCCTCATCGACAGCGACCGGGCGCGCCTCCGGGAGGGCGACATCGCCCGCAGCCAGACGCTCGCCGACGAGCTCGAGCTGGCGCACGCCCAGCAGCGTGCACAGCAGGGGCAGGCGCGCGCCGCCGACGCGCGCGCCCGGCTCGCCGCGGCGGTGGGCGTGCCGGTCGCGGCGCTCGAGGCCGTGCCGGTGCGCTGGAGCGACTGGGCCGCGATCGATGGGCTGGAGGTCGCCGCCGCCGAACACTGGCGCAACGCCGCCCTCGTCGGCCGGCCGCAGATCGTGCACGCGTTGCGTGAGTACGACCTCGCCGAGGTCGGGCTGCAGAGCGAGGCGGCCAAGCGCTGGCCGCACCTGGAGATCACGCCCGCGTACGCCTGGGGCGGCGGTGGCGTGCGCGCGGAGTCGCTCAACGACGTGGCGCGCGAGAGTGCGCTGGCGGTGTCCTTCGAGCTGCCGCTGTTCAACCAGCACCGGGGGCCGATCGGCGAGGCGGTGGCACGGCGGCACGCCGCCGGCGAGCAGCTGCAGGCGGTGCAGGCGCAGATCTTCGCCGAGATCGACCGCGCCGAGCTCGCCTGGCCGACGGCACGGGCCGCGTGGCTGCAGGCGCGCGATCTGGCCGCGCTCGCGACGCGTCAGCAGCAGGCGGAGAGTCGCGCGCTGGCACTCGGGGCGAGCGAGCGACCGAGTGCGCTGGCGGCACAGATCGTGGCCATCGAAGCGCAGCTGGCGCTGCTCGAGGCGGCCTATGCCGCCGAGCAGGCCTACGGCGCACTCGAGGACGCCTACCGCCGGCCGCTGCCGGCCGGGGACTGGCCGCCGCGGCCGCCGACAAGCCGGCGGCCCACGACGACGATGAGCCACACCCGAACAGCACGGCGGCCGCGCCGCGCGACGACGACGACGCGGATCGGGGTGCGCAGAAGAGCGAGCCCCTCGCGCTCACCGCCGCCCAGCAGGACGCGGTCGGCATCCGCATCGACCATCCGCTGCCGCTGCGCGGGGCACCGCCGATTGCCGCCTACGGCACCGTGCTCGATCCGGGGCTGCTGGTGGCGGATGCCGGGCGCGTGGCCAGCACGCAGGCGGCGGCGCAGGCGGCGGGCGCGGACGCGGCCCGCGTCGAGCGCCTCTACCACGACGATGCGCAGGCGTCGCTGAAGACGCTGCAGGCCGCGCAGGCCCAGTCGGTGGAAGCCGAGGCGCAGGCGCGCGCGGCCGCCATGAGCTTCCGCCTGCAGTGGGGACCGCTGGCGGATCTCGCCCCGGCGCAGCGCCGGGCGCTGCTGGAGAGCCTGAGCCACGGCCAGCAGGTGCTGCTGCGCGCCGACGTGCCCGGCTACAGCATCGGCAGCGCGCTCGAGCCGCGTGCGCTGGTGACGGTGGACGGGATGAATGTCGCGGCGCGGGTGCTGGGGCCGATGCCGCGCAGCCAGGCGCAGAGCGCCGGCTGGCTGCTGACGGTGGAACACGGCCCGCCGGGGCTCGGGCCCGGCACGCGCGCGGCCGTCGAGCTGCGCGGGGCCGCGGCGGTTGCCGGCCTGCTGGTGCCGGCGGCGGCGCTGCTGTACGCCGAACAGGGCGCCTACGTCTACCGTCAGGAGCGCGCCGCGGCCGACACCTTTCATTACCAGCCGGTGCCGGTGAAGCCGCTGGCGCGGGTCGGCACGGCGTGGCTGGTGACCGGCCTGTCGCGTGCCGACCCGATCGTGGTGCAGGGCGCCGGCGTGCTGTGGTCGCTGCAGGGCATCAGCAGCTTCTCGGCGGCCGAAGAAGAGCACGACTAGCGCCCATGCTCGCCGCCATCGTTCGCGCTTCGCTCGCGAATCCCCGCATCGTGACCGCGCTCTCGGTGCTCGTGGCGCTGCTCGGCGTGAGCGCGCTGCTGAGCGCGCGCCTCGACGTGTTTCCCGACTTCGCACCCCCGCACGTGCTGGTGCAGGCCGAGGCGCCGGGCCTCGACGCCACCCAGGTCGAGGCGATGGTGACGCGGCCGCTCGAGGATCTGCTCGCCGGCGCCGAGAACGTCGAGGTGGTGCGCTCGACCTCGAGCCAGGGGCTGGCGGCCATCCAGGTGGTGTTCGGCCGCGACAGCGACCCGTACCTGCAGCGCCAGGTGATCAGCGAGCGGCTCGCGGACTCCGCCACGCTGCTGCCCCCGGGGGTCGGGGCGCCGCTGCTGTCGCCGCTCAGCTCCTCGATGGAGTACCTGGTGCACTTCGGCTTCACCAGCGACACGCTCTCGCCGCTCGAGCTGCGCGACCTGGTGCGCTGGACCGTCAAGCCGCAGATCCTCGGGGTGCCCGGCGTCGCCCAGGCACAGATCTTCGGCGGCGACGCGCGCGAGCGGCAGGTGTGGGTCGACCCGGTCAGGCTGGACGCGGCCGGGTTCAGCCTCGATGACGTGGAGGCGGCGACGCGCCGCGGCACGCAGATGAGCGGCGGCGGCTACCTCGAGACCGCCACGCAGCGCCTGGTGCTGCAGGCGCAGGCGCCGGGCGGCTCGTCCGCGGCGCTCGCGCAGGCGGTGGTCGGCGAGCACAACGGCACGCCGGTGCGCATCGGCGACGTCGCCGAGGTGCGCGACGGGGCCGCGCCGCGCTTCGGGGATGCCATCATCGGCGGCAAGCCCGGGATCCTGGTCGAGACCTCGACCCAGTACGGCGCCAACACGCTCGACGTCACGCGCGCCCTCGAGCAGCGCCTGCAGACGCTCGCCCCGGAGCTGGCGCGGCGCGGGGTGCAGTACCATCCGGCGCTGCTGCGGCCGGCGAGCTTCATCGAGAGCGCCATCGCGAAGTTGCGCAACTCGCTGCTGGTCGGCGCCGCGCTGGTCATCGTGCTGCTGCTGGTGACGCTGCGCGACTGGCGCGGCGCGCTCATCTCCTTCAGCGCCATCCCGGTCTCGCTCCTCGCCACGGTGTGGCTGCTCGGCCTCGGCGGGCTGTCGCTCAACACCATGAGCCTGGGCGGGCTGGTGGTGGCGCTCGGGGTGGTGGTCGACGATGCGGTCATCGACGTCGAGAACATCACGCGCCGCCGCCGCGGCGCCGGGGCCGGCTCCGCGATCGCGAACCTGCTGCTCGCCGCCTCGCTCGAGGTGCGGCGGCCGGTGTTCTATGCCACCGCGGCGGTGGCGGTCGCTTTCCTGCCCATCCTCATGCTGTCGGGTCTGCAGGGCGCGTTCTTCCGCCCGCTCGCCACCGCCTTCCTGCTCGCGGTCGGCCTGTCGCTGCTGGTCGCCATGAGCGCCACCCCGGCCCTGTGCGCGCTGCTCATGCAGGGCTACCAGCCGCGTGACGAGCCCGCGTGGCTGCGGCGCGCCAAGGGCTGGCAGCACCAGGCGATCGAGCACCTGACGGGGCACGCGCGCTGGGTGCTGGCCGGGGTACTGCTGAGCGGCGTGGCCGGGCTGGCGCTGCTGCCGCTGCTCGGCGCGCGCCTGCTGCCGGACTTCCGCGAAAACTACCTGATCGCGCACGCCGCGCTGCGGCCCGGCATCTCGCTCGCGGAGACCTCGCGCGTCGGCCAGCGCATCGCCGCGCGTCTGGCGGCCATCCCGGGCGTGAAGAGCGTCGCCGAGCAGATCGGGCGCGCCGAGAACGGCCAGGACCCCGATGCCCCCAACAAGAGCGAGTTCGAGATCCAGCTCGACCCGAGCCGCGGCGTCACCACCGCGCAGCTGGAGGCGCGGGTGCGTGCGGTCTTCGACCAGTTCCCCAACCAGCTGGTGGAGATCTACTCGGTGCTCGCCGAGCGCATCGGCGAGACCCTGTCGGGCGAGGTGGCGCCGTTCTTCGTCAGCGTGTTCGGGCCCGACCTCGACGTGGACGACCAGGTGGCGAGCGACATCGCCACGCTCCTGCGCAAGTGGCCGGACAGCGGCACCGTGCGACTCGAGGTGCCGCCGCGCCAGCCGGAGCTGC
>JANWKR010000120.1 GCA_025451275.1 Steroidobacteraceae bacterium
AGATCGCCAACGAGAGCGCGATGAAGCGTGGCGATGCCACGCCGATCTTCTACCAGCTGAAGATCTCGCAGAACGGGCGGCTGAGCCTTGCGTACGCGACCTGCCCGCCGGGCTCCAACAGCGGCTGCAGCGCCTTCTCTTCGGTCATCACCGGGCAGGACATCACCACTTCCAACGGACCGCTGCCGGCGAACTTCCTGTTCGGCTTCGCCGGCTCGACCGGTGGCGCGAACAACATCCACGAGATCCTGTGCTTCCGCGCCGACCCGGCGACTTCGGCGTCGAGCTCTGCGGGCGCGAGCGAGAAGCAATCCGCCAAGCTCGAGAACGGCATCCAGGCCTACTTCGCCTACTACAACCCGAGCAACGGCTGGACCGGCCGCGTCACCGCCAGCAGTCTGGGATTTGACGGCTTCGGCAACGTAGTGATCGGCAGCACGCCCAACTGGGACGCGTCCTGCGTCCTCACCGGCGTCCCGAGCGGCTCGACCTGCGCAACGACCGGCCAGGCGGGTCTCGTCAACCCCCAGAACCCGGATACGGGGCGCAGCATTCTCTCGTGGGACGGCTCCACGGGTGTTGCGTTCCGCTACGCGAACCTGTCCGCGGGGCAGCAGACGGCCATTGACAGCGGCGACAGCGGGATCAGCGGTCTGGTGTGCAACGCCACCACTGCTTACAGCACCGCCGATCGCGTGAACTTCCTGCGCGGCACGCGCTCCTGCGAGGTGAACTCCTCGGGCGTCGGCGAGTTCCGCCGCCGCCGCAGCGTGCTGGCGGACGTGATGGACTCGAGTCCGATCTGGGTGGGTATGCCGACGGCCCCCTACACGGCCAGCTGGAAGGATCGCCTCAGCAGCTCCGACCCGCTGTCCGAGAACGCCAGCGGCGCGACCACCTACCCGCAGTTCGTGGCCAACAACACCCAGCGCACCCAGGTGGTGTACGTCGGCGCCAACGACGGCCTCCTGCACGGCTTCCGCAGCGGCTTCTACGACCTGACGAACAGCGCCTGCACCAGCGCCAATCCGCCGGCGACCTGCTTCACCAACAACGACGGCCTGGAGCTGCTCGCGTACATGCCGGCCTCGGTGGTCAGCACCATCCATTCGGCTACCGCCGCCGTGGACTACTCGAACACCCAGTACGGCCATAACTACTTCGTCAACGCCACCCCGGGCACCGGAGACCTGTTCTACGGCAACAGCTGGCACACCTGGCTGGTGAGCGGCCTCGGGGCGGGCGGCAAGGCGATCTTCGCCCTCGACATCACCAATCCGGGCACGACCACCACCAGCGGCTCGAGCGGCGGCAACTTCGCCGAGAGCAATGCCGCGTCCCTGGTGATGGGCGAGTGGACCAGCGCCAACATCACCTGCTCGGGCAACGCCACCTGCGGCCAGAGCCTCGGCAACACCTTTGGCACGCCGCAGATCCGCCGCCTGCACAACGGCGAGTGGGCGTTCATCTTCGGGAACGGTTACGGCAGCGCGACCGGCGATGCCGGCATTTTTGTCGGTGTCGTCAATTCGCCCGCCTCCGGCAATCCGACCGTGACGTTCTACTACCTGAGCGCCGGTGCCGGTACCGCGCCCAACAACGGCATCGCCTACGTGACGCCGGCCGACCTCGACGGCGACCACATGACTGACTACGTCTACGCCGGCGACCTCAAGGGCAACCTGTGGCGCTTCGACCTGACGAGCGCCACGGAGACGATGTGGGCGGTAACCCCCGGACCGCTGTTCACGACCACGACGAACCAGCCGATCACGACCGCGATCGTGGCTGCCTCAGGCGCGGCGACCCCCGGCGGGGTGCAGCAGCTCATGCTGCTGTTCGGGACCGGCCAGAAGACCGGCATTACCAACACCACCGGCACGACCTACGCGCCCAACGGCCAGAGCCTGTACGGCGTGTGGGACTGGAACATGACCAACTGGAACAGCCTGTCCGCGGCCCACTACCTCAGTCTTGCGGCCGGCTCGGCCGGCACCCTGTTGCAGACGAACCTGCAGCAGCAGGTGGTGGCCCTGGGCTCCTCCGGCGACATCGACATGAATACGACCGCGGCGGTGTGCTGGGCCGGTAGCAGCACCTGCAGCAGCGGTAACAACAAGTACGGCTGGTTCATCAACCTGCCGAGCACCCAGGAGCAGGTGGTGTTCAACCCGGGCCTGGTGCAGCAGGCGTTCACGGTCAACTCGATCGTGCCGGCCGTGAACACGCCTACCGCGTGCACCAATAACACCGATACCGGCTTCACCTACGTGGTCAATGCGCTGAACGGCGGCGCCTTCAGGCAGGTCTTCCTGCCGCCCAACCAGGTGAACAACGGCGCGGTGAACACCAACCCGCAGTACACCGACACGAACGCCGTCGCCATGCAGACCAACGCGACCGGCAGCTCGTTCGTGACCACGAACGCCACCGGCTACAGCTACCTGGTATACGAGACCAACCAGGTCCAGGCCGGCGGCAGCGGCAGCAACCTGCAGGGCGGCACCCTGGGTCTCAACCTGCCGCCCAACACCACGGGCCACCGCGTCAGCTGGGTCGAGCTGCGGTAAGGCACACTGAGAGGAACGCCATGCAGACCGCTTCACCCGCCCGGCGCAACCGCGGCTTCACCCTGATCGAGCTGATGGTGGTGGTGGTCATCGGCGCCATCCTGCTCGGCATCGCGGTGCCGTCGTACATGAGCCAGGTGCGCCAGTCGCGGCGCACCGAGGCGAAAACCGCTCTCCTCGACCTGGCCGGGCGCGAGGAGCGTTTTTACAGCGTGGCCATCAATCCTGCGACCGGTCCGGCCTACAGCCAGCTCCCGAATGATCTCGGCTACAACGCGGCGGGCTGGCCGGTCCCGATCGGCAGCACGGGCACCAACTACTACCAGGTGACGGTGTGCGTACCGGCGGCGGCCAACTGTGCCGGCGCGGGCCTCACCATGCCCGCGGGCCCTCCGCCGGCACCCTCCTACGTCGTCGTCGCGACCCCGCTCGCCAGCCAGGTGAACGACACCCTGTGCAGGACCCTTGCGGTCGACTCCGTGGGCCAGCAATACGCCACCGGCACGAGCGGGGCTCAGTATTGCTGGGGAAATTAAACTTGTCGAATCATAGAATTAGGGTGGGAATTTCACGCTGTATCTAGGGAAAGGCGCGAGCTTCGCGCCCCGCTTCAGCTTCTCTGGCTCCTGCCCTCAGCCCATCGGGTGCTCCGCCCTCGGCGTGCCTCGCGGGAGCGCGCTGGTATCAGAGTTGCCATATTTTTTTCCTAGAGTCTGAGCTATATTTCGCGTGCAGCCGCTTGAGCGCGCTTGGATTCCGAACCGGACAACAAGAACTAACCGACGCCGCCAGGACGAGCAGGCTCGAGCCGGAAAGACCCTGCCTGACGGTGTTCCATCGAGGTAGTGATGAACACTACATGGGAACAGCTGGAGAGCGCCGCCGTGTCGCTCGCGCGCTCGGGCGCCATCAAGGATCGTCTCGCCGAGGCCTACCGCAATCATCTCGCGCTGGTGAACGTCGAGGAGCTGCCGGCGGCGCTGCGCGAGGAATTCCGCGCCTGCCACGACACCCTCACCCGCGAGCATCCGCTGCGCGGCGAGGATGCGGTGCGTGCCACGGTGCGCAAGATGTCGAACCAGCAAGCGGACCAGCTGGCCGAGCGCGTGGTGCGGCTATTCGCGGCCCTGGTGCGCGAGGCGGTACGCGAGGACGAGCCGGTCGAGCACGCCGCGCTCGCCACGCCGGCGGTCAACGGCGCCGCCCTCGGCGCGCCGCGCAAGCGCAAGAGCGTGCCGCAGGTGATCTCGCTCTACAGCTCCGAGGCGCAGGTCAGTCGAGCTTGAACTCGATGGTGTCGAAGCGCTGAGTATCCTCGTGCCGCGCCTGGCGCCGCACCGCATCGACCAGAGCCCGCTCATCCCATTCGGCGACCTCGTTGGCAAGATCGAGGATGCTCTTCGGCACCTCGCCGCGCGCGCCGAACGGCTTCATCAGCACCACCGGCTTGTGGCTCGCCTGCGCGAACAGCAGCTGGAAGGTCAGCAGGTCCTGGTGGGTGTCGTACAGGCTCGAGAGCGCGATGACCGCCTCGGCCGGCGCGATCTGGCGCCGCAGGTCCTCGCGTAGCGCCTCGCGGTCCCCGCTCGGGCGCTGCTCGGGCGTGCTGGTGTTCTTGTAGAAGAAGTTGCGTGCGCTCTCGAGGTACTCGAACACGCGCAGGTAGTCGTCGCTGCTTTCCCAGGCGTGCGTCACGAACAGACGGAGCGGATCGCTCTGCGACATCGCCTGCGAGTGTCGCACAAAGGGCGCCGCGGGTGGTACGGGGCGCTGCCGGCACGCTACCGTGGCCGGGGCGCGACCTGCCCGGCCGCAGAACCCGGTGGCGCACGATACAATCGCCTCTTTGCGGCAGGGGTTCTACAGGGACGCACGATGCGCCTGCTCGTCTACAACATCCGCTACGCGACCGGCACCGGCCCGGCCTTCCACCTGCCGCTGCCCGGGGCGGGGTACCTGCGCAGCAACCGCAAGGTGCTGACCGGCATCACCGACTTCATCCGCAGCGAGAGCCCGGACGTGGTCGGGCTGGTCGAGGTCGATACCGGCTCGATCCGCACCGGCATGCTCAACCAGGCCGAGCACATCGCCCGGCAGCTCGGCCACTACTCGACCTACCAGACCAAGTACGGCGCCGACTCGCTCAACCAGTTCATGCCCATCGTGCGCAAGCAGGGCAACGCCTTCCTGTCCGCCCCGAACGTGCACGGCGAGCGCTTCCACTACTTCGACACCGGCATCAAGCGCCTCATCATCGAGCTGGAGCTGTCGGACGTGTGCGTGTTCCTGGTGCACCTGTCGCTGAAGTTCCGCCAGCGCCAGTACCAGCTGCGCTCGCTCCACGACCTGATCCTGCAGGCCGCCAAGCCGGTGATCGTGGCGGGTGACTTCAACACCTTCTGGGGCACGCACGAGATCTACCTGTTCATGCGCGCCGCGGGACTGCGCAGCGCCAATACCGCCGGCCTCCCCTCCTTCCCGGCGCGCGTGCCGCGCATCGAGCTCGACTTCATCCTGGTGAGCGAGGGCATCGAGGTCACTGATTTCCGCGTCCCCGACGTGCGCTTCTCCGATCACCGCCCGCTGGTGTGCGACTTCACCGTGCACCGCAGCGCCCGCGCCGCCAGCGCGGCCTGAAGGGAGTCCCCGTGAGTGCCACCCCCGCCTGGAGCCTCGAGCGCGACACCGACGGCATCGCCTGGCTGACCATCGACAAGCCCGCAACCTCCGCCAACGTGCTGTCGCGCGCGGTGCTGGAGGAGCTCAACGACATGCTCGCCGCTCTCGAGCGCGAGCTGCCGCGCGCCCTCGTGGTGCTGTCGGCCAAGAAGAGCGGCTTCGTCGCCGGTGCGGACATCAACGAGTTCACGAGCCTCGCCGACGCCGACAGCGGCTACCGCCTCATCCGCCCGGGTCAGCAGGTGTTCGACCGCCTCGAGGCGCTCCCCTGCCCGAGCGTGGCGGCGATCCACGGCTTTGCGCTCGGCGGCGGCCTCGAGCTGGCGCTCGCCTGCCACTACCGCGTCGGCGTCAACGACGAGCGGCTCGCCCTCGGCCTGCCCGAGGTTCAGCTCGGCATCCACCCGGGCTTCGGCGGCACGGTGCGCTCGGTGCGCGTGGCGGGCGTGCGCACCGCCATGCAGCTGATGCTGACCGGCAAGCCGCTGCGGGCCGACAAGGCCCTCGCGGCCGGCCTCCTCGATCGCCTGGTGCCGGAAGCCGAGCTGCGAGCGGCGGCACGCGCCCTGGCGCTGGCGCCGCCGGGGCGCCGGCGGGCGCCACTCCTTGACCGGCTGCTGAGCTTGGGCCCGCTGCGGCCGCTGCTCGAGCGCTCGCTGATCGCCCAGGTCGCCAAGCGCGCCCCGGCGCAGCACTACCCGGCGCCGTACGCGATCATCGGGCTGTGGCGACGCTACGGTGCGCACGGCGCGGCGGCCTTCGAGGCCGAGGCACGCTCGATCGCGCACCTGTTCACCACGCCCACCTCGCGCAACCTGGTGCGCGTCTTCCAGCTGCAGGATCGGCTCAAGAGCGCCGGCGGCAAGGGCGGCGCCGACATCCGCCGCGTGCACGTAGTCGGCGCCGGGGTCATGGGTGGGGACATCGCCGCCTGGGCGGCGCTGCGCGGCTTCACGGTGACACTGCAGGACCGCGCCCCGGAGTACGTGGCGCCGGCGTTGCAGCGCGCCGTCGAGCTGTTCGA
>JANWKR010000121.1 GCA_025451275.1 Steroidobacteraceae bacterium
TGCGCGCGCAGCAGCTGCGGATACGCGAAGCCGGTGCGCACCCCACGCAGTCCGAGCGCGGGATTGTCCTCCGGCGGCAGCGGCCGGTCGGCGATCGGCTTGTCACCGCCGGCATCCAGGGTGCGGAGCACCAGCGGCCGAGCGCCGAGCGCATCCGCGATGCGCTGGTAAGCGGCACTCTGCTCTGCCTCGGTCGGCGCCTGTTCGCGTTCGAGGAACAGGAACTCGGTGCGCAGCAGGCCGCAGCCCTCCGCGCCGTTGGCGACCGCGGCCTCCGCCTCCGCGACCGAGCCGACGTTGGCGAACACCTCGATGCGCGTGCCGTCGGCGGTGCGACCCGGCTGCTGCGCCGCGGCGGTGAGCGCGGCACGCCGCGTCGCCCGCTCGCTCAGCGCCGCGCGTACCTCCTCGAGGCGTGCCGCTGCGGGGGCCACCTCGAGCGTGCCGCGATCGGCATCCAGCACCAGCGTGGTGCCGTCGGCGAGAGACAGCAGCCGCGCACCGAGCGCGACCAGCGCCGGGATCCCCATGGCCGCCGCCAGAATCGCCGCGTGCGAGGTCGGACCGCCACCGGCCATGCAGATGCCGGCGGGGCGCGCACCCGCCAGCTCGGCCAGCTGCGAGGGCAGCAGCTCGCGCGCGATCAAAATAGCGTCCGGCGGCAGTGGCGGCGGCGCACCGGTTGCCCTGCCCTGCAGCACCAGCAGCACCTGGGTCTCGAGATCGAGCAGGTCGTCGGCGCGCTCGCGCAGGCGGGCATCGGGCAGCGCCTCCAGGGCCGCCGCGCTCGCGCGCAGCGCCGCGCGCCAGGCAAAGCCGGCGCCCCGGCCCTGCGCGATGCCGGCGCGCGCTGCGGCGATGAGCTCCGGGTCATCGAGCAGCTCCAGGTGCGCCGCGGCGATGTCGCGCCCGGCCGGCCCGCCGGCGGCGGCTGCGCGCCGCTCGAGCGTCGCCCGCAGGGCCGTGCGGGCGCGGTCGAGGGCAGCGTGCTCGGCCTCCCGCCCCGCGCCCTGTTCGGGCACTGCGATCTGCGGACGCGCGATCTGCAGCGCCCGTCCCACCGCCAGCCCGGGACTCGCCGTCACGCCGCGCCAGGGGCCATCGGTCTCCTCGGCCGGGACCGCCACCGCCCGTGCCGGGGTGGCGCGCGCGGCCGGACGGACGGGCGCGCTGCTTGCGAGCAGAGCCCCGAGCGCATCCAGCGCCGCAAGGGCGTCGGGGCCGGTCGCGCGCAGTTCCACCTCGTCACCGTGCTGGACGCCGAGCGCCATGAGCGCCACGGTGCTGCGCGCATTGGCTTCGCGTCCGCGCAGCGCCAGGCGCGCATCCACCGCGAGATTACGCAGCGCGGCGGCGGCGAGCGCCGCGGGACGGGCGTGGATGCCGTGCTCGAGGGCAATGCGCACGCGCCGTACCCGGGCCGGCTCCGCGCCGCCGGCGGTCGCCACGGGCACCGCCCGCACCTGCGGTACGAGCTCCATGAGGAGGTCGCCGGCGGCGAGCGCACGGTTGAGGCTGGCGCGCAGGATGCGGAAGTCACCGCCGGTGATCACGACCGGGGTGAGTGCGCTCTTGGCGCGGCGCGCGATGAGGTCCAGGTCGAAGCTCAGCAGCGGCTGGCCCGCGCGCACCTGCGCGCCCGCGGCGACGTGTGCGGTGAACCCCGCGCCGTTCAGGGCCACGGTGTCGATCCCGACGTGCAGCAGGAGTTCGCAGCCGCCGGCGGCGCGCAGCGTCACCGCGTGGCGCGCGGCGGCCACGGTGAGCAGCTCACCGTCGCACGGCGCGCACAGGGTGTCCCCGGTGGGATCGATCGCCACCCCGTCACCGAGCATGCGCGTGGCGAACACCTCATCGGGGGCTTCCTCGAGCGGCGTGCTCCAGCCCGCAAGCGGTGCGGTCAGGACGAGGGGCGTGGCGCTCATGGCGAGAGCTGCAGCCAGTCGATGGCCCACAGCGGATCGAGGCCGGGCTGCGCAAAGCGCAGGCACAGCTCGTGGCTTCCGGCGAGGCGCGGCAGTGCGACCCGGGGCAGCACCGTCACCGCGTCGTTGTCCGCCGCGGGCGCGAGCGGCAGGACCGCGAGCGGTGCGCCGTCGCAGCCATCGGCCCGCACCTCGAGCTCGCCGGCGGCGGTGTGCGGCGCATCGAAGCGGATGGCGTCGCGGTCGCGGCCGATCTGGTAGTTGAACGGCACCTGTCCGACGGCGACGGTGAGCGCGCGCGCCTGGGTCAGGTCGGCGGCCGGCAGGATCCAGCAGGGATTCTCGATGTCGATGAGGAACACCGCGCGCGCTCCGACGCGCGGTGCGTCGTCCTCGAGATTCAGCACCACCTTGTCGGTGCAGGTCCTGAGATCCTGGCTCATGTGACGCTCGAACGGGGCGACGTGACGGAGCGGTGCAAACACATCCGCCGAGTAGTGAATGCCGAGGGTGCGGTAGCGGTCAAACTCTGCGGGCAGGCGGGCGAGGAAACTGTCCCAGTCGCGGCTCGCCTGCGGCGACCACGCGACCTCGGCGAGCGCGGCGGCCCGCGGCCAGGTCATGTACGCCGCGCGCTCCTCGGTGCGCACGTGCTCGGTCCAGAGGTTCGCCTGCACGCCGAGCACGTGCTGCGACAGCGCCGCCAGCTCCCCCGGCAGCACCTCGAAGTGGTACAGGTCAGCAGTGCTGATCACCGCGCCACGGCCCGGCGGCTCCGCGGGCGAGGCGCCCTGGCGGTGATCGAGGTACATGAGCGGGTCGGGAGCGAGCACGGTGTCGTGCCCCGCCTGCGCCGCCACGATCGCACCCCGCACGCCGCGCCAGGAGAGCACCGTGGCATTCGCGCCGAGTCCCGCCGCGACGATCTCGTCCCAGCCGGCGAGGCGGCGCCCGTGGGCGCTCAGATAGTCCCCGAGCCGCCGCTCGAAGTAGCCCTGCACGCCGCCCGCATCCGGGATGCCGAGCTCCTGCATGCGCGCCCGCACCGCAGGCGAGGCCTGCCACTGCCCTGTCACCGCCTCGTCCCCGCCCACGTGCAGGTACGGTCCCGGAAACAACGCCATCACCTCATCGAGCACGTCCTCCACGAAGCGGAACGTGGCTTCGTCGATGTTGAGGAGGTGCGGATAGGTACCCCAGTCGGCCGGCACGGCGCGCGGCAGCTCGGCGGGCTGCGCGGCGAGGGTGGGATAGGCCACGAGCGCGGCCGTGGCGTGCGCCGGCAGGTCGATCTCCGGCACGATCGTGACGTAGCGCGCGCGGGCGTGCGCGACGATGCGCCGCACCTGCGCCTGGGTGTAGAAGCCGCCGTACAGGCGTGGCCGCCCGGTCGCCGGATCGATATCGCGCTGCGCGGCGCGCCCGGCCGGCACGCGCCAGGCGCCGACGGAGGTGAGGCGCGGGTACTTGCGGATCTCGAGGCGCCAGCCCTGATCGTCGGTCAGGTGCCACGACAGCACGTTGAGTTTGTGCAGCGCCATCCAGTCGATGTAGCGCATGACGAACTCGGGCGACTGGAAGTGGCGCGCCGAGTCGAGCATCAGGCCGCGCCAGCGGAAGCGCGGTGCATCCTCGATGCGCAGCCCCGGCAGCGCCAGCTCCGTGCCCTGCCGCGGCGCGCTGCTGGCCAGCTGCCACAAGGTCATGGCGCCGTAGAACAGGCCATGAGGATCGTGCGCCGTCACCCGCGCGCCCGCGGGCGCAATTTCGAGCCGGTAGCTTTCCTCGCCGGCCGGGGCGTCGGCATCGAGCCGCAAGTCGATGGCGCCCGCCCCGGGCGCTACCGCCCCGCTGCGCAGCGCGAGCGCGATGCCACGGCTGGCCCGAATGAGCGCGGCGAGGTAGCGGCCGATGGCCGCGACCTCGCGCCCGGCACCGACCCGGATCTCGAGCCCGTCGCGCAGCGTCAGACCCTCGCCCTGTACTTCGAGGTGCGCCGGGGCCGGGATGAGCGCCGGCGTCACGGCGACCGCCAGCGGTGCGGTGCAGGCGAGCAGCACGGTCAGTGCGGCGGCGGCGGTGCGGCGCGGCCCTAAACAACCGGCCGCGAAGCGGGCACCATAGCGCGCATGGCTCCCGCTCCCGACGCCCTCATCGCCCGCGGCCGCGACGCGTTCGCGCGCGGTGACCTCACCGCCGCCGAGGCGGCTGCGGGGCAATGTCTTGGTGCGGATGCCGGCAACGTCGATGCGCTGGAGCTTCGGTACCTGGTTCAGAAGCAGCGCGGCCAACTCGTCGAGGCGGTGAAGACGCTGGATGCGGTGCTCGGGGCGAAGCCGCGTACCGAGTGGGCCTACAACGAGCTGGTGCAGATCTTCATGACGCACGGCCGGCTCGAGGAGGCCGCGGAAGTGGCGCGCACCGCGCTGCGCGTCGACCCGCTGAGCGCGCACGGCCACAACCTGTTCGGCCTGGTGCTGTCGGAAATGAATGACCTGCCCCCCGGAGAATGGCACTTCCGCCGTGCGCTCGAGCTGTCCGGTCCGCACGCGCCCTATCTGCTCAACCTCGCCCGCAACCTGTTGCGGCAGGGTCGTGCCGACGAGGCCGACGGCATTTTTGCCGCTGCCCACGAACTCGCACCGCAGGACGCGCTGACGCTCACTTACTGGTCCACTCTGTACGAAGGGCGCGGCGATCTCAACCGCGCGCAAGAGCTGCTCGAGCGCGCGGCGGCCCTCTCCTCGACGCAGGAAGTCAGTCTGCTGCGCGCCAGCTACCAGGCGCGCATGGGGCAGCGTACCGAAGCGCTGGCGGTGCTCGATGCGGCCGGCGCCCTCGGCGGGGATGCGCAGCTGCAGCGCGGGCGCCTGCGCGAGCGTGCCGGGCGCTACGCCGAGGCCTGGCAGGATTTCGTCGAGGGCAAGCGCAGGCTGGCGCGCGAGGGCGGCGGCCTGGCCTACAAGGCCCAGACCGTCGAGGCGCTGTTCGGGCTGTGCCGGCAGTTTTTTACCCGTGCGCACCTGGCCGCGCTGCCGCGCGCCGGCGTGCGGCGTGATGCCGCGCAGCCGATCTTCATCATCGGCTACCCGCGCTCGGGCACCACGTTGGTCGAGCAGATCCTGTGCAGCCATTCGCGCGTGCGCCCCGGCGGGGAACTCACCTTCCTCGGCGATCTCATGCGGCTGTCGGAGGAACTGCTGCCCGGCCCCGAGCGCTATCCGGGCAACCTCGCCCGCGCGTTCACCGCCGACCGTCACTACGTCGCCGCGCTGTTCCGCGACTACTACCTGGCGCGCGCCGCGCAGTACGGGCTCGACGGTGCCGAGCCGTTCTTCACCGACAAGATGCCCTTCAACGAGATCCACCAGCCGCTGCTGCAGATGGCGTTCCCGCAGGCCAAGATCGTGCACGTGGTGCGCCATCCCCTGGATGTGTGCGTCTCCATGCTCGCCAACAACATGACCCACGGCTTCCTGTGCGCCTATCGCATCGAGGACACCGCCCAGCACCTGGCTGCGGTATTCGAGCTGGTCGAGCACTACGCGCGCGCGGTCGACGTCGGCAGCCATCTGCTGCGTTACGAGGCCTTGGTCGCCGACCAGGCGGGCGAGACGCGCCGCCTGCTCGAGTACCTCGGCCTGCCCTTCGAGGAGGCCTGCCTGCGCTTTCACGAAAACCGCCGTTTCGCCCCGACCCCGAGCTACGCGCAGGTGGCCGAGCCGCTCAACGCCGCAGCCCTCGGGCGCCACGTCCACTACGCGGCGCAGCTGCAGCCGTTCGCCGCGCGCCTCGCGCCGCAGATGCGCAAGTACGGCTACTGAGCACCCGCCGCGCCACCACAGTGGCACGACGGGCACCCAGCCGCCGGGGGATCAGAATCTCAGCGTGACGCCGGCGAAGAACGTGCGGCCGTTGTCGTAAATGGCACGCGGATGCGACAGCACGTCGTCGTACTCGACGACCTTGGCGTCCGTGAGGTTCTGCGCCTCCGCGATCACGGCCGCGTAGGAGGTCACATTCCAGGCGAACGAGGCGTCCAGGGACTTGAGCGCCGCCTCGTCGAGATTGCTGGTGCGGTCGAACATCTGGAAGAAATTCGAGCGGTACGTGTAGGCGAGGCGCGCACTGAACAGGGTGTTCTCGAAGTACCCCGTCAGGTTGTAGGTGTTCTTCGAGTTACCCGGGAACGGCTTACCGCTGTCGAGGCTCGCATCCGAGTAGCTGTAGTTCGCCTGCACCCCGAAGCCGCCCCAGAGGTGCTGGACGAGCCCGACCTCGACGCCGCGCAGCGTGCCGTTGCCGCCGTTGGCCTTCACGTCGATCGCGAACGGGCAGTTGAATAACTGCGTCCCGGCCGGCGTGCACAGTGCGTTCGGTGCGGTAGCGCCGCTGAAGGGCAGGATCTGCGTCGTCGGATTGTCGACAATGAAGTTCTTCAGGTTCTTATTGTAGATGGCGAGGCTGTAGGCGGTGTCCTTGCTCGGGTACCACTCGATCGACAGGTCCTCCTGGGTGGCCCGGTACGGGTCGATGTTGGGATTGCCGGCCGTGCCCGACAGCGCGCCGGTGTTCAGGACCACGCGCGGCACCATATCGGTGTAGTCCGGCCGTGACATCACCTTGGCAGCCGCGAAGCGCACCACGACTTCCTTGGTCACGTCGTAGGCAAAGTTGAGCGAGGGCAGGATGTCGTTGTAGCTCTTGCTCGCCGTCACCGGGATGTAGGCGCCAAACAGGCTAGGAATCACGCCCGGCTGGTTGGGGTTGGCGACGAACTGCGCGCCGCCCGTGGTTTCCAAGGTGTGGGCGAGGCGCACGCCGAGGTTGCCACGCCAGTTGTCACCGGCGAAGTTACCCATGACGTAGCCGCCGTAGGTCTTCTCATTGATGGTGAAGCTGCCCGTCGGATAGGGGACGCGTCCCGCTACGTTCACTTGGTCACCCAGCACCTGGGCGGCGAAGGCCGGGTTCACGATCCAGGCCTGGGTGAGCGAGCCCGGCACCGAAATGCCCGACAGGAAGTTGCCCGGGCTCAGGCCCGCCGACCAGGCCGTGGTCGGGATCCCCTTCTGCAGGATCGGCGCCGAGAACGCCCCGTAGGTGGTGAAGTTGCCGCTCGCGTCGCGCTCGTGATTGGTGCCCTTGACGCCGAACTTGATCGACTTCAGCGCGCCGAAATCCAGTTCCTTGAGCGCATCCGCGTACACGTAGGTCTCGCGGTCATCGTTCTCGAACTGGTCAGCGTTGGCGAAATCGAACGCGAACGAGTTCGGGTTCGAGAAGTCGACGGTCACGCCATTGCCATTGGGGATCGGATGCACCTGCGGGGCGCCGTTGCGGAAGTCGTAGGTGAAGGCGCCGGGGGCGCCGAACTCCGGAAAGAACTGCGGGTCGGTCTTGCCGACGGCCGCGGTCCAGCCGAGGTCGAGGTGCAGCGTCCAGCTCTCCTGAGGCGTGTACTTGGTATCCAGATCGAGATTGTGGCTGGTGGTTTTGGCCAGCCGGTGGAACGAGTCGTAGAAGAATGCGAAGTCCTGGGTGCCATTGTTGAGAGAGGACACCGTGCCGGCAACGCAGGCGCCCGCCTGCACCACGCAGTTGCTGATCGACCCACCGTTGCCGATGGCGCGCTGCGGGTCCGCCAGCCAGCTCTGGTTGGTGTTCTCGGCGTTGAAGATCGACAGGAGGCCGTTGAAGTTGAATTCCAGCTGGTCGTTCGGGCGGATCTGCACGTCGAAATTGGCGCCCTTGCGGATGCGGTCCTGCTCAAACAGCGCCGAGTTGATCAGCGTCGGGATAAGCGTGGGGTTGGTGCCGCTGATGGGCGCGTAGCCGAGCACCTCGAAGCCGTCGCGCCTGATGTTGTAGTCCTGGTAAACCGCGGCCAGCAGGAAACCGAACCGGTTGTCCTGGTCCTTGAAGCTCACCAACCCCGTCGCGTACGGGTTGGTCTTGGCGGCGCGATCGTTGCGCGAGCCCTCCAGCGAGGCGTACGCGGTCACGGGCTGCAGGTCGAGCGGCTTGCGCGTCTCGACGTTGACCGTGCCGCCGATGCCCCCCTCCTGCACATCCGCCTGGGCGGTCTTCTGCACCTCGACCTTACCGATGAGATCGGCAGGCAACATCAGGTAGTTGAAACTGCGGGTCGCGCTCTGCTGGTCGAGAATGAACCAGTCCGCGGTTGAGAGCCCGTGACCGTTGAGCGTCGCCTGTGTCAGCGTGCTATTGGTGCCGCGCAGGTTGATGCGCTCGCCCTCGCCGAAGTCCTTCTGCGTGACGATGCCGGGGACGCGCTGCAGCGCCTCGGCGAGATTCTTGTCGGGAAACTTGCCGACGTCCTCGGCCGTCAGCACCTCCTCGACTCCGGTGGCGTCTTTCTTGGTCTGCATCGAGTCACGCAGACTCGCGCGGATACCGTAAACGACGACCTCCTGAAGGTCGTTCGACTTAGAATCGGCGGCAGTGGTGCTCTGTTGCGCCTGCACGGCGGCATTGCGCCCGAACAGTGCCATGGCGACCGCCGTACCGATCAACGTCGACCTTGCGATTCTCATGATTGGCTCACCCCTTGGTGTTTCTTCGTTTACCCGTTGCCGCGAACTACGCCGCTGCATTCCCCCTGCGGGCCTCCTCAAGCGGCGCTCAACGCCGCTTCGCGGGGGCCGTCCCAACACTGGGACCAGTTACGTGCCAATATAGTACCAATAGTTACTAAACGCTACATCCGGTGATACCAATTCAATCCTCGTAATTTTTTCCGATTTAAAACATATTGTTGTACGCTCCTATGTGTTCAAATAGCAACACACTGGTACTATAGTGGTAGCATGAATTCGACCGTCGCCCGTACCGGAGTACGCCCTTGACGCAGCTGTCGCACGCGCTCGGCAAGCTCGATGAGAAGAGCAGCCTGCCGCTGTACCAACAGCTGCAGCGCGCGCTGCGCCAGGCGATCGAGTCACGCGTGCTGGGTCCGGACGATGCGCTGCCGCCGGAGCGCGATCTGGCCTTGGATTTCAGCGTTTCGCGCATCACGGTGCGCAAGGCGATCGACGGTCTGGTGAGCGAAGGGATGTTGGTTCGCCGTCAGGGCTCGGGCACCTTCGTGTGCGCGCGCGTCGAGAAGAACTTCTCCAAACTTACTTCGTTCTCGGAAGACATGCGCGCGCGCGGCCGCAACCCGCGCAGCGTGTGGCTGCGCAAATCCGCGGGCACCGTGTCGCCCGAGGAAGCGCTGACGCTGCGCGCCAGTCCCGGCACGCCCGTGTACCGCTTCCACCGCATCCGCTTCGCGGACGATGCGCCCATGGCACTCGAGTACGCGACCATCCTCGCCGAGTGCCTGCCGTCGCTGGAGGCGGTGGAGTCCTCGCTGTACGCCGCGCTCGAGCGCGCCGGCAACCGCCCGGTGCGCGCGCTGCAGCGCCTGCGCGCGGTGCTGTTTACTGCCGAACAGGCGCAGCTGCTGCATGCCCAGGAGAAGGACCCGGGGCTGCTGGTCGAGCGCCTCGGTTTCCTCAAGGACGGCCGCGCGGCCGAATTCACCCAGTCCTACTACCGCGGCGACACCTACGACTTCGTCGCGGAGCTCAGCATCGCCACGTGACCCGAGCCGCGGCGAGCACCCGTATGTACGTGGAGGCGGCCCAGGCGCCGGATGCGGTGCGTGAGCAGCTGCACAGCAACGGCGCGCGCGTCGCGCGCCTGGCGCAGCGGCTGCGCGCCAGCCCGCCGCGCGCCGTGGTCACCTGCGCGCGCGGCAGCTCCGACAACGCCGCGACCTACGCCCGCTACCTCATCGAGACCCGGCTCGGGGTGCTCACCTCCTCGGCCGCGCCGTCGGTGAGCTCGGTGTACGACGCCGCGCCCGACCTGCAGGGCGCCGTGGTGCTCGCCATCTCGCAGTCGGGGGCCAGCCCCGACCTGCTGGCGGCCGTCAGCGGCGCCCGCAGTGCCGGCGCGCGTATCGTGGTGCTCGTGAACGCCGAGACCTCGCCGCTCGCGCAGCTGGCCGATGACCTCATCCCGCTGCACGCCGGCCCGGAGCGCAGCGTCGCCGCCACCAAATCGTGGATCGCCTCGCTGGCGGCGATCGTGCAGCTGGTGGCGGAATGGTCCGGCGATGCCGCGCTCGCGGCGGAGCTGCGGGAGACGCCCGAGCTGCTCGAGCGCGCCTGGGCGCTCGACTGGAGCGAGGCCGTGACCCTCCTCACCCCGGCCGAGAGCCTGTACGTCATCGGCCGCGGCCCGGGCCTGGCCGTAGCGCAGGAAGCGGCCCTCAAATTCAAGGAAACGTGCGGCCTGCACGCCGAAGCGATCAGCGCCGCGGAGCTGCGCCACGGCCCGATGGCGCTGGTGCGCGCCGGCTTCCCGCTGCTGCTGTTCACGCAGAACGACGAGACGCGCGAGGGCATGACCGCGCTCAGCGGCGAGCTCGTGGCGCAGGGCGCGACGGTGCTCCTGGTGGGCACGCAGGCCCCCGGAGCGCACGCGCTGCCGGCCGTGGCGGCGCACCCGCTGATCGAGCCGCTGCTGTTCGCGCAGAGCTTCTACCGCATGGCGAATACGCTGTCGCTGGCACGCGGCCGTGATCCGGACCGCCCGCCTCACCTCAACAAGGTGACCGAGACCCTCTGATGGCGCTGGCGCTCATCAACGGTCGGGTACTGCAGCCGGAGGGCTTCGTCACCGGCCGCAGCGTGCTCATCGAGCAGGGCCGCATCCTCGCGCTGCTGCCGCCGGATGATCCCCGCTGCCGCGCCGCCCGCGCCTACGACCTCGGCGGCCAGCTGCTGCTGCCGGGATTCATCGACTCGCAGGTGAACGGCGGCGGCGGGGTGCTGTTCAACGACGCGCCGAGCGTCGAGTCGATCCGCGCCATCGGCGCCGCCCACCGCCGCTTCGGCACCACCGGCTTCCTGCCGACACTGATCAGCGCCGACCTGGACATCGTGGCCCGCGCCATCGCCGCGGTGCGCGGAGCACTCGAGGCCGGCGTGCCCGGCGTGCTCGGCATCCACATCGAGGGACCCTTCCTCAACGTGGCGCGCAAGGGCGTGCACGATCCGGCCAAGCTGCGCGAGCTCGACCCGAGCGGGCTGGGACTCCTCAGCTCGCTGCGCGGCGGACGCACCGTGGTGACGCTGGCCCCGGAGACGACCACCCCGCAGATGATCGAGCAGCTGGTGACCGCGGGCGTCGTGGTGTCGGCGGGGCACACCAATGCCACCTACGCCGAGATGCAGGCGGCACTCGATCACGGGCTCACCGGCTACACCCACCTCTTCAATGCCATGTCGCAGCTCACCGGGCGCGAGCCGGGCGTGGTCGGCGCGGCCCTCGATGACCCCCGCGGCTGGTGCGGCATCATCGTCGATGGCGCGCACACCGACCCGGCGGTACTGCGCATCGCCCTCAAGTGCAAGCCGCACGAGCGCTTCATGCTGGTCACGGACGCCATGCCGGGCGTGGGCACCAACAACGCCTCCTTCGAGCTGCAGGGCCGGCGCATCACGGTGAGCGGCTACGTCTGTCTGGATGAGGATGGGCGCCTCGCGGGCTCCAACATCGACATGGCGAGCTGCGTGCGCAATGCGGTCACACTCCTCGGCGTGCCGCTCACGACCGCCGTGCGCATGGCGAGCGAGTTCCCGGCCGCCTTCCTCAAGCTCGCGCACGAGCTCGGGCGCATCGCCCCGGGCTACCGCGCCAACCTGGTGCTCGCCGACGACGAGCTGAACGTCAAGGAAACCTGGATCGACGGGCAAGCGTCGCACCCGCAGCCCTGAGGCTGCGCGCTACTCCCCGTCCTCCTCCGGTGCCTGGAAGCCGCGCGCGCGGTAGGTGAGCACCAGCGTGTCGCGCGCACCCGGCGCGCCGTCCGCCTGAATCGGCGTGGTCTCGTGGATGACGCGCGCATCGTTCATGAGCAGCATCGTCCACGGCTCCTCCATGGTGAAGCGCACGCCGGCTGGCCCGTTGGCATCGAAGACGCGCGTCTCGCCGCCGCGCACGTCGCGGCGACCGACGAGGATCACGGCCACGAAGTCCACGCCGTCGCGGTGCGCGCCCTCCGGCGTCGGACGCCCGATGCCGCCGGCGGTGTCGATGCGGAACTGGTGCGCCTCGATGTGCCAGCGCGCCACCGGCTGCAGCTCCCCGAACAGCCCGCCGAGCGCGCTGAGCAGCTGCCGCCAGGCCGGCGCGCCGGCGACCGCCGGCTCGATCGGCTCGAACCAGCGCGTCAGGCCACCGTGCAGGGCGTTGTACGAGGTCGGCTGCCAGTGCGGCCGGTGCGGCACCGGCGCGAGCACCCCGGCGGCGGGCAGCAGGTAGCAGCTGTGGCGGCGCGCCCGGTAGGCGCCGCCATCGCGCAGATAGGCATCGCGCGGCAGACGTTCCCAGGAGTCACGCAACGCGTCGAGCGCGCCGAGGTCGAGCTGCAGCGCCGCGGCGGCCGCCGGCGGCAACAGGAGCGCGTGACCGGAGCGTGCCAGCTGCGCGGTCAGCGCGGAACGATCGGTGCTCATCGAGGCTCGTACCTTATATCCATAGCGCGTCCGGTTCTGGCTCTCGCCACGGCGGCCGCCGCGTGCCACTGTTGGTTCCTGGCGAGTGAAGGGAAGCAAGCATGATCGACCTCTATTATTGGACTACGCCGAACGGACACAAGATCACCATGTTCCTTGAGGAGACGGGCCTCCCGTACCGGATCGTGCCGGTAAACATCGGCACGGGCGCGCAGTTCGAGCCGCAGTTCCTCGCCATCTCGCCCAATAACCGCATCCCCGCGATCGTCGATCACGACCCGGCCGGCGGCGGTGCGCCGCTTTCGGTGTTCGAGTCCGGCGCCATCCTCCTCTACCTCGCCGAGAAGAGCGGCCGGCTGCTGCCGGCCGCACTGCGTGGCCGTTTCGAGGCACTGCAGTGGCTGTTCTGGCAGGTCGCGGGCTTGGGTCCGATGGCCGGCCAGAACCACCACTTCGCGCGCTACGCGCCCGAGAAGATCCCCTACGCCATCGAGCGCTACGTCAAGGAGACCAACCGCCTCTACGGCGTGCTCAACAAGCGCCTCGGCGGGCGTGACTTTCTCGCCGGTGAGTATTCGATCGCGGACATTGCCTGTTACCCCTGGACCGTGTCGCACGAGGCGCAGGGACAGCGGCTCGAGGATTTTCCGCACCTCAAGCGCTGGTTCGAGGCGATCCGCGAGCGGCCGGCGACGCAGCGCGCCTACGAGAAGGCCAGGGCGATCAACACCAACCCCACGGTCACCGAGGAAGCCAAGCGCATCCTGTTCGGTCAGACCGCGCGTCCGTAGGCGCCCCGTGCCGCGTCCACCACCCGCCCTGACCCGCCGCGCCGCGGCGGCGCGCCTGCTGGGGCTCGCCGGCTGGTGCCTGTGTGCGGCCGGACCCCGCGGCGCGCGCGCCGCCGAGCTCACGATCGACGGCGCCGTGGTGCAGGTCGAGTTCGACGCGCACGCTTTCCCCGAGAACGGCGCGCCGCTCCTGGAGTGGCTGCGCCGCTCGGCAGACATCGTGGCGCACTACTACGGGCGCTTCCCGGTGGCGCGCCTCAAGGTGCGCGTCATGGCGGCGGACGGCGACGGCGTGCGTGGCGGCAAGACCTGGGCCAATCCGGACGCGTTCATCCGCGTGACCGTCGGGCAGCGAACGAGCCGCGCGCAGCTGCAGTCGGACTGGGTGCTGGTCCACGAGATGACCCACCTGGCGCTGCCCGACACCGGCGAGCAACACGCGTGGCTTTCCGAAGGCCTCGCCACCTACGTGGAGGGGGTCGCGCGCGTGCAGGCCGGCAACCGCAGCGAGGCGGACGTGTGGGCGGAGGAGGTGCGCTCCATGCCCCGCGGCCTGCCGCAGGAGGGCGATCGCGGTCTGGACCAGACCCACACGTGGGGACGCACCTACTGGGGCGGGGCCATGTTCTGCCTGCTCGCCGACGTCGACATCCGCCGCCGCACCGACAACCGCTACGGACTGCAGGACGCGCTGCGCGCCGTGCTGCGCGCGAGCGGCGGCCTCGCCGCGGACTGGCCGATCGAGCGCGTGCTGCGCACCGGCGATGCGGCCGTGGGCACCACCGCGCTCGCCGATCTCTACGCGCGCATGGGGGATGCGCCGATGAAGCCGGACCTGATGAGTCTGTGGCACGAGCTCGGTGTCGAACCCGACGGCGAGTCGGTGCGGCTGAACGATGCCGCCCCGCTCGCCGCCGTGCGCCACGCCATCATGCGCGCGCGCTGACTTGCGCCACGGGGTGGTCGGCATGCGGCGGTGAGTACAGCCCGGTCAGCGCTGCGGTCACGGCCAGGGTCAGGGCGATGAGCAGCCACTCGAGCAGCACGCTGCGGCGGAATGCGCTGAAAGCGGCAGCCACGCCGCGCGCCATGTCCGGAGCCAGGCGCAGCCGGTTGAGCCCCGCCAGCAGCATGAGCAGCGCAAACAACGCCACCTTGAGGCACAGCAGGCGGCCGTAGGGGGTGCCCAGCGCCTGTAGGTCCGGCAGCAGCAGCAGCGCCATGCCGAGGCCCGCGAGCGGGATCAGCGGCACGAGCCAGACTCCGACCCGTGAGAACGCCGCGACCGCCTGCGCGGCCTGTGCCGGCGGTTCCAAGGCGGCGATGCGGCGCAGCGGCCAAAGCGACCCGAACCAAAATGCCGCCACGGCCACGTGTACCAGAAGCAGCACGGCCAGGCTCGCCCGCGCGGGACTGACCGACGTGTGGCCCGTGACGACGAACGACAGTGCTAGCGCCACGCTGCCCGCCACGGCAAGACCGCGGGCCGGGGCACGGCTGCGTCCGACGGTTGCGAGCAGCAGCGCCGTTCCCGCCACGCGCATCAGCAGCGCGACGCCGGCCGAAGAGACCGTGAGCAGGCGCAGGAGCGCCGGATCGGTGAGCCCTGCCCACTCGCCCGCCATGTGTGCGACCTCGGCGGCGCACTGCGCGACGCACACCAGGAGCGCCGCGGCAGCAATGCGCCGCGCGTGCCGCTGCAGCGGCGCCGCACAGCGGTCCAGTCTGGTGCGAAAACCCGCCAGGAACAGCTCGGCACCGGCCGCCTGCAGAGTCAGGATCAGGCCCGCGGCCCGCAGCGCGAGCCACAGCCCGTCGATCATTGCGCGAGGGTGAAGCGGACCTGCCCCGGAACCACGTGACCGTCGGCACTCAGGGCACGCCAGCTGATGAGGTAGTGGCCGGGGGTGAGCGGCGGCAGCGCCACCGTGATCTGCGGCTGTGATGCCGCCGGCACCTCGAGCTTGCGCTTCGGCCCGTCATCCTGCGTGAGCCACAGAGCGGTCAGCCGCGCGCTCTCGGAGAAGCGCAGCACCAGCGCTGAGGGTGCGGTCCGGATGACGCTATGGTCGGCCGGCGTCGCCTCCTCGAGGTGCGCGTGCGCACCGGTCAGCGCCGTTGCGCCGAGCAGGAGTGCGCCGGCCGCCCAGTGCTTGAGCCTCATGCCGCGAAGGCTACACCCCGCGGCGCGGCCGCGAAACCGAGCGGCGCGGCGCGGCGCGGTACGACTGCGGCCGCCGCGCACCGTGGCGCGCGGCGGGTGCCGCGTGCGGGCGCCGGGCGCCCGCACCGGGCGTCGGCTGCGCGGGCGCACCACCCGCGGCGATGGGATAGTCCGGCGTCGCCGCCACCGGCAGCGTGCGGCCGAGAACCTTCTCGATGTCGCGCAGCAGCGGCGCCTCGTCCGGTGACACGAGCGACACGGCGCAGCCGGCGCCGCCGGCGCGTGCCGTGCGGCCGATGCGGTGCACGTAGTCCTCCGGGACGTTGGGCAGTTCGAAGTTGACCACGTGCGGCAGCTCCTTGATGTCGAGTCCGCGCGCGGCGACCTCGGTGGCCACCAGCGCCGTGATGCTGTTGCCCTTGAAGTCGCTCAGGGCGCGCGTGCGCGCCCCCTGGCTCTTGTTGCCGTGGATGGCGGCGGCGCGGATGCCGGCCCCCTCGAGCTGCTGCGTCAGGCGGTTGGCGCCGTGCTTGGTGCGCGTGAACACCAGCACCTGATGCCAGTTGCCGCTGGAAATGAGGTGCGCCAGCAGGTGCCGCTTGTCCTCCTTGGGAACGCGGTAGACGTGTTGCTCGACGCGGTCGGCGGTCGCATTGCGCGGGGCCACCTCGACCGCGAGCGGATCACGCAGCAGCCGTGCCGCGAGCGTGCGGATGTCGTCCGAGTAGGTCGCCGAGAACATGAGGTTCTGGCGTACCGGCGGCAGGCGCTTCAGGATTTGGCGGATGGCGTGGATGAACCCCATGTCGAGCATGCGGTCGGCCTCGTCGAGCACCAGGGTGCGCACCGCGCCGAGCTCGAGCACGCCCTGCTGGGCGAGATCCAGGAGCCGTCCCGGGGTGGCGACCAGCACGTCGCAGCCGCGGCGCAGCGCCTCGATCTGCGGCTTCTCGCTCACGCCGCCGAAAATCACGGTGCTGCGCAGGTTCAGATAGTGGCCATAGGTGCGCACGCTCTCGGCGACCTGGGCGGCCAGCTCGCGCGTCGGCGTCAGCACCAGCGCGCGCGGGGCGTTCCCCGTGGCGGCGCCGAGGCGCTGCAGGATCGGCAGCACGAAGGCCGCAGTCTTGCCGGTACCGGTCTGGGCGCCGGCCAGGACGTCGCGGCCGGCGAGCACCGCGGGAATGGCGCCGCGCTGAATGGGGGTCGGAGTGACGTAGCCCTTGTCGGCCACGGCACGGGACAGCTCGGGCACGAGCCCGAGTTCTGCAAATGACATATGAAAGAAACCTCTGTTATCCGGCTCGCCCGGCCGAATCGGCTGCGGCGGTCAGATGCGAGGTGTGGAGTTAATGGTAAATGCGAAACGCGTGCTGACCGGACACTGGGGCGTTTGGCGCCGCGCACTGTACAGACTTTGCCGGGGGGCGTCCAATATGCCCCTGGCGGCAAATTGCGACGCCGGCCACGGCGGGACAATTGGAAACACTTCTTATGGCGTCCGCGCGTTGCCCCGCCTGCGCGCCGGGGGCATGATCCTCGCAAGGAAACGGCACAGGGATTGGCATGAATTACCGCGTACCCGCCGGGCTCGGCGCGACCCTCACCGGCCTCGCCTGCCTCTTGGCCGGCTGCTCGGCCCGCACCGACGTGTCGCTCACCGGCAACACCCCGGCGCAGTACTCGCACGTGTGGATCACGACCCAGGAGATATGGGTCAACGCCAGCGCCACCGCCGGTCCGGATGACAGTGGCTGGCGCAAGTTCCCGCTCTCGACCCCGGCGACCGTCGACCTGGTCGGGCAGAACGGCGGCACCCTGGGCAGCATCGTCACCGGCCTCAACATCGAGCCCGGCACCTACTCGCAGCTACGCGTGATCCCGGTCGACTCCTCGGCCGCGCTCACCGCCTCCGCGCAGACCGCCGGCGCGATCTTCAACGCCGAGGCTGACTTCGTCGACGGCGGCGGCACCACGCACCAGCTGCCGCTCGAGATGCTCAATCCCGAGAAGGGCATCGGCATTGCGACCTCGCTGCGCGTGCCGGTGGGCAACGTCGGCGCTGCGGTCGGGGCTGCCACCAGCGGCATCGGCACCGGTACCACCACGGGCACTGACGCCTCGTTCGTCAACGCCTCGGGCAGCAGCCCGTTCGCCACCACGACCACGAGCACCGGGACTACGACGATCACCGCCGGCTCGCTGACACCGACCAGCACTACAACTGGCGGCACCACGACGCTCGGCATGGCGGGCACGACCCCGACGGGCACGGGCACCACCCGCGCCACCCCGCCGCCGAACGAGTTCGCGATCGCCGTGAACGGCAGCACCGACCTGGTGCCGTTCAGCTTCAGTGGTGCCAGCGGCATCATGCTGAGCTCGCACGCCACTGCCTTCGACCTGACGCGGGTCGGGGCGATCTCCGGCACGCTGACTCTGACCAACCTCAGCAGCAGCACCGGCACCAGCGGCCTGCCGGCGATCGAGGCGAGCGCGGAAGTGCTGAGCGCCGATGGCTCGCGTCACGTCGTAGTGAGCAGCACGCCGGTGCACGCCGACGGCACCTTCATGCTGTATCCGCTCGCCGCCGGCAGCAGCTCGAACTCGCCCGACGACTACGACGTGGTCATCCACGGCCCCGGCATCGCCACCATCATCATCAA
>JANWKR010000122.1 GCA_025451275.1 Steroidobacteraceae bacterium
CACCTCCATCTCGAATTCTTTCCAGCCGATCACCGACTCCTCGATCAGCAGTTCGTTGGTGGGGGAAGCCTCCAGCCCGCGCTCGCAGATGGCGACGAACTCCTCGCGGTTGTAGGCGATGCCGCCGCCGCTGCCGCCGAGGGTGAAGGACGGGCGGATGACCACCGGGTAACCGATCTCGCCGGCAATGGCGAGCGCCTCATCGAGGCTGCGCGCGATCTGCGACTCCGGCGTCTCGAGCCCGATCTCGCGCATCGCGTTGCGGAACAGCTCGCGGTCCTCGGCCATGTCGATGGCTGCGCGGGAGGCGGCGATCATCTCGACGTTGTACTGCTCGAGCACGCCTTCGCGTACCAGATCGAGCGCGGTGTTGAGCGCGGTCTGCCCGCCCATGGTGGGCAGCAGCGCATCCGGGCGCTCCTTCTCGATGATGCGCGCCACGCTCTTGGCGTTGACCGGCTCGATGTAGATGGCGTCGGCCATCTCCGGGTCGGTCATGATGGTGGCGGGGTTGGAGTTCACCAGGATGACCCGGTAGCCCTCCTCGCGCAGCGCCTTGCACGCCTGGGCGCCGGAGTAGTCGAACTCGCACGCCTGGCCGATGACGATCGGGCCGGCGCCGATGATCAGGATGCTGTGGATGTCGGTGCGCTTGGGCATCTAGCGCGCGGTCGCCTGCTGGCGGCGCAGGGTCTCCTCGGCGAGCTTCAGCTGCGCCTGCAGGCGGCGCAGCATCAGGTGGTTGAAGCGCTCGAACAGCGGCTTCAGGTCGTGCGGCCCGGGGCTCGCCTCGGGATGGCCCTGGAAGCCGAACACCGGGCGCTCGGCAAACGCCAGCCCCTGCAGCGAGCCGTCGAACAGCGAGCGGTGCGTGGCCTTGACGCCGGCGGGGAGCGTGGCCTCATCGACCGCGAAGCCGTGGTTCTGACTGGTGATGAAGACGCGCCCGGACTCCAGGTCCTGCACCGGGTGGTTGGCGCCGTGGTGGCCGAACTTCATTTTCAGCGTGCGGGCGCCGGCGGCGAGGCCCAGGATCTGGTGGCCCAGGCAGATGCCGAACACCGGCACGTCGGTCTCGAGGAAGGCGCGCGTCGCCTTGATGGCGTACTCGCACGGCTCGGGGTCGCCCGGGCCGTTGGACAGGAATATGCCGTCGGGCTCGCGCGCGAGTACCTCCTCGGCCGGGGTCTGCGCCGGCACCACGGTCATGCGGCAGCCGCCGTCGGCGAGCAGGCGCAGGATGTTGCGCTTGAGGCCGAAGTCGTAGGCCACCACGTGCAGGCGCTGGATGGCGCGGATCGGCGCGCGCCCGGTCTCGGGCCACAGCGTGCCCTCGTTCCACTGGTAGGCTCGCTTGGTGCTCACCACCTTGGCGAGATCCATGCCCTTGAGTCCGGGGAACTTGCGCGCCAGCTTTACCGCCGCGGCCTGATCGGCGTTGTCACCGGTCATGATGCAGCCGGCCTGCGCGCCCTTCTCGCGCAGGATGCGCGTCAGCTTGCGGGTATCGATGCCGGCGATGGCGACCGTGCGGCCGCGCTCGAGAAACTCGGGCAGCGATTCGTTGGCGCGCCAGTTGGAGTAAGCGAACGGCAGGTCGCGGATGATGAGCCCGGCGGGATAGACCTGCGGCGACTCGAGGTCCTCGGGCGTGGTGCCCGTGTTGCCGATGTGCGGGCAGGTGAGCGTGACGAGCTGACGGGCGTAGGACGGATCGGTGAGGATTTCCTGATAACCGGTGAGGGCGGTGTTGAAAACGACTTCGCCGGTGGTGTTGCCTTTGGCTCCGATCGACTGGCCGCGGAAGATCGTTCCATCGGCCAGCGCGAGCACCGCAGGTACACTCACGTGATCACTTCCCCCTGACGCACATACACAAAGCGGGAGGAGTTCTCATCGAACATCCTCCCGCCTTGCATGGACTAACCCGTACACGGATTAGGCAGAAATTTTACGGGCTTTGAGCCTTTTGTGTCCACGCCAATTCCGGCCCGGGACGAGGGGGTCCCGCCCTCAGAACCGCCAGGGCTAAACCCGCTAAGCACCTGTTTTATAGGCAAGAAAATCCCGCATGGCGTAGCGCCCGGGCGGCCGGGACGCAAGCCAGAGCGCGGCCGTCAGCGCGCCGCGGGCGAAGATGCCCCGGTCGTAGGCCCGGTGCGCGAGTGAGAGCTGCTCGCCGGGGCCACTGAGGAGCACGGTGTGCTCGCCCACGAGGTCCCCGGCACGCACGCTCGCGATGGGGATCTCGGCGTCGCTCCCGCGTCCGCGCCGCAGCGCCTGCGCCAGCGCCAGCGCGGTCCCGGAGGGCGCGTCGCGCTTGCTGCGGTGGTGCAGCTCGAGGATGTCGGCGTCGTACCCGCCGAGGGCGCGCGCGGCGCGTTCGGCGAGCTCGGTGAGGAGCGCCACCGCGAGGCTGGTGTTCGGGGCAATCAGCAGCGCGATGTCGCGCGCCGCGGCGTCCAGCTGCGCACCGAGCGCGGCGTCCAGCCCGGTGGTGCCGAGGAGCAGCGGCCGGCGCGCGGCGCGGCAGGCGGCGAGATGGGCGGCGGCCGCGGCGGCGCTGCTGAAGTCGAGCGCCACGTCGGCCTGGGCGAGCGCGGCGGCGAGATCCGCGCTGATCGTGAGGTTGGTGCGGCCGAGCCCGGCGAGCTCACCGGCGTCGCGCCCCAGGGCGAGGCTCGCGGGGGCTGCGATCGCGCCGGTGATCAGGAGTCCGGAGAAGTGCGGCGCGGCGCGCATGAGCGCCTGGCCCATGCGCCCGGTGACGCCGATGAGCACGGCGCGGATCAGCGGCGGCGGGCTCGGCGCGGCGGCCATGAGCTCGCTAGGCCTCGTCCGGCTCGCCGGCGAAGAAGCGCTTCACGCCCTCGAGGAAACCCTTCTCGCGCGGGGCGTGCTTGGCGGCGTGCAGCTGCAGCGACTCGTCCAGGCGCCGCACCAGCTCGCGCTGCTCGGCCGAGAGGTGCACCGGGGTCTCGACCACCACGCGGCAGAACAGATCGCCGCGCGCGCCGCTGCGTACCGGCTTCACGCCCTTGTCGCGCAGCCGGAACACGCGCCCGGACTGCGTCTCGGACGGAATCTTCAGCTGCACGTCCCCCTCGAGGGTCGGCACGGCGACGCTGCCGCCGAGCGCGGCGGTGGCGAAGCTGACCGGTACCTCGCATGAGAGGTGCGGCCCGTCGCGCTCGAAGATGGGGTGCTCGCGCACGTGGATCTCGACGTACAGGTCCCCGGGCGGCCCGCCGTTGCGGCCCGCCTCGCCCTCCCCCGACAGCCGCACGCGATCGCCGGAGTCGACGCCGGCCGGCACCTTGACCGAGAGTTTGCGCTGGCGCCGCACGCGGCCCTGGCCTAGGCACTTGTCGCAGGGATTGCGCACGATGCTGCCGGTGCCGCGGCAGCGCGGACAGGTCTGCTGCAGCTGGAAGAAGCCCTGGCTGACCCGCACCTGGCCGGCGCCGCCGCAGGTGTCGCAGGTCGAGGGCGAGCTGCCCTTGGCCGCGCCGCTCCCGTGGCAGGTCTCGCACTCGGCCAGACGCGTGACATCGACTTCGACCTGGTGGCCGAATACCGCCTGCGACAGGTCGAGCTCGAGCTCGTAGCGCAGGTCGGCGCCGCGGAACACCTGGGAGCGGCCGCCGCGGCGCGCGCCGCCGAAGATCTCGCCGAACACGTCACCGAAGATGTCGCTGAAGCTCTCGGCGCCGAAGCCGCCGCGGCCGCCGCGCGAGGCGGCCTCGACGCCGGCGTGCCCGTACTGGTCGTAGGTGGCACGCTTGTGGGCGTCGCTGAGCACCTCGCAGGCCTCCTTGGCCTCCTTGAAGGACTCCTCGGCCTCCCGATCGTTGGGATTACGATCGGGGTGATATTTCATCGCGAGGCGCCGGTAGGCCTTCTTGATCTCGGCCTCAGTCGCTGTCTTGGGTACGTCCAGTACCTTGTAGTAATCGCGCTTCGCCATGGGGCGCGCTTAGGAGGCCTTGCGTCCCTTGTCCTTCACCTCTTCGAATTCCGCATCCACGACGTCCTCGCCGCCGGCCGCGCCGCCTGGCTGGCCGCCGGGCGCCTCGGCCCCCGCGCCCCCGGGGCTGGCAGCTGAGGGACCCGCGCCCGCCCCCGCGTTGTCGCCATAGGCACGCTGCGCGATACCCGCCGAGGCCTGGCCGAGCGCCTCGGCCTTCTTCTCGATGGCGTTGCGGTCATCGCCCTTGAGCGCGGCGCGCAGATCCGACACGGCGCTCTCGACCTTGGCGCGCTCGCCGGCATCGACCTTCTCGCCGAGCGTCTGCAGCGCCTTCTCCACCCCGTGGATCAGCGCGTCGGCCTTGTTGCGCGTCTCGACCAGCTCGCGGAAGCGCTTGTCGTCGGCGGCGTGCGCCTCGGCATCGCGCACCATGCGCTTGATCTCTTCCTCGTTGAGGCCGCTCGAGGCCTTGATGACGATCTTCTGCTCCTTGCCGGTGGCCTTGTCCTTGGCCGACACGTTGAGGATGCCGTTGGCGTCGATGTCGAACGACACCTCCACCTGCGGCGTGCCGCGCGGCGCGGGCGGGATCTCGCTGAGGTCGAACTTGCCGAGCGACTTGTTGTCGGCCGCGCGGTCGCGCTCGCCCTGCAGCACGTGGATGGTCACCGCCGTCTGGTTGTCATCCGCGGTCGAGAACACGTTCGACGCCTTGGTCGGGATGGTGGTGTTCTTCTCGATGAGCTTGGTCATGATGCCGCCGAGCGTCTCGATGCCGAGCGACAGCGGCGTGACATCGAGCAGCAGCACGTCCTTGACCTCGCCCGACAGCACGCCGCCCTGGACGCCCGCGCCCACCGCGACCGCCTCATCCGGGTTCACGTCCTTGCGCGGCTCCTTGCCGAACAGGTCCTTCACGTACTTCTGGACCAGCGGCATGCGGGTCTGGCCGCCGACCAGGATCACCTCGGCGACGTCGCTCAGGCTGACGCCCGCGTCCTTGAGCGCGGTCTTGCACGGCGCGACGGTCTTCTGCACCAGGTCTTCCACCAGCGACTCGAGCTTGGCGCGGGTCAGCTTGATGTTGAGGTGCTTGGGGCCGGCGGCGTCCGCGGTGATGTAGGGCAGATTGATATCGGTCTGCTGGGTCGAGGACAGCTCGATCTTGGCCTTCTCGGCGGCCTCCTTGAGGCGCTGCATGGCGAGCGGGTCCTGGCGCACGTCGACGCCCGACTCCTTCTGGAACTGCTCGGCCAGGAAATTGATGATGCGCAGATCGAAGTCCTCGCCGCCGAGGAAGGTGTCGCCGTTGGTGGCCTTCACCTCGAAGACGCCGGAGTTCAGCTCCAGCACCGAGATATCGAACGTGCCGCCGCCCAGGTC
>JANWKR010000123.1 GCA_025451275.1 Steroidobacteraceae bacterium
AGCCCAACACGGCGCTGGACGAGCACCGCGCCTGGCAGGCCTGCTACCGGGCGGCGATGGCGGACGCCGTCGCCAAGGTGAACAGCCCGCTGCTCACCGCGCTCAACGGCGGACCGAAGAGTGGCCCGACGACGACGGCCATGCTCACCAAGTGATGGTGCAGCGCGCACCCACCTGGGGCCTGCGACCGGGTGGGTGCCGCGGCTGGCCGGAAGCGCGCCGCGGCGCTTTCCGGCGTAAGATCGGGGCGTCACTGCGCTGTGCGCCCCCACCCGGAGAGATGGCGCCGGGTATGGATCACACCTCAGCCGCGAGCAGTCCGCAACCGGCGGGATTTCAGGTCGACGATCTCATCATTGATCCCGGCCAGCGGCGCGTCATGCGCGGCGGCAGCGACATTCCGCTGCCGCATCTGTCCTTCGAGCTGCTGCTGACCCTCGCCCGCGCCGCCCCCGACGTGGTGAGCTTCGACCAGCTCACCGCGCGCGTCTGGCCGGGCCTGGTCATCACCCCCGAGACCATCAGCCAGCGCGTCAAGCTGGTGCGCGATGCGCTCGGTGACGACCCGCACGCGCCGCGCTACATCGCCGGCGTGCGCGGCAGCGGCTACCGGATGGTGGCGAGCGTGCGCCCGCTCGCGGACCGGCGCCGCAGCAGCCCCGAGCCGGTACAGCCGCTGCAGCCTTACTGGGTGAAGACGGAGGCCGAGTCGGCCAGCGCCGGGCCAGCGACCGCCGCCGCGGGGCCCGCGGCGCCGGTGCCGCAGGCGGCGAGCGCCGCGCCCGCCGTGCCGCGTGCCGCCGGCTGGGCCGGCGGGATCGTGGTGATCGCGGCACTGCTCGCCGTGCCCTGGGCCATCAGCCACTTCTGGCGCGCGCCGCGCGGCGACAGCGCGGCCGGCGCGGACACCGTGGTGGTGCAGCCGCCGCGCACCGTGGCGGTGCTGCCGCTGGTGGACCTGAGTCCGGCCGGCGGCAATGCCTATCTCGGCGACGGGCTCGCCCAGGAGCTGACGGCGCGCCTGACGCGCATCCGCGGCCTGCGGGTCGCCGCGCGCACCTCGGCGTTCGCCTTCCGCGACCGCAACAGCGACGTGCACACCATCGCCCAGACCCTGGGCGTGCGGCACATCGTCGAGGGCAGCGTGCTGCGCGAGGGCGACCACCTGCGCGTGACCGCGCAGCTGGTGGACTCGGCTTCCGGGTACACGGTGTGGTCGCAGACCTACGACCGGACCTGGCAGGACCTGCTCGCCATCGAGGACGACCTGACGCGCTCGATCATGGGCGCGCTGCAGGTGGTGCTGACGAGCGACATCGCGCAGCACGTCACCCAGGCTCCGACCACCCACCTCGCCGCCTTTGACCGCTACCTCACCGGGCTCGCCAAGCTGCACGCCCCGTCCGGGGCGGCGCACCTCGAGCAGGCCGAAGAGAGCTTCCGGCAGGCGCTCGCCGAGGATCCGAAGTTCGCCCTCGCCTACGCCGGGCTGTGCCAGCGCTACGCCATGGGCTATGAGCAGACGCGCGATGCCGCGCTGGTCGGCAAGGCGGAAGGCGCGTGCAACCAGGCCCTCAAGCTCGATGACTCGCTGCGCGAGGTCTCGGACGCGCTCGGCCACCTGTATCTCGTGAGCGGCCGCAACGCCCAGGCCGAGGCCATCTTCCGCGCCGCGGTGACGGCCGACCCCGACGACGCCGACGGCTACACCGGCCTCGGCGAGGCACTCGACGGCCAGCGGCGCAGCGCCGAAGCCGAGCGCGCCTTCCGCCAGGCGGTCGAGGTCGAGCCCAGCTACTGGGGCGCGCAGACCGAGCTCGGCAACTTCCTGTTCCGCCACGGGCGGTTCGTCGCGGCGGCGCCGCTCTACCGCCGCGTGACCGAGCTCATCCCCGCGAGCCCCACCTCCTACAACAACCTGGGCGCGGCGCTCGAGATGAGCGGCGACTTCTCCGGCGCCGCGGCGGCATTCGAGCGCTCGCTGGCGCTCGCGCCGACGCGCAGCGCCTATTCCAACTCCGGCACGGTGTACTACTTCCTGGCGCGCTATGCGGATGCCGCGCACATGTTCGCGCGCGCCACGGACCTGGCCGCGGCCGATCACCGCGTGTGGGGCAACCTCGCCGACGCGCTGTGGCAGATCGACAGCCGGCGCGCCGAGGCGCGCGACGCCTACCGGCGCGCCAGCGAGCTGGCGCGGCGCAGCCTCGAGGTGAATCCGCAGGACGCCCTCACCTGGATGCAGCTCGCCTTCTACAGCGCGCGCGCCGGCGATGCCGATCACGCCGGCCAGTACGCGAGCCGCGCGCTCGCCCTCGGCACCGACGACGTCTACGTGCAGTACTACGCGGCGCTGATCGCCCTCGAGCGCCACGATCCGCCCGCGGCCCTCAAGGCGCTGGACGAGGCGGTGCGCGGCGGTTTCCCGCCGCAGATGCTGCGCGCCGCACCCGATTTCAACAGCCTGCGCGGCGATCCGCGCTTCCGGCAACTGCTGGCGCAGGCCGACAAGCCACCCGAGGGCTGACTCTCGGGCACACCAACACCACAGCCAACAGGAGCTCGAGCCATGTCACACGAAGCCATCCCGGGCCGCGGCGCCGACAAGTCCTGCGACCCGATGCCCGGCGTTCAGCCCGCGGCCACCATCACCATCCATGTCGCCACCGGCGTCATCCTGTGCACGCCGCAGGGCGGCAACGTGCACGTCTACCGCACGCGCGCGGCGCACGCCATCCGCTGGCGCGGCGATGCGCCCTTCAAGCTCGAGTTCAGCACCTTCGATGACGAGGCGACACCGGTGTGGCCGTTCATCCAGGCCGAGCCCGACTGGCCGGTACGCGAGTTCACCGGCACGCCCAAGGGCGGGAGCGCTGCGCTTTACTACAAGTACAGCGTCAGCGCCGGCGACCTGTACATCGACCCGATCGTCATCGTCGACAAGTGACGGCCGCGCGCGCCCGCGCGCTGGCCGGCGCTCAAGTCGAGGCGTGCGGTGCACGCCGCGGCGTCATGCGGCCGCGGTTGGGCGGATGGCCGTGCTTGGTCGCGACCGCACGGCGCGCCGAGTCGCGGCGTGCCCGCGCCTTGCGCTTGGCCGGCGTGCGGCGGCCGCTGCCGGAGCGCTCGCCGCCGCCGCTCTGCTTGTTGACCGTGGCCCAGGCGCGCGCCTCGGCTTCGCGCGTATCGAGGCCGCGCTCCTCGTAGCTCTTCTCGATGCGCCGCGCCTTGCGCTTCTGGGCAGGGGTGTATTTGGATTTGTCGCCTCTGGGCATGTGCCGCTCCTTGGCCGTTCCCGCAGATTAAGTTTCGACGCACCACCGCACGCCAGGTTCCGTTCATCGCAGCGGTGTGCCTGCCGCGCGACGCGACGCGCGCGTGCCGGCGGCGCGCGCCGCGCCCGAGCGTCGCCGCCTGCGGCGGCCCTACTCCGCTCATTCCCGCCGCACTCCCGCTCTTCGCACAGTCTTTGTCCTTTCGCGCATGCGGGGCATCAAATGTACACGAGGACTCAGGCTGCACCGGCCGCGCCGCAGGCGCTGTCCGCCCCGCCCGCAGTCTTCGCGAAACGCAACACGGAGAGCCGCCATGATTACCCGCAAGTCGACTCATCGCTCAGCCCTGCGCGCCGCCGCCCTGGCATCGCTGGTGTGCGTGCTCGGCAGCACCACGGCGCTGGCCGCCGCGGATGCGACGCAGCAGCTGCACGTCGCCTACAGTGATCTCAACATGAACAGCGTGGCCGGCGCGACCACGCTCTACAACCGCATCCGCGGCGCCGCCCGCTTCGTCTGCGGGGACAAGGGGCGCCGCTGGGAGGAGCAGCGCCACTGGAACGAGTGCTATCGCGGCGCGGTCGCCGACGCCGTCGCCAGCGTCAACAGCCCGCTGCTGACCACGCTGCACCACGGGGGTGCGAACGTGTCGGCGATCGCCGCGCGCTGACTGGCGACGCGCGCCGCGCCGGCCCGCCGCAGTCGGGGAGGGCGTGCCGGGCGGCGAAAACTCAAAGGGCCCGTCCTTGCGGACGGGCCCTTCTTGCTTGGCTGGGGGACTAGGATTCGAACCTAGGTAAACGGAGTCAGAGTCCGTTGTCCTACCACTAGACGATCCCCCAAGTTTGGCGGGATACCCAATCGTACCGCGGACTCGCGCGGACCTGCACGGCCCGCGGGCGCTTCTAGCGCTTCGAGTACTGGGGACCGCGCCGCGCCTTGCGGCGTCCCACCTTCTTGCGCTCCACCTCGCGCGCATCGCGCGTCACGAAGCCGGCATCGCGCAGCGGCTTGCGCAGCGACTCATCGTACTCGATGAGGGCGCGCGTGATGCCGTGGCGGATTGCGCCCGCCTGGCCGGTGATGCCGCCGCCGTCGACGGTCACCGCGATATCGAAGCGCCCGGTGAGCTTCACCGCTTCCAGTGGCTGACGCACGATCATGCGACCGGTCTCGCGGCCGAAGAATTCGTCCAGCGAGCGCTGGTTGACGGTGATGCGGCCGCTGCCGGCCTTGAGGTACACGCGCGCCGTGGCGGTCTTGCGCCGGCCGGTGCCGTAGTGATTGTTCTGCGTCGCTGGCATGGATGCGGATCCTATTGAATCTCGAGCGGCTTGGGCTGCTGCGCCTGGTGCCGGTGTTCGCCGCCGGCGAACACGTGCAGCTTCTTGAACATGCGCCGGCCGAGCGGGTTCTTCGGCAGCATGCCCTTGACCGCGAACTCGATCGCGCGCTCCGGGTGCTCGGCGAGCAGCTTCTCGAGCGCGATCGACTTGATGCCGCCGATGTGCCCGGTGTGGTGGTAGTAGATCTTGTCGGTGAGCTTGCGGCCCGTGACCCGGATCTTCTGCGCGTTCACCACCACGATGTGATCGCCCATGTCCACGTGCGGGCTGTAGTCGGCCTTGTGCTTGCCCTTGAGGCGATGGGCGATCTGCGACGCGAGCCGACCCAGGGTCTTGTCGCTGGCGTCGACGACGAACCAGTCACCGCGGACGGTGCCGGGCTTGGCAAATACGGTCTTCATAGATCACTCGTGGCAGTGGCCGCGCCGTGCCTGAGGCGGGACCTCAGGGGGGGTCGGGGCCGAAAAAAGGCGGGGAAGTGTACTCAAGCAGGTGCGGCATTGCAAAGGCACGGGCCGGGCGCCCCGCTACGGCCCTGCTGCCCGGGGGAGCGGGGCACCGCCGCCCCGCAATGGCCCCTATAATAGTGTCCTTAAATATGGAGTCCGGTCGCTCACTCGACTCTGCCATTGCCGCGCTCGACCGCGCCCTGCGGGCCGTGTTCGCCCCGGCGCGGGCCAGCCGCCCGGTCCCGGGGCCGGCCGCTGAGGCCGGCACCCCCTTGCCCGAAGCCGAGCGCCGCGCCAGCGCTGCGCTCATGCGCGTCAACCACGCCGGCGAGCTCGCCGCGCAGGCCCTGTATCACGGCCAGGCCGCCATCGCCCGGGCGCCTGCCACGCGCGCGCTGCTCAACGCAGCGGCGCGTGCCGAGTCGGACCACCTGGCGTGGTGCGAGACGCGGCTGCAGGAGCTCGGCGCGCGGCCGAGCCTGCTCAATCCGCTCTGGTACGCCGGCTCCTTCGCGGTCGGCGCGGCCGCGGCCCTGTGGGGCGATCGCGCCAGTCTCGGCTTCGTGGCCGAGACCGAGCGCCAGGTCGAGCGGCATCTCGACGGCCACCTCGGCAGAGTTCCCCCAGCCGACGTACGCAGCCGTGCCATACTTGAAGCCATGCGCGCCGAAGAGGTCGCGCACGGCGCCACGGCCACCGCGGCCGGCGGCGTCAGCCTGCCGGAGCCGGTGCGCACGCTGATGCGGTATACCGCGCGGGTGATGACGGGCACGGCATACTGGGTGTGACCGTGGCAGCAGGTTGTATATATTAGAAGGTCGAGTCGGGGGGCGGGTAATGGAAGAAAACATCAAGCCGCTGAGTGAAATACCGGCGATCAACCGGTTCCTGAGCTATTGCCGCATCCGCGCGGTCCCCTCCAAGACGGTGGTCATCCACGCCGGCGACCTGCCGGACGTGCTCTATTACATCATCAGCGGCTCGGTGGAAGTGATGATCGAGGACGAGGAAGGCAACGAGATGGTCCTCGCCTACCTCAACCGCGGCCAGTTCTTCGGCGAGATGGGCCTGTTCTACGAGCAGCCGACACGCAGCGCCTGGGTGCGCACCCGCAATCAGTGCGAGCTGGCCGAGATGACCTACCCGCGCTTCCGGCAGATCGCCGCCGAGAGCCCCGGGCTGGTGTTCGAGCTGGCGACACAGCTGGCGACGCGCCTGGACCGCACCAACCGCAAGCTCGGCGATCTCGCCTTCGTCGACGTCACCGGCCGGGTCGCGCACGCCATCATGGACCTCTGTGGCGAGCCGGACGCCATGACCCACCCGGAAGGGATGCAGATCAAGGTGAGCCGTCAGGAGCTGTCGCGCCTGGTCGGTTGCTCACGCGAAATGGCAGGACGCGTGCTCAAGGTGCTCGAGGAGCAGGGCCTGCTGCGTGCCACCGGCAAGACCATCGTGGTGTTCAACGCCCGCCCGAAGATGAAGACGCGCCCGGTCATCGTGCCGGCCAAGTCCGCCGCCGGCGCCCCCGGCAAGGCCGCCGGCCCGGTCGACATGGACGACGACGATGACGATGATGACGAGGACGAGGACGAGTAGCAGCGCCGGGCGCGCCGCACCGGGCTCGCAGCACGGGGCGGTCAGCGCCGAGGAATGGCGCACGCGCGTCGACCTGGCCGCCGCCTACCGCCTCATCGCCCTGTTCGGCTGGGACGACCTGATCTTCACCCACGTCACGGCCAAGGTGCCCGGCACCGAGCACTTCCTCATCAATCCCTATGGCCTGGCGTTCGAGGAGATCACCGCCTCGTCTCTGGTCAAGATCGACCATGCCGGCAACAAGCTGTCCGACTCGCCGCACCCGGTGAACCCGGCCGGGTTCGTGATCCACGGCTGCATCCACGCCGCGCGCAGCGACGCCGGCTGCGTGATGCACACCCACTCGCTCAACGGCGTGGCGGTCTCGGCGCAGGCGCGCGGCCTGCTGCCGATCTCGCAGCAGGCCTTCGTGGTGCTGTCCTCGCTCGCCTACCACGACTACGAGGGCATCGCGCTCAGCGAGGACGAGAAGCCGCGCCTGGTGCGCGACCTCGGCGACCGCACCTTCCTCATGCTGCGCAACCACGGGCTGCTCACGATCGGCAAGACGCCCGCCGAGGCATTCCTGGCGATGTACATCTTCGAGACCGCCTGCATCGTGCAGGTGCGCGCCCAGGGCGGTGCCGAGCTGGTGCACATCCCGCAACAGGTGCTGCGGCTGGCGCCGTCGCAGTTCGCGGCCGTCACGCTCGGCGCGGGCGGCGGCCTGGTCTGGCCGGCATTGCTGCGTCGCCTCGACCGCAAGAGCCCCGGCTACGACGCCTGAGGCGCTGACCGGCGCTTCAGCGCTCGCGCCGGGTCCCCGCGAACGAGCTCAGCAGCAGCCACTGCGGCAGGGCGCGGCGCAGCGCGGCGGCACCGCTCAGGCTGATGGCGCCCTCGGCCAGCGCCGCGCGCAGCGGGCGGATGCCGCGCCACACCTCCGCCAGCGCACGCACCCGCGCCGCGAGCCGCAGCGCCACCTCGTAGCCCGGGTCCTTCAGGCACACCTGCACCTCGCCCGCGCAATGCACCAGCCAGAAGCGCCGCTGCGTGCGCGGCGCGTCCGTGAACTCGATCTCGAGCACGGTGCGACCCGGGGGCATG
>JANWKR010000124.1 GCA_025451275.1 Steroidobacteraceae bacterium
CGGAACACGTGGCGCAGGGCGGGATGCAGGATGAGGCCGCCATGGGACTGATCGCGGTGCAGGTAGAGTGTCACCCCGAGGAACATGGTCTCGATGGTGAGGAACGTAACCAGGAAATAGCCCCACACGGGCAGCTCGACCAGGCCATAGGGCGAAAGACTCATCCGCGCGTTCTCCGTGGGTTATTGCGCGAGTCTGGCGCCGAAGCGTACGGCAAATCCGTGACGATATGGCTAATTTCTTACCTTCTGTGACGCACAGTTCACAGTTTGCGCGCCGGGCGGCGGCGGCCGTGTCGCACCCGTTCAGGTGAGCAGCACGATCTTGCCGATGTGCGCCCCGGACTCCATGAGCTTGTGCGCCAGCGCGGCGTCAGCCAGCGGAAAGCGCGCGTGGATCACCGGCTTGAGCCCACGCGTGGCGAACAGCGGCCACACCTGCTCGCGCAGTGCCGCGGCGATGCGTCCCTTGTTCTCGACCGCCTGCGGCCGCAGCGTCGAGGCGGTGAGCGTGAGGCGCTTGGTCATGAAGGTACGCAGATCGAGCTCGGCCTTGACGCCGCCCTGGGTGGCGATGAGCGCGATGCGCCCCTCGACCGCGGCCGCGGCGGCGTTCCGCGCCAGGTAGTTCCCGCCCACCATGTCGAGGATGACGTCGGCGCCGCGCCCGTCGGTCGCCCGCAGGGTGGCCTCGACGAAGTCGCCCTCGTGATAGTTGATCGCGAGCTCGGCGCCGAGCTCACGGCACGCGGCACACTTCTGCGCGCTGCCCGCGGTCACCAGCACGCGCGCGCCGAAGGCCTTGCCGAGCAGGATCGCGGTGGTGCCGATGCCGCTCGAACCCCCGTGCACGAGCAGCGTCTCGCCCGGCTGCAGGCGCGCGCGCTGGAACACGTTGAGCCAGACTGTGAAGAAAGTCTCCGGCAGCGCGGCCGCCTCCTCGAGGCTGAGCGGCGCCGGCACCGGCAGGCACTGCACCGCGGGCGCTGCCACGTATTGCGCATAGCCACCGCCGGCGACCAGCGCGCACACGCGTGCACCGAGCGCCGGCTCGCGCACCCCCGGTCCGACAGCCACCACTTCGCCGGCCACTTCCAGTCCCGGGATGTCGGTGATCCCGGGCGGCGGCGCATACAGGCCGCGCCGCTGCAGCACGTCCGGGCGGTTGACGCCGGCGGCGGCCACCTTGATCAGTACCTCGCCCGCGGCGGGAACGGGCATGGGGCGCTGGGTGAGCCGCAAGGCCTGCGGCGGTCCCGGCTCGCGGATCTCCACCGCCGACATCAACTGGGTATTCATGCGGCAGCGATGTTGAATTCGCCGCGCCTGCACGTCAACCGCGCCGCACGCGGGCTCACGGCCCCTGCAGCGCCAGCGTGCCGGAGCGTCCGGCCACGGTACCGGCCACGATCGCGCACCGGGGCAGGCTCTTGAGGTGCAGCTGCCCGGCATACGTGGCGAGGTCGGCGAGGTTCATGCCGCGCTGCTGCCAGCCACGCAGCAGGCGCTCGAAGTGCGCCAGATAGGCGCCGCCCTCGAGCTCGGCGTGCAGCGTGAACACCTGGTCGCGCGCCGGCGCAGCGTCGCTGAGCGACAGCAGGTGCTGCACCGGATCCGCCCCGCTGAGGTCGTCGCGCCCGATCAGCTCATCGAAGGTCGGGAGCGTGGTGGGCAGCTGCGGTACCACGCCCCCGCCCTCAGCCGACAGCGGCAGAAACGGCCCTGTGCCGCGGGTATCGGAAGCGTAGCGGAAGCCGAGCTGCTGCTGCAGGGCCGGCACGTAGGCGTTCATCTGCCAGCCGGCCGCCCCGTGCACCTGCGGTTTGCGGCCGAAGATGTCCGCGAACTCGTCGTAGGCGCGCGTCAGCTCGCGCCGCGTCCACGGCTCGCCGGCGCGGCTGACGCCGTCCTGCCAGCGCACGTGATCGAATGTGTGCACGCCGACCTCGAAGCCGCGGCGCGCGATGTCCTGCATCTGGCCGCGGCAGGTGCGGCCGATGTGCGGCCCCGGCAGCAGCACACCGTAGAGGAGGGTCTTCAGCCCATAGTGCTCCAGCACCGAAGTGCGCTGCACCTTGCCGAGGAAGCCGCGCCGGAACACGCGCTTGATCGCCCGCCCGGTGTGATCAGGACCCAGGCTGAAGAGAAAGGTCGCGCGCACCCCGAGCCGCTCGAGCAGGTCCGCAAGCCGCAGCGCACCCTCGCGCGTGCCGCGGTAGGTGTCGACGTCGATCTTGAGGGCCACCAGCGCCATGGCCGGCTCAGCCCAGCGGCAGGGGTCGCGCCGCGAGCGCCGTCGCCAGGCGCTCGAGGTCCAGCGCCCCGCTCGCGTTGCGCGCACCCAGCAGCCGCAGCACGCCGCCATCGCCGCAGGCCGCGCACACCTCGCCGTCCGTGCCGAACAGCCACAGTCCCGCCGTCGGCGGCGTGCGCGTGCTGAGACGCGTGCGCTCGATGTCCCAGCGCTCCCCCGCCACCTGGGCGAATGCGCCCGGGAACGGCGGCGCCACTGCGCGCACCAGGTCGTGGAGCTCACGCGCCGGGCGCTGCCACTCGATACGGCCGTCCGCGGGCGTGCGCCGACCGAAATATTCGCCCGGCAGGATCGGCTGCGGCCGGCGCGGCGCGGTGCCGGCGATCAGCGCGGGCAGCGAGCGAACCAGGATTGTCTCGGCCGCCACCGTCACCTTGGCGAACACCTCGCGCGCCTCATCGTCGGCGAGTATCGGCACCGCCTGGCTGTCGACGATGTCGCCGGCATCGGCCCGCTCGACCATGTAGTGCAGCGTCGCGCCGGTCTCGCGCTCGCCCCGCAGGATGGCCCAGTTGACGGGCGCGCGGCCGCGATAGCGCGGCAGCAGCGAGCCGTGCATGTTGAGCGCGCCGCGGCGCGCGGCGCGCAGCAGTGGCGCACCGAGCAGTGAGCGGTAATAGAAAGAGAACAGGAAATCGGGCTGCAGCTCGCTCACGGTGCGCGCCAGCTCGGGCGACCGGGCATCGGGGGGTGCGATGGCGTTCAGGCCGTAGTCCGCGGCGGTCGCGATGACGCTCGCGTACCACTGCTGCTCGTTGGGATCATCGCGCACCGTGACCACCAGGGGCACCTCGACGCCGGCCGAGAGCAGCGCCTTGAGGCAGCGGACTCCGACATCGTGATAGGCGAAGACGACGGCCCTTGCCGCGCTCACTCCCCGGCCCCCCGGGCCCGCTCCGCGCTGAGCAGCGGCGTGACCGCTGCGGCCGTGGGTCCGGGCAGCGTCACCGTGTCGCCCTCATTCTCGAGCACCGCGGCGACCGTGTAGCGCGGCCGCTGGCGCACCTGCTCGTAGATGCGGCCGACGTACTCGCCCACCACTCCCAGCCCCAGCAGCGTCACCCCGATCAGGAAGAACGCAATGGCAAAGAGTGTGAACACGCCTTCCGCCTCGGACCCGAGGGTGAAGCGGCGGATCAGCAGCACCACCACGAGCACCAGCGCGACCAGCGCGATCAGTCCGCCGGTCATGGAGAAGAACTGCAGCGGCGCCACCGAGAAGCCGGTCATCAGGTCGAAGTTCAGGCGGACGAGCCGGTAGAGCGAGTACTTGGACTCGCCCACCGTGCGCTCGGCGTGGCTGACTTCGATCTCCACCGGGTGACGCGCGAAGGTGTAGGCCAGTGCCGGCACGTAAGTGCTCACCTCGGTGCAGTGATTGACCGCATCGACGACGCTGCGGTGGTAACCGCGCAGCATGCAGCCCTGGTCGGTGATGCGGATCGAGGTGGTGCCCTCGCGGATCCGGTTCATGAGCCGCGAGGCTGCCCGGCGCCACATCAGGTCCTGGCGGCTGACGCGGATGGTGCCGACGTAGTCGGCGCCCGCATCCATGGCGGCCACCAGCCGCGCGATCTCCTCGGGCGGGTTCTGCAGGTCGGCATCGAGCGTGATCACGTACGTGCCCCGCGTCTGTGCGAAGGCTGCGAGGATCGCCAGGTGCTGCCCGGCATTGCGTGCCAGGACCACCACGCGGGTGACATCCGGGCGGCGCTGGAACTGCTCGCGCAGCTCAGCTACCGAGCGGTCGGAGCTGCCGTCGTCGACGAACACCACCTCGTAGCTGCGGCCGAGCGCATCCAGCGCCGGATACAGCCGCTCGAACAGCTGCGGCAGGCCCTCCTCCTCGTTGTACACCGGAATGACGACCGAGACTTCCGGGTTCACTTGCGCGCTCCGCGCAGGATGTCGGTGGCGGCCGCCACGACCCGCTCGACGTCGCCGAGCTCCATCGCCGGGAACAGCGGCAGCGTCACGGTCTCGCGGCCGATGCGCTCGGCGTGCGGAAACTGGCCTTCGCGATAACCGAGCGCGCGGTAGGCGGTGAACAGATGTATGGCCGGGTAGTGCACGCCGACGCCGATGCCGCGCTCGCGCATGCCGGAGATGAACTCGGCGCGCGTCAGCTTCAGTTCCGGCAGCGGCAGGAGCGGCGTGAACACGTGCCAGCTGTGACCCGCATCGCCGCGCTCGGGCAGGCGCAGCGGTGCCTCGCCGCCCCACAGCTCGAAGTAGCGCGCCACCAGCTGGCGACGCTTGACGTTGAACTCCTCGAGATGCCGCAACTGCCCGAGCCCGACCGCGGCGGCCACATCGGACAGGTTGCACTTGCCGCCGGCGAGCAGGGTATCGAAGCCGTCAACGCCGGACTTCAGCTGCCCGTGCCAGCGGTGCAGCTCGATGGCCTTGACCTCCTCGGGTGAGCCGCCGGATATGGCCCCGCCCTCGATGGTGGTGATGTTCTTGTTCGGGTGGAAGCTGAAGCACACCAGGTCGCCGAAACTGCCGATACGCCGGCCGCGCCACATCGAGCCGATGGCGTGCGCGGCGTCCTCGATGACGCGCAGCTTGTGCTTCTGGGCAATGGCGTACAGGCGCTCCATGTCCACCGGCAGGCCGGCAAAATGCACCGGCATGATGGCGCGGGTGCGCGAGGTGATCGCCGCCTCGGTCTGCTCCAGGTCGATGTTGCGCGAGTCGAGGCCGACATCGACGAACACTGGCCGCGCCCCGACCCGCATGATGACGTTGGCGGTGGCCACGAAGCTCATCGCCGGGGTGATGACCTCATCGCCCGGGCCGATGCCGCAGGCGAGCAGTGCCATCTCCATGCCGGCGGTGGCCGAGGTCTGGCTGCGCACCGGCCGGCCGCCGCAATAGGCGGACAGCTCGGCCTCGAGTTGCGCCACCTTGGGCCCGCTCGCCAGCCACCCCGAGCGCAGTACCTCGCCGACGGCGGCAATGGTTTCCTCGTCGATCGTCGGACGCGTGAACGGCAGGAAGCGCGCGGCTTGCCGGTTTGAATCGTTCATGAACGGGCCACCACCACCACCCCCAGCACAATGACGCCGATGCCGGCGACGCGCTGCACGTTCGGCACCTCGCCGAGCAGCCACCAGGCAAGGCCGATGTTGATCACATAGCCGAGCGAGAGCAATGGGTACGCCTGGCTCACCGGCACACGCGACAGACCGACCAGCCAGACGATCACCGACAGGCCGTAGGCGCACAGCGCGTACCACAGCGAGGGCACGACCAGCAGCTCGAGCCCGCGGCGCCACAGCGCCGCGTCGGCCGCCAGCGGTCCGGTGACCCGTGTCGCGGCCTTCAGGCCCAGCTGGGCCAGGGCGTTCAGCAGCACGCCGCAGAACAGGATGCCGAAATCGGTCAGTTTCACAGGCGACTCACAGCAACGGTGTTGTTGTCCGCGGCCAGCACGCGTCCGGGAAGGCCCTGGCGCCGCAGCCGGTCCCACACGCCAGGGTCGAAGAATGCCACGGCATCGCCCCCGGCGCTCCAGCGCGCGGCGAACTGCGGCGTGCTCAGGCGCCGCGCCGGCTCCTCGCTCAGGCCAAACTGCAGCTCGCCTTCGTAGCCGGCCAGCTGCAGGGTGCGGGCCAGATAGGGCGAGACCGTCTCGCGGTACTGCCCGACGCTGTACAGCGCCGTGCCCGGCCCGATGTAGGGGCGCACCGCGGCCACCAGGTCGCGCGCCGAGCGGGCCGGTGGAATCACGGCATATTCATACAGCAGGCACTGCCAGGCGAGCGCGGCGATGGCGGTGCTCGCCACCACCAGCGCCAGCTCGCGCCGCGCCGCGAGGCGTGCGGTGGCCGCTCCGGCCAGTGCGGCGAGCGCGGCGGCGCCGGCCCAGTAATACGCGGCCTGCGGCACGAAGCTGTTGCGGCGCGCGCTATAGATAAGGAGCCCGACGGCCGCCACCAGCATCAGCGCGCCGCCCGCGCGCGCCGCCCCGCGCGCCAGGCGCGCCAGGTCCGGCCCGGCGGCGCCCACCAGTGCCGCCAGCACCGGCATCATCGGCATGATGTAAGGCGCGAGCTTGGAGCCGGAGGCCGAGAAGAACACGAGCGTCAGCGCGCAGTAGACCAGCAGGAAACGCCGCACCCGGAACGCCGCCGGCGCCACGGCCGCCTCGGCCCAGGCCGCGCGGCAGGCGCGCGCGCCCGGCAGCAGCCAGGGCAGCGCCCCGCCGAGCAGCAGCGGCAGGAAGTACCACCACGGCTCCACGCGCTGGTGAACGGTGGTGAGGACGCGCGCGAAATGCTCGTGGACGAAGAAGAAACCCGGAAAGCTCGGGTTACGCAGCGTCACCAGCACGAACCAGGGCGCGGCGATCAGCAGGAACAGCGCCAGCCCCGGCACCACGTGCAGGCGCCGCCAGGTAACCGTGTCGCGCTCGATGAGGGTGTACAGCACCAGCGCTCCCCCGGCCAGCACCCCGACCACGATGCCCTTGGACAGCACCGCAAGCGCGGCCGCCGCCCACGCGATGAGCATCCAGCGCCGCTCGGCCGGTGCCGCCCGCGGCGCGCACTGGGCCAGCGTGAAGGCGAACACCGCGGCCGTAAGCCAGAAGGTGAAGGCGGCATCGAGCAGATTGATGTGGCCGATGAGCGCGAAGTACGGACTCACGCCAAGTGCCAGCAGTGCGGTGAGCGCGCGGCGCACGTCGAACAGCCACGCCACCCAGGCAAACACCAGCGGCAGGCAGGCGAAGGCAAGCCCGGTCGACCACAACCGCGAACTCCACTCGTGCACGCCGAACGCCTCGTAGGCGGCGGCGGTTGCCCAGTACTGCAGCGGCGGCTTCTCGAAGTACTTGAGGTCGTTGAAACGCGGCGTTACCCAGTCACCGCTGACGGTCATTTCGCGCGGAATCTCCGCGTAGCGCCCCTCGTCAGGGTCGAACAGCGGACGCCACGGCGCGGTTGCGAACCAGACCAGTGCCAGCAGCAGCCACGCCAACCAGCCCGGCGCCCCCGAGCGCTGCTCCTGTTGCATGTCGCCGTGCGCCCAGCCGACCGCGTGCGGGCCGGGCGCTAGATCCCCGCCAATATTGCCGCCGCGCGCGTCCCGAAGCCTTCCTGCTTCACGTAGAAGTCGATGGTGCGGCGGATCGCGGTGTCCATGTCGGTGCTCGGCCGCCAGCCCAGATCGCGCTTGGCCGCCTCGATGTTCGGCACGCGCACCTGGATGTCCTGGTAGTACTTGCCGTAATACTCGCCCGCCGAGATGTCCACGATCTCGGTAGCGCGCGCCGCATCGCGCAGCACCGGAAACTCCTGGGCGATGCGAATGGTGCGCTCGGCGAGGTCACGGATGGAGATGCAGTTGGCGGGATTACCGATGTTGAAGATGCGACGGCTGGCCCGGCCGCCGTTGTTCTCGAGGATCGTCAGCAGACACTCGATGGCGTCGTCGATGTAGGTGAAGGAGCGCTTCTGGCTGCCGCCGTCGACCAGTTTGATCGGGCGCTTGTACAGCACGTTGGAGAGGAACTGCGTGAACACGCGCGAGCTGCCCTCCTTCGGCTCCTCGACGTTGTCGAGATTGGGGCCGATGAAATTGAAGGGCCGGAACAGGGTGTAGTCGAGATTGTCGCGCACCCCGTAGGCGTAGATGACGCGATCCAGCAGCTGCTTGGAGGCGGCGTAGATCCAGCGCTGCTTGTTGATCGGTCCGTAGACCAACGGGCTGGTCTCCTCATCGAGTACCGGATCCGGGGACATGCCGTAGATCTCGGACGTGGACGGGAAGATCAGGCGCTTGCCGTACTTGACGCAGTGACGCACGATGTCAATGTTGGCTTCGAAGTCGAGTTCGAACACGCGCAGCGGATGCGTGACGTATTGCGCCGGATTGGCGATCGCCACCAGTGGCACAACCACGTCGCATTTCTTGACGTGGTACTCCACCCACTCCTTGTTGATGGTGATGTCGCCCTCGACGAAGTGGAAACGCTGGTTCTTCGGCAGCTCGCCCAGCTTGTTGTCGGCAAGGTCGATGCCGTACACCTCCCAGTCGCGGTCACGCAGGATCGCGCTGGTGAGCCCGCTGCCGATGAAGCCGTTCGCGCCGAGAATCATGATCTTCAGTGCCATATCCCTTACCTTCCGCGCCCGAGCGCGCGCCGCCGCCGGCCCCGTGCCGCCTGGACCAAGCCCGTAATACTAACATTTTCCGGCCCTCTCCGGCCGGCGCCACCGTCAGCAGCAGCGGCTGACGCCGCTCCACTTGCGCTGCTGCTGTTGCAGGTAGAAATCGCCGGGCGTGAGCGGCGGCACGTCCGGATGCCGACGCCCGTGCCGCGCCCGGTAACGCTCGTAGGCATCATCGCCGCTGAGCGCGCGCAGCCAGCTCCAGAGAGCGCGCAGGCGCTGCGCCGCGCCGCTCATGCGCCACTCCCGGCCATCGCACCCTGCAGGCGGCTCGCCTGGTACGGCGCCTCTGAGCCCGCGCGCAGCGGCAGGCCGCGCACACGCCGCACGCACACGCGCAGCATGTCGAGGATCACGAACCACAGCAGCGCGGTGAGAACGAACGTCACCCAGCCATCCAGGCGCTGGTTGAAGATGAGCTGCGGCGCGACCAGCGCCCGCTCCGGCGGCAACAGTCCCGCCGCGAACTTGCCCGCGAGCTCATCGGCAGCCGCGAACAGGCCGAGGCGCGGATCCGGGCTCATGACCTTCTGCCACGCCGCCGTGGTCGTGACGAGCGCGATCCAGGCCAGCGGCAGGGCGGTGACCAGGGCGTAGCGCTTGCGGCCGGCCTTGACGAGGATGCCCGTCGCCACCGACAAGGCGATGCCTGCCAGCATCTGGTTGGAGATCCCGAACAGGGGCCAGAGGATGTTGATGCCGCCGTTAGGATCGATGACGCCGATATAGAGGAAGTAGCCCCACGCTCCCACCATCAGAGCGCTCGCCAGCAGCACCGACGGGTACCAGGAGGTGCGCCCGAGCGGGCGCCAGAGGTGTCCGAGCAGATCCTGCAGCATGAAGCGGCCGACGCGCGTGCCGGCATCGAGCACCGCCATGATGAACACGGCCTCGAACATCACCGCGAAGTGGTACCACAGCGCCATGAGCCCGCGGCCGAAGCTGCTGCCGAGGATGCTCGCCATGCCGACCGCCAGAGAGGGTGCGCCCCCGGTGCGGGCAAACAACGTCTGCTCGCCCATGGCCGCGGCCAGCGCACGCATCTGCTCCACGGTGACCGGGAAGCCCCAGCCGCTGATGGTGTGCACGGCCGCCGCGGGGGTCGCGCCCACCACCCCGGCGCCGGAGTTGATGGCGAAGAACACGCCCGGATCCAGCAGCGTCGCGGCGATGAGCGCCATTACCGCCACGAACGACTCCAGCGCCATGCTGCCGTAGCCCACCAGGCGCACGTCGGACTCGCTGCTGATGAGCTTGGGGCTGGTGCCACTCGCGATCAGGGCGTGAAAGCCGGAGACCGCGCCGCAGGCGATGGTGATGAACACGAACGGGAATACCCTGCCGCCAAACAGCGGGCCGCTGCCGTCGACGAACTGCGTGAGTGCCGGCATGCGGATCTGCGGATGCGTGAGCAGGATGGCCACGGCGAGCAGCATGATCGTGCCGAGCTTGAGAAACGTCGACAGGTAGTCACGCGGCGCCAGCAGCAGCCACACCGGCAGGATAGCGGCGCAGAACCCGTAGCCGATGACGAATACGGCGAGCGGCACCGCCGTGTAGTCGAACGCCGTGCGGATTCCCGGCTGGTGATCCACCCAGCCGCCGGCGACCAGTGCCAGGAGCACCAGCGCGACGCCCAGCAGGGTGGCCTCGAGCACCCGCCCCGGCCGCCACGCGCGCAGGTACAACCCGACGATCAGGGCCGCCGGCACCGTGCCGAGGATCGTGGCGGTGGCCCACGGGCTGTGCTTCATGACGTTGACGATCACGAGCCCCAGCACCGCGCTCAGGATGATCATGATGATGAGCGTGCCCAGCAGCGCGGCAAAGCCGCCGAAGGGGCCGAGCTCGTCGCGCGCCATCTGCCCGAGGCTGCGGCCATCGCGCCGCGTCGACAGCAGCAGAATCACCATGTCCTGCACGCAGCCGCCGAGCACGGCGCCCACCAGGATCCACAGGAGCCCGGGCAGGTAGCCGAACTGCGCAGCAAGCGTCGGCCCCACCAGCGGTCCCGGGCCGGCGATGGCGGCGAAATGATGGCCGAAGACGATCACGCGGTGGGTCGGAATGAAGTCGCGGCCGTTATTGAGGCGCTCCGCCGGTGTGGCACGCGAGGGATCGATCGCCAGCACGCGCGCCGCAATCCAGGCCGCATAGAAGCGGTAGCCCAGCAGATACACGCAGATGGCCGCGGTCACGATCCAGAGGGCGTTGATCGGCTCGTGCCGGTTGAGCGCGATGCCCCCCGCGGCAAAGGCCCCCACCACGGCCAGCAGCGTGCCCAGCAGTTTGTTCTTCATGCCCCCTTCTCCAGCGCGCTCAGGCGAGCAGCTGCTGCAGCGCCCGGCCGTAGCGCGCCACGATGGCGTCGCGATGGCGGTGCCGTCCGCCCTCGACCACCTTCACTCCGCCTCGCCACACACAGTCGACGGCGCTCCGCCCGGCCGCAAAGATCCAGCTGTCGATGAGCTCATCGCCGCTGCGCTCGAGCAGCGCCGGATGCCGGGCTGCGAGTGCGACCATATCGATGGAAGCGCCCGGCACAAGGCCCGCGGCGGCATCCTTAGGCTGCAGCACCCGGTGGCCGCCGGCCAGCGCGGCATCGTACAGGCTGCGACCGGTCGAAAAACCCGCGGCGTGCGCAAGCACGTTGCGTGCGCGCAGCGTCAGGCGCTGTGAATACTCGAGCGTGCGCAGCTCCTCGGCGGCATCGATCAGCACATTGGAGTCACTGCCGATGCCGATGCGGCCGCGCTGAGCGAGAAACCGGGCGGCCGGAAAGATGCCGTCACCGAGGCTTGCCTCGGTGACCGGGCACAGCCCGACGACGGCATCGCGAGCGCAGATCTGGGCGAGTTCGGTATCGCTCGCATGCGTGGCATGCACCAGGCACCAGCGCGCATCGACCGCCTGGTTCTCCAGCAGCCACTCGACCGGGCGGCGGCCGCACCACGCCACGCACTCCTCCACCTCGCGGGTCTGTTCGGCGATGTGGATATGAACCGGGCCATCCTCCGCCAGCTGTACGATGGCGTTGAGCTCCGCGGGGGTGACCGCGCGCAGACTGTGCGGCGCCACGCCCACCGCTGACCCCGGCAGCCCGCGTATGGCAGCCCGGCATGCGGTCACGATGCGCGCGAAGGACTCGGGAGTGGTGATGAAGCGGCGCTGGCGCGGGCCTGGCGCCGTGCCGCCGAAGCCGCCGTGGGCGTAGAAGGTGGGCAGCAGGGTGAGCCCGATGCCGGTGTGGCTGGCGGCGGCGACCAGGCGCGCCGCCAGCTCCGCCGCGTCGCCGTACGGGGTGCCGTCGCGATCGTGGTGCAGGTAGTGGAACTCGCCGACGTGCGTGAAGCCCGCCTCGAGCATCTCGGCCTGGGCGAGCATGGCGAGCGCCTCGAATTGCTCCGGGGTGATGCGCTCCACGAAGCGGTACATGAGCTCGCGCCAGCTCCAGAAGCTGTCTGCGCCCGCCCCGCGCCGCTCGGTGAGGCCGGCCAGCCCGCGCTGAAAGGCGTGGCTGTGCACGTTCGGCAGGCCCGGCAGGCCGACCGCATGGCGCTCATCTCCCGGCTGCGGCTCGACGCCGGCGGTGACCTGCGCGATCAGCCCGCCGTTGCCCGATACGCGCACCTGCCGGGCCCATCCCTGGGGCAGCAGCGCCGATTCAAACCACAGGGCCGTCATGGCGTACATTATTGATGATTGGCCGCCACGGTGCAGCCCAAGGAAAATGCGTCCCCGATGAACTCTACGTCCGCCTGGCTGAACGTGCAGCGCGGCACCGCGCCGCTGCTGCTGTGCATGCCGCATACGGGCACGAGCATCCCCCCGGCGATCGAGTCCGGCCTGAATACTCCCTGGCTGTCGCGCAAGGACACCGACTGGTGGATCGAGCGCCTGTACGACTTCGCGCCGCAACTCGGCGCGAGCATCGTGCACACCGATCTGTCGCGCACCGTCATCGATCCGAACCGCAATCCGAGCGGCGCCTCGCTCTATCCCGGGCAGGCCACCACCGAGCTGTGCCCGACCACCACCTTCGACGGCGAGCCGCTATACCGCGCCGGGCGCGCGCCCACCGAGCCGGAGATCGCGCAGCGACGCCGCGACTACTTCGAGCCCTACCACGCGGCGGTGGCCGGCGAGATCGCGCGCCTGCGCGAGCTCCACGGCACCCTCGTCGTCTACGACTGCCATTCGATCCGTTCGGCGGTGCCGCGGCTCTTCACCGGGCTGCTGCCGCACTTCAACCTCGGCACGTTCGCGGGCGCCAGCTGTGCGCCGGCGCTCAGCGCCAAGATCGAGGCGCTGTGCGATGCAACCCAGTTCACGCGCGTGACCAACGGGCGTTTCAAGGGGGGCTACACGACACGCCACTACGGTCGGCCGCACGAGGGGGTGCACGCCGTGCAGATGGAGCTGGCGTGCCGCGGTTATCTGCGCGAGCCGCTCGGCGAGGTCGAGCCCGGCAACTGGCCGTGCGCCTGGGACGCGCAGTTCGCCGCCCCGATGCGCGCCGTGCTGGAGGAGATCCTGACGGCGTGCATCGGCTTTGCCGCGCGAGCCTAGAACCGGTAGCCGAAGCGAATCGGGATGAATTCGGTCGGCTGCTGCGTCTCGATGCGCTCGTAGCGGGCCTCGAGAAACCACGACTGGCCGCGCGGCAGGGCGAAGTCCAGCCCCACGCCCGCATTCCAGGCGAAGCGCGTGGTGTCGTCGCTCGCCACCAGCGCGTTGTGATCGAAGTCCCGGCCGCAGAAGAACGCGTTGCAGAAGAAACCGTTCTGCGTGAGCTCGAGGCGGCGGTAGCCGAGACCGACACCGCCGGTGACGTAGAAGCGCATCCACGGCGAGACCGGCGCCTGCAGCACCGCATTCAGAAAGCCGGTCAGTGTCTGCATGGAGCCGTTGTCGATCGGGATCGAGCTCAGGGCCTGATTGGCGGAGACGAACTCGCTGGTCGCATCGAAGCGGCTGTAGTCGATCTCGGCGCGCAGCATGAAGGGCTGGGCCGGGTCGGGCGTGAAGCTCAGTCCCGTGCCAATGGTCCAGCCGTTGTCAAAGAAGGTGGCCGTGTCCCTCTGCGTCACGCTGCCACCGGCATCGATGAACCAGCGCACGGGCTGGTACTCGTAGGTCTGCGCCATCACCGGAGCGGCGCATCCCAGCAGCGCGAGCGGCGCCAGAATCGCAAGATATGACTTCATGTGTTTCATCATCCCGTCCTTAGGCTGAATCTTGGCTGAATCCCGCCGGCGGGCCCGCACCGGGGGCTCCCCTGGCTTGGACCGCCGTGCGGCTTATTTGTTGCCGGCGCGACGCAGGCGCCGGCCGACCGCGGCGAAGATGTCGCGCACCTCGCCGATCCGGAGCGCATGGGCACACAGGAAGAACGCGGCAGCGCCCGCGGCGATGACAAGCAGCAGGCTGGCGGCCTTCGGGCCGAACGGCTGCACCGCCCAGTCCGCAAGCAAGAGGTGCGCGCCGGCCCAGGCCACGACGCACAGCACCGCAGAGGCCAGTGCCACCTTGCCGAGCAGCACCGCCATGGCGCGCGACTCCAGCCGACCGAGGTGCGCGCGCATGAGCAGATACAGAATGAGGAAATTGCTGGTCGCGACGCACGCGGTCGAAAATGCCAACCCGCGGTGGCCCCAGTGTCTGTGCACGGTGAAGTACCAGTTGAGCGCCAGATTGAGCGCCACTGCCACGAAGCTCACCAGCATGGGCGTCTTGCGCCGGTCGATGGCATAGAACGCGTTCACGAGCACCTTGAGGGCGGCATAACCGCACAGACCGATGGCGTAGAAGCGCAGTGCGCCGGCGGACTCCGCGGTCTCGTAGGCGCCGAAGCGGCCGTGCTGATACAGCACCGAGATGATCGGCTCGGCCAGCATCATGAGCCCGACACTCGCGGGGATGGTCATGAGGAAGGCCAGCCGCATCCCGCGCGCCAACTCGCTGCGAAAGGCCGCGTGGTTGCCCGCCGCTGCCATCCGTGCGAGCAGCGGCAGCGCCACCGTACCGAGGGCGACTCCGAACACCCCGAGCGGCAGCTGCATGAGCCGAAACGCGACCGTCAGCCAGAAGGTCGGCCCGTCCCCGAGCTGCGAGGCGAACACCGAGTTCACCAGCACGTTTATCTGGGTGGTGCTCGCGGCGATGACCGACGGGCCCATCAGGCGCAGGATGGCGCGCACCCCGGGGTCGCGCCAATGAAAGTCGGCGCGAAAGACGTGACCCTGGCGGCGAAGCGCCGGCAGCTGCACCAGCAGCTGCAGTGCGCCACCAATCAGGGTACCGATGGCCAGTCCGAGTATCGCGTCGGGGCCGAAGTGTGGATCGAGCCAGTAGCCGAGCCCCACCCCGCCCGCGATCGAACCGAGATTGAAGAAACTCGAGGCCATCGCCGGAATGCCAAACACGTTGCGCGCGTTCAGCATGCCCATGACGAGCGCGGCGAGCGACACCAGCAGGATGAATGGGTACATGACCCGCGTCAGGGTCACGGTGAGCGCCGCCTTGTCCGGGTCGAAGCCCGGCGCGAGCGCCGCCACCAGCCAGGGCGCGGTCGCGATGCCGAGCACTGTAAGGCCACTCAGCACCACCGTGGTCAGGGTCGCGGCTTTGTTGGCGAGGCGCCAGGCGGCTGCCGCGTCCTGGCGTGCGGCGGTCTGGGTGAATACGGTGACGAAGGCCGTCGACAGCGCGCCCTCGCCGAACAGGTCGCGCAGCAGGTTGGGAATGCGGAACGCGATGGTGAACGCGTCCATGATGCGTCCACCGCCGAACAGGGCGGCGAAGATCTGCTCGCGCGCCAGACCGAGCACGCGGCTGCACAACACGGCCAGCCCGACCACCCCGGCGGCGCGGGTGTTGAGCTTTTCATCGCCCGATGACATGTAGCCGCCACGGTACCATCGTTCGTCGGTGATTGCCCGCGGCGCGCATCACGGCTCCGCTACAATAACCAGGGCCGCGCGGCATACATGCCCGGCCGCCCGAGATGGAGCCTAACAACATGAGCACCAGTCGCCCCGCCCGACGCGATCCCGGCTATGCCGGTCTGACGACACCCGTCGAAACGCTGCCCTCCTGCTGGTACTTCGACGCGGCCCACCACGCGCGCGAGCTGCGCCAGATCTGGTACCGCAACTGGGTCTACGTATGTCGCTCGAGCGAGCTCGGCACGGCGCGCAGCTTCCGCACCTACAGCCTCGGCGAGCAGTCGGTGTTCGTGGTGCGCGGCGATGACGGGACGGTGCGGGCCTTCCACAACACCTGCCGGCATCGCGGCGCGGCGCTGTGCCGCGGCGATGCCGGTCGCTTTCCGGCGGCGGGCATCGTCTGCCCGTATCACGCCTGGCGTTACAGCGTGAGCGGCGAGCTGGTGCAGGCGTCCTCGGCGCTCGCCGGCGACGGCTTCGACGTTCGCGACTTCCCGCTGTACGCGCTGCCGGTGACCGACTGGAACGGCTTCGTGTTCGTGGCACTCACGCCCGACCCGGCGCCGTTTGCCGCGAGCGTCGACCTGCCGCTGAACCGCGTGGACGCCTGGGACCTGCCGCGCCTGGTGCTGGGGCACCGCCTGAGCAAGACCATCGAGTGCAACTGGAAGGTGTTCTGGGAGAACTACAACGAGTGCCTGCACTGCCCCGGTGTACACCCGCGCCTGTCGCAGCTGGTGCCGATCTATGGGCGGGCGCTGCTCGAGCGCCGCGACGATCCGCGCTGGCAGGACCACGCCGCCGAGGACGATCCCAAGTACGCCGGCGGGCTGCGCCGCGGCGCCGAGTCATGGTCGACGGACGGCCGCCCGGTGGGTGTGCCGTTTCCCAACCTCACCGCCGGGGATCGCAGCCTCGGCCATTTGTATGTGACCTCGCTTCCCTCCATGTTCTTCGTGGCACACGCCGACTACGTGCGCGTCGTGCGCCTTCGCCCGCTGGCGCCGGAGCGCACCGAGCTCGCCATCGAGTTCCTGTTCCTGCCCGAAACGCTTGCCGCGGGCGGCGGCGACCTGTCGCGCGCCATCGAGTTCACCGACGGCGTCATGAGCGAGGACGCCGCCATCTGCGAAGTGAACCAGCAGGGCCTGCACGCCCTGCCACACCACGCCGGCGTCCTGATGCCCGAGGAGTACGCGGTGCGGCAGTGCCAGGACTGGGTACGCGCGCAGCTGCAGCGCGCGTGACGCGCGCCGCGTGCCGCGCGGGCCGGAGCGTCAGTGCCCGGGACCCATCCGCCAGGTCGCCGTCACGCCGACGGTCCGCGGCCGGAACGTATACTGATTGTGCTGCACGGTCGGCGGGTTAACGATGCCGACCGCGTACGTGTCGGCCTGTCCCAGTGCGTAGTTGATCACCGAATGAGTGTCGAATACGTTGTCGACGAAGGCTGACACCTGCCACTCACCGAGGTTGAGCCCGGCGCGGAACGACGTGAAGGTGGTCGACGGCAGCGTGTAAGCGGCTGGCACCTGGCTGGGTACGAACTGCGAGGTCGCCGGATCCTGCAGCGCGGCCAGCCACGGGTTGCGGCTCTGATACTCCCAGTCGACGCGCACGAAGGCATCATGCTGGAAGGGCTTGAAACGGTACTCGGCGCCGACCGCGACGTTCCACGGCGGGTTGGTGCCGGGCGCGCCGTTGATGGACGCCTGGCCGGAAATCGCATCCCCGTTGACCACCAGCGGCTGGCCGGCGTCGTTGACGATAGGTGAGTTGCCGTCGAACCGCGCGCTGTTGTAGCCGGCCGCAAAATCAAAGTACATCGGCCCGACATTGGCCTCAGCCTGCAGGTCGAAGCCCTTGGAGATCGCGTTGCCGACGTTGGTGATGAACTGCAGGCCGCAGCTGCCGGCGATGTAGACACTCTGCTGAATGCCCTTCCACTTGATGTAGTAAACGCTCGTGGCGATGCGGAAATTGTTGCCGAACGCGTTCTTCGAGCCGATTTCGTAGTTCTGCGTCGAGTCGGGGTCGTAAGTGAGAGGCGCGCCGTTCGGGAAGCCGGCCGCGGCCAGGTCGGCATCGCAGTACGAGGGGAGCGAGGGGTTGCCACCACCGACGCGGAACCCCTTGGCGTAGCTCACGTAGAACAGATTGCTCGGGTTCATCTGGTACGACAGGCTCGCCTTGGGCGTGTTCGGGTTAGAGGTGGTCGAGGCCACGCGCTGCGCGAGCGGAATGCCGACGCCGTTGGCATCGAGCACGATCGGGCCGAAGTTCTCGAGTCCGTCGGCATAGTTGCGGATCTCGAAGGTGGTGTGCGCGACGCGCTCGCCGAGAGTGAGGCGCAGCCGGTCGGTGAAGTTGAAACTCACTTCGCCGTAGGCGGCGATCTGCCGGTCAAAGGTCGTATTGGTGTTGTAGTAGATGCTGCAGGCCGGAATGTACGGGTAGTTGGCATTGGTCGGGCATGAGTAATAGGGCCCGAACAGATCGGTGGCGGTGTCGCCGTACAGGTAGGTGAAGAAGTTGTCGATCTGGCCGGTGGGATCGCTGAGATTCTCGATGCTGCCCTCCTTCGCCAGCTGCCAGAAGGCACCCACAGTCCAGCGCCAGCGCGAGGTGTCGTCGTTCGACTGCCAGCGCAGCTCCTGCACGTAGCTCTGCTGGCGGTTGGTTATCGTGTTTGGCGTCTGGAAGCTGGTGAAGCCGGCCGGCAGGTGAATGCCGTTGCCGTCGAGCAGCGGATACCACGGGCAGTCCGGTGGCGTATCGGCGAGGCAGCCGAGCCCGCCGAACAGCGGGTTGCTCGGCCAGCCAAGCAGCTGGAAGAAGCCCAGGTCGTACACCGTGCCCTGATAGCCGGTCAGTTCCTTGCGGTGATAGTAGGAGGTGTTGGAGATGATCTGGCTCTTGCCCAGGTTCCACTGCAGCTTGAGGGCCGGCAGGTACCACTGGTCATCCACGGGAATGCGCTCCGGAGTCGCATTGTTGAACTGCCCCTCGCCGGGGTTGGAGTACGCCGGCCAGTAAGTGGACTCGTCGTGCTTCTTGGTACTCTGATAGATGATGCTCGGCGTGACCGTGAAGGAGCTGGCCGGCTGCCAGATACCGGCCAGGCGCAGCATGGCGGTGCCGGAATGGTTGGCGTTGGCCTCGGTCTGTGCGCCCGTGTTCGGATCGACGCGGTTGATCCAGCCGCCGTCGGAGCGATACCAGGCGCTGGCACGGAAGCCGAGCGTGCCGTCGATGATCGGCTGGCCGTGCGCAACGCCGAGCTCGTAGCTCGGCTCCCCGTACTGGGTGTAGGCGGCTTCCGCACGCACGTAAGTCGTGCTGAGCGTGGTGCTGGGCTCGGTGAGGATGTAACGCACCGTGCCACCCTCGGAGCCGGAGCCGAACAGCGTGCCCTGCGGACCGCGCAGCACCTCGACGCGTGCCAGGTCGAACGTCTTGGGCAGCGTGTCGTCGGGGTTGAAGCCCACCGAGCGCATCTGGATCGGCGTGTCGTCCAGGTAGATGCCGGTCGTGCCGGCGCCGGCGGAAGAGGAAATGCCGCGGATCGAAATGGCGTTGGTGCCCGAGGTGTCGATGCTGACGCCGGGAGTGAAGCGCACGATGTCCTGGAAGTCCTTGATGCCCTTGAGGTCCATGTCGTCCTGGGTGAGCGCCGTGACGCTGATGGGCACCTTGCTGAGGGCCTCCTCGTGGCGCGTGGCGGTGACCACCACTTCCTGCAAGCCGCTGCTGGCCTGATCGGCGGTGCCGGCCTCGGCGGATGCGGGCGCGGTCTGCGCCCCGGCCGGTGCGACCAGGGCGCCCGTCACAGCCAGCAGCACGATCGACGGCAGCGCCGGCACGGCGCGAGCGGAATTTCCCATACTCCTTTCCCCCTTCATGACTGCAGCAATACCGCTGCATCTGCACTCCAGCTGACGAACACCTCGTCGCTCCAGTCGATGGCCGCCTGGGAGGTACGGCGCTCGTTCTGGGCGAAGACTGTGACCAGCTTGCCGCTCGACGTGCGGATCCTGTAGGTCGAGCGATTGCCGAGGTAGCCCAACTCCCACACCGTGCCGCGCAGCTGATTGGTGCGCGCCGCGTTGCTGGGCTCCTTGCCGAGTCGCACCTTCTCCGGACGCAGCGCCACCCAGACGCGCTGGCCGACGTTGAAGCGCCCTTCGTCATCGACCAGCAGCTCGCAGCCGGTCTCGACGCAGTGCACGGTGATCAGGCCCGGCTCGCAGGCGCTCACCGTGCCCTCGAAGAGATTGGTGGTGCCGACGAAGTCGGCGACGAAGCGGGTGCGCGGGAATTCGTAGATTTCCGCCGGCGTACCGACCTGCGCGACCTGGCCGCGGTCCATGACGGCGATGCGCGTCGCCAGCGCCATCGCCTCGTCCTGGTCGTGGGTCACGACGATGAAGGTGATGCCCACCTTCTGCTGCAGATCCATGAGCTCGAATTGCGTCTGTTCGCGCAGTTTCTTGTCGAGCGCCGACAGCGGCTCATCGAGCAGCAGCACCTTGGGCCGGCGGATCAGCGCGCGGGCCAGCGCCACCCGCTGGCGCTGGCCGCCGGACAGCTGGTGGGGTTTGCGCGCCCCGAGCGCACCGAGCTGCACCATCTCGAGCGCCTCCTGGGTACGCTGGCGCCGCTCGCCGTCGCTGAGCGACAGGCGGCGCAGCCCGTAGCCGACATTGGCCTCGACCGTCATGTGCGGAAAGAGCGCGTAGGACTGGAACATCATGTTGACCGGCCGCTCGTGCGGCGGCACGGCCCCCATGTCCACCCCGTCGATGCAGATGCGGCCGCTGCTCGGCAGGGCGAAACCGGCGAGCATCCGCAGCAGCGTGGTCTTGCCGCACCCCGAGGCTCCCACCAGGGCGAACATTTCTCCCTTGTAGATGCTGAGGCTGACGTTATCGACCGCGGTTGCGGCGCCGTACGTCTTGCTGACGCCGTCGATGAGGATCTGCGCGCTCGCGCTCGGATCGAGCCAGGGCCGGTCGGCGAGTGGTTTCGTTTGCGTCGCGATCACGTCGGGCCCCCGGTTGCTGCGCCGCTCAGTAGTCCGCTGGAGGCGTGGCGCGGCGCCTTGTCGGGGCGAAGAACGGCCGCTCGACCACGCGTGCCCGCACCATCCGACGCTCCCACACCAGTTCGCGGTTGAGATAGATATCGGCCCAGACTTCCGAGCCGGTGGCGCTGCACGATGCATCCACCAGTGCCAGCGCCAGGTTGCGCTTGCAGGTCGGCGACCAGGTCGCGGAAGTGACGCTGCCGGCTTCGCGCCGCCCGGAGCGCTCGGTATACAGGAGCGCATTGTGCGCCGGCTTGGTGCCCTCGACATCGAGGCCGACCAGCAGGCGGCGCGGACCACGCCGCTGCTCCTCGAGCAGGGCGCGCCGGCCGGTGAAGTGGCCCTTGTGGAAGTCCACGAGCCACGCCAGACCCAGCTCGAGCGGCGAACGCTCGGTGCCGAGGTACAGGGTATGCTCGGCCGACACGAAGTCCGCCTTCGGCAGGATGAAACCGGCTTCGATCCGGGCAATATTGAGCGCCCGCGAGCCTATCGGACGCACGGCGCGGGTGCGGCCCACTTCCATGAGCGCATCCCATACGGCCTCCGCGTCCTGCGGCTGCATCCACAGCTCGTAGCCCAGGTCGCCGGTGAAACCGGTGCGCGACACCATGATCGGCACCGCAGCCCGCGCCGCGGCCGGGTCCGCCGCCAGCTCGAACCCGCCGTGCTCGAACGGCTTCAGACGCTCGATACCGGCAACTCCTGCCAGGCGCAGCAGCCGGCAGGAGGTCGGCCCCTGCACGGCCAGCGCTGCAACCTCCTCGGTGATCTCACGAAGCTCGACGTCGAAGCCGATGGCCGAGGCCCGGAACCAGTCGAGCTGCCACTCGGCGGTGCACACGCGATACTCATGCGGCGCCAGGCAGAACACCGTGCCATCGTCGATCAGGTGGCCCTCGTCGTTGCACCACACCGTGTAAGCGACCTTGCCAGGTGTCAGCTTGCGCATGTCGCGCGTCATGAGGCGGTTGAGAAAGCGCAACGCATCGGGCCCGGCGACGCGGTACTTGACCATCGGGGTCAGGTCGTAGAGCGAGGCGGCGTTGCGGATCGCGAAATATTCCTGCTCGACGCTGGTGAAGACATCCACCGTGGTGTAGCCGCTCCACGGTATGAAGCTGTCCAGCTGGCTGAGCGCCCGGGCGCGTTCGTGAAACGGCGTCTTCCGCAGCGGCTGCCGGTAGTGTGGTTCGCTTTCGGTAAGCATGCTCACGCCGCCTCGCGCAGCACCTGCCGGGCCGCGTTGCGGCCGGCAAGCCCCATCACGCCACCGCCGGGGTGACAGCCCGCGCCGCACAGGAACACGCCCCGCACCGGTGCATGATACTGAGCTGCGCCCGCAACCGGGCGCACCATGAAAAACTGGTCCAGCGCCAGCTCGGCATGATGCCAGTGTCCGCCGCTGATGCGGAATTGCTGCTCGATATCTGCCGGCGTGAGCAGTTCGCTGGCACGTATCGAAGCACGCAGCCCCGGCGCATAGGCCGCAAGCGTGTCGATGACCGCGGCCGTAAAGCGCTCGCGCTGCGCGTCCCAGCCGCCCGTGATCGTGTGGGGAGCGTACTGCACAATCACCGACATGACGTGCGCACCCGGCGGTGCCAGGCCCGCGTCTGCCATGCTCGGCACGGTGACCTCCAGCATCGGTGCCGTGGAGAACTCGCCGTACTTGGAGTGGTTGTAGGCACGCTCGATGTAGTCGGACGACGGCGCCACCAGCAGGCGGCCGCGTAGCGCCGCCGCGCCCAGGCCGGGGAACTCCGGCAGCCGTTCGAGCGCGAGATGCACCTTCGCCGCCACTCCGCGCGCGCGCAGCTGCGCGACGCGCCGCACGAAGCCGGCATCGAGGTGTTCGCTGCCGAGGAGCTTGAGGAACGTGGTCTTGGGGTCGGCATTGGAGACCACCGTGCCGGCGGCGATTTCCTCGCCAGTGGCCAGCACGACGCCCGCGGCGCGATCCTCGCGCACGCTGATGCGTGCCACCGCCGCGCCGGTACGGATCTCGACCCCGGCGGCACGCGCCGCCCCTGCCAGGGCCGCGGATAGCGCGCCGAGCCCGCCGCGCGGCTGTTGCAGCACCTCGGCGCCGCGCGTGGCGGCGGCACGGTACAAAAGCGACATCACCGTGCCGGGCGAGCGGGGGCCGAGGTTGCTGCCGAGCACGGCATCGAGCGCCAGCGCTCCCTTGAGCAGCGGCAGATCGAAGTGCTCTTCCAGCAGATCGTGTACGCACATGGCGCCGATGCGCAGCAGCTCGCGCATGTCGCGGCGCCCCAGCCGGCGCACGCCGAGCCCGAGTCCGAGGAGCGTGGCGCGATCACGCCAGCTCGCGTTACCGAGCCGCGGCGGGGTCGTACTCAATACCGGGTGCAGCGCACCGGCCAGACGCTGCAGCTGCGCCTGCCAGGCGGCATAGCTGTCGGCGTCGGCCTGTGCGCGCGCGCGCAGACCGCCCGGGTCGCGTGGTCCGAATGTCAGATGCCGCCCGTCGGTGTCCAGTGCCGTGCTCGGCACGTCATCGCCCGCCAGCGTCAGGCCGTGACGCGCCAGGTCGAGCTCACGGCGCAACGCCGCCGGCATCAGGTGCAGCAGGTGGGCGCAGGCCGACACCGAGAAGCCGGGCGCGAACTCGCGCGTCACCGCCGCACCGCCCAGCTGCTCGGCGGCCTCCAGCAGCAGCACCGACCGGCCGCCGCGCGCCAGGTAGGTCGCGCAAACCAGCCCATTGTGGCCGCCGCCGACGACGATGCAGTCGTAGGTACTGCCACGGGCGGGGCTCATTGCAGGCGCCCCAGATCGCGCAGAATGGCGTTGGCGGCGTTGGCACCGGGCGCACCCATGACCCCGCCGCCGGGGTGGGTGCTCGAGCCGCACATGTACATGCCCTTGAGCGGTGCGCGGTACTGCGCGTAACCAGGGATCGGGCGGTTGAACAGCAGCTGATCGAAGGTCAGCTCGCCCTGGAAAATGTTGCCCTCGGTCAGGCCCACCTCGTTCTCGATGTCGCGCGGCGTGCGGATCTCGGCATGCAGGATGAGATCCTTGAAGTTCGGGCTGTGGCGCGCGATCGCATCGATCACGGTGTCGCCGAATGCCTGACGGCGCGCCGGCGTCCACTCCCCTTCGGCCAGCTGATAGGGGCAGTACTGCACGAACACCGACATGTAGTGCTTGCCGTCGGGAGTCATGGTTGGATCGATCTGGGTCGGGATCAGCATGTCCACGTACGGTGCACGCGACCAGCGGCCCTCCTTCCAGTCGTCGTAGGCGCGCTCCACCATCTCGAGCGTGTCGGTGATGTGCATGTCGCCGCGGGTACTGGGGGAACCCTGCGGAATCGCGGGGAACTGCGGCAGGCCGTCGAGCGCGATATTGAGCTTGCCTGAGGAGCCACGGATCTTGAAGCGTCGTACCTGCTCGAGGAATTCGCCCGGCAGGTGCTCCGGCGCCACCGTCTCGAGAAAGGTGCGGCGCACGTCGAGGTTCGACACCACCACCGGCGCGCTGATCTCCTCGCCGCTGTCGAGCACCACCCCGGTCGCACGACCATGGCGCACGAGGATCTGCGCCACCGGCGCGCTGGCGCGGATAGTGCCGCCACTGGCCGTCAGCGAAGCGGCCAGTGCCTGCGTGACCGCGCCCATGCCGCCGCGTGCGAAACCCCAGGCACCGACCGCACCGTCGATGCTGCCCATGTAGTGGTGCAGCAGCACGTACGCCGAACCCGGCGAGCGCGGCCCGAGTGCGGTGCCGATGATGGAGCTGCCAGCCAGATGTGCCTTGACGATCTCACTTTCGAAGTACTCGTCCAGCATGTCGGCGCAGCTCATCGTGAAGAAGCGCAGCGTGTCGTACATGCGCGCCTCGCCGAGCTTGCCGAAGTGACGCCCGAGGAACAGCAGCTCGCGGATGTCACGCGGCTTAAACGAGGTCGGGTCCGGCGGCTCGCGCAGCAGCAGCGGCTTGATGAAGCGGCAGTGCCGCAGCATGTCGCGCACGTAGCGATCGTAGGCCTCGGCATCGTGGCGCGAATGGCGTGCCAGCTCGCGGCGCATGGCGTCGTGGTTGTCGTAGATCGCCAGGTGCTCGCCGGTGCGCATCATGGTGCAGCCGCCCTCGTAGGGGATGATCTGCAGCCCGTGACGCGGCAGTTCGAGGCCGCGGATGATCTCGGTGCGCAGCAGGCTGCACACGTACGAGCAATTCGAGTACGTGAAGCCCTCATACAGGCTGCGGCTGACGGCCGCGCCGCCGACGTAGGCATTGCGCTCCAGCACCAGCACCTTGAGGCCGGCGCGCGCCAGGTAGCACGCCGCCACCAGCCCGTTGTGGCCGGCGCCCACCACGATGGCGTCGTGCTGCTTGCTGCCCACGGCTCCCTGTCCCCGCGCTCGTCTCAGGCGGGGACGCGGCGCGTCTTGGGCAGCGCGTCGAGGGTGCGGTCGATCGCGATCTCGAAACCGCGCAGCGTGTCGGCGAGGCACGAATCATCGTGCGCCTCGCACACGAACCACGGCTCGCGCGAGTCCGGCTCGCACAGGACGCCTTCCTCGTGCAGCACCTTGGCGGCGGCATCGTAGAAGGTGTAGTCGCTGCCCTTCCAGTCGCGGTAGGTGCGCGGCGGCTCGTGCGCGAAGTACAGGCCCGTCATGGAAGGGTGGCCGACGAAGCTGTGCGCGATGCCGCGCGACTTCAGGATCGCGCTCTTGCCCTGGCGCAGCCGCGTGCCGTACGCCGCGATCTTCTCCAGCGCATCCGTCTCGGCGAGGATCTCCAGGGTCTTTTCGGCCGCCGCCAGCGACACCGGGTGCGCGGTGTAGGTGCCGCCGTGCGCCACGCCCTTGCCGAGCTTGCGCATGATGTCCTCGCGCCCGGCGAGCACCGAGATGGGGTAACCGTTGCCGATGGCCTTGGCGAAGGTGCACAGATCGGCACGCACGTTGTACAGCTCCTGCGCACCGCCGCGCGCCACGCGGAAGCCGGTCTTCACCTCATCGATGATCATCACCACGCCGTAGCGGTCGCACAGCTCGCGCGCCGCGCGCATGTAGGACGGGTCGGCGGCGATGCCGAGGCAGTTGCCCATGATGGGCTCGACCAGCAGGCAGGCAATGGTGTGACCGTGGCGCCTGAGCACGTCCTCGAGCTGGTTGGCGTCGTTCGCCTGCACGAAATGGGCGAAGTTACGCGTCGACAGCGGCACCCCCTCGCTGTACGGGTAGACCTCGGGGTCGCCCACCTGCTTCCACTTGTCCATGGGCGTGAACCACATGGCCGCATCGAACAGGCCGTGGTAGCTGCCCTCGAGGATGACGTAGTTGTCCTTCTTGGTGTACGCGCGCGCCAGGCGCAGCGCCGCCATCACCGCCTCGGTGCCGGAGTTGGAGAAGCGCACCAGCTCTGCGGCCGGCACCATCTGCGCGATACGCTCGGCGACCATATACTCGCGCTCCGTCGAGAGCGCGAACACACCCCCGACCTCCATGCCGGCGCGGGCCGCCGCGTCCACGCGCGGGTCCGCATAGCCGAGGATTGCGGGCCCGTAACCCATGCGGTAGTCGACGTAGACATTGTCGTCGAGGTCGGTGATGCGCCCGCCACGCCCCTGTTTGACGTAAATGGTGCGGTCCTCGCCCCAGAAGCGGAAATTCGAGGCCACCCCTAGGGGCAGGCGCTGGAGTGCGCGCCGGAAGTGCTCGTGGTTCCGGGTCAGAGTTCTCGCCATGGCTGCACCCGCTAAGTATCCGGATTTAAAGGTGTTAGGGCGGCAGCTCCTGTGCCTGCGCCCAGAAAACTATATGATCATATAAGTTTTTCGGGTAGAATTATATAATCGTATATCCCTAGCCGGGAGCCCCGTATGAACGCCCCCGCCGTCCGCCCGGTCGCGCACGCGGCTGCCCCTGCCCGCTCCATGCCGGCCTGGGTCTACAACCACCCGGAGATGACGCGGCTCGAGTACGAGCGGATCCTGCGTCCGAGCTGGCAGATCGCCTGCCATGTGAGCCAGGTCCCGAACGCGGGCGACTACGTCACCTTCGAGCTGGGGCGCGACAGCGTCATCGTGCTGCGCGAGGCCGGCGGCGGCATCCGCGCGCTGCGCAACGTGTGCCGCCACCGCGGGACGCGGCTGCTCGAAGGCAGCGGCCACTGTCCCGGGCGCATCACCTGCCCCTACCACGGCTGGACCTATCGCTACGACGGCTCGCTGCTGGCCACGCCGGCGCGCGAAAGCTTCCCCGACCTGAACCTGCGCGAGCACGGGTTGGACACCGTGCGCACCGAGATCACGCTGGGCTTCGTCTGGGTATGCCTCGCCGCGGAGGCGCCGCCGCCGCCGTCACAGGTGTGGGCGCCGATGCTGGAGGAGCTGGCTCCGTATCGATTCGAGGAGCTGGTTCCCACCCAGCCGGTCTACCACGAAGAGTGGGAGGTGGACTGGAAGATCGCGATGGACAACTACCTCGAGTCCTATCACGTGCCCATCGGCCATCCCGGCCTCAACCGCCTGTTCACACCGGACTACGAGGACCAGCGCGGAATCCCCGGTATCGCGCGCGGTTTCAGCTGGATGCGCGACGCTCCCTCCTCGCGCTGGAGCGAGCGGGTTTACCAGAAGCACGTGGCCGCGGTCACCGAGCCGTACCTGCCCGAGCCGCACCGTCGCAGCTGGCGCTTCTACAGCTGCCTGCCGAACCTCGGCATCGACATCATGCCCGAGCAGATCGACTTCTTTCAGGTCCTGCCTCGTGGTCCGGGCAAGGCCCTGATCCGCGGCGCAGCCTTCGGCCGCCGCGACGAGCGGCGCGAGATGCGCCTGGTACGCTGGCTCGGCAACCGCATCAACATGCAGGTGAACAAGGAAGACCGGATGCTCTGTGAGCGCCTGCAGCGCGGCCTCGGCGACAGTGCCTACCGGCCCGGGCCCCTGTCGCAGATCGAGACGTGGATGCTCGAATTCCACAATCTGCTGCGGGCGCGCATTCCCGAGGTGTCCCTGCCCGAGGCGCCGGCGCGCTTCGCCTAGGTCAGCGGCCGGCCGGATCCTGCAGCGCGTGCAGTACCGCGGCCACCCGCGCGCGGAACTCCGCGAGCGCTGCGGTGACCGGGCCGGACTCGGCCGAGTGGTCGTCTGCCGCGATCAGCCCGGCCTGGGTGGACTCGGCCAGCGCGACCTGTTCCTTCAGCCATGCGGCGCCGATGCCGCGGCTGCCGTCGCGCGCGCCGCCGGCGGTGGCGCCGAACTCGAAACAGCGCAGGCGGCTGTGTCCGGCGCTCGTCGGCAGCACCTGCAGGATGGTCGCGCCCTCGGCGCGGCTTTCCAGCAGCTGATTGGGGGCGACGAACTGCTGATGCGCCTGCGGCGCCTCGAGCCACAGTTCGACCACCACCTTCCAGTCGGCCGCGACTTCGAGGTCGGTCACCGGCCCGGGCGCCAGCGCGACGAACGCATCCCACACGGCACGCCGACCGCGGTCAAAATCGAGTGCGGCGCCACCCGCAGCGCCCGCGGCGCGTACCAGCACCAGGCGGCCCTCGCGCCGCAGCTCGAGCGGCACGAGGTCCCCGGGGGTGGTGCCGGCCACCAGGTGGCCGTCAAACGTATACGTGAGTCCGTGCGCCGCGCAGTGAATCGCGCTCTTCAGGTGCCCGCGGCGCGCCGTCACCAGCGCGTGCGGCCGGCGCCGGCAGGTGTTGCGGAAGGCGTGCAGCCGGCCGCGCTCGGCGCGCACCACCAACGCCCGCTCGGTGGCCAGCTCACCGCTCACGTAATCCCCGGCGGTGCGCAGCTCGGCTTCGTGCCCCAGCACCTGCCAGGCGGGCCGCAGCAGCTGCTCACGTTCGGCGCTCAGCAACGCCTCGTCCGCGTAGGCGCGCGCCGGCAGCCGGCCGCCGTCGGCGGCGGCGCCCACCACGGTGAGCGCGGCTGGCGTGACAGCCTCGCCGAAGTGGCCGGGGAACACCGAGCGCAGGTAGCGCAGCGAGCGCTCGACCGCCGCGACCCGATTGATGTTGGCCTCGCTCTGGAAGGCAAAGCCCTGCCACAGCACCTCGAGAACGCCGATGAGACCGAGCGCCACACCGTCCGCATCGAGGTGCGTCGCGCCGCAGCTGGCGATCATGCGCTCGACCAGCTCGCGCACCAGCACGGCGAAGTCGTCGTCCTTCTTGCCGCAGATGTCCAGGTATTCCTGGCGCGAGCTGGCCTCGCCCCAGAACGAGTACCACACCGAGACCTTGCGCGGACTGGCGATATCGGCGTCCAGATACAGGTCGACCAGCAGCCGCAGTGCCTGCACCGGTGTGTCCTTGAGGCGCGCCACCGGCAGCATGACGCGATCCTCGAACTCTCCCGCCAGGTACTCGAGCGAGGCAACCAGCATGGCCGCCTTGGACTCGAAGTAGAACCGCACGATGCCCGGCGAGAGGTCCGCCAGCGATACGACCTTCTCCACCGTGGTACGCGAGGGACCGTAGATGTGCAGCGCGGAGATGCAGGCATCGATCAGCCGCTGCCGCTGCCGCTGGCGAATGCGCGAACCGCCGCTACCGGCCGCTTCCGCGGCGGAGCCTGTGGCCTGCTGGCCCCGTGTGTCGTTCATCGCCCCCTCGTCTGCGGACCACCTGGGTCTGCCGCTCGCTGTACTGGGCGTAAGTCTATCGCGCACAATAGCGCGCGGGCACGGTGGCAAACTACATCATGAAAACGACCTGGCGTCCCGGCCGCTGGCTCATCATCCTGCCGCCCCTGCTGTTCCTGCTGATTTTCTTCCTGATTCCATTCGCCTTCGCCTTCAAGATCAGCTTCGCGGAAGCCGCGCCGCGGGTACCGCCGTTCACGGACGTGTTTTCCTTCACGCCCGATCACGGCCTGCAGCTGTCCTTCAGCCTCGGCAACTACCGCTACCTGCTGACCGACGAGGTGTACGGCGTCGCCTATCTGTACTCGCTGCGGACCGCCTTCTTCTCGACCCTGATCTGCCTGGCGCTCGGTTACCCGATGGCCTACGCAATCGCGCGCCGCCCCAAATCGCAGCAGGCACTGCTGCTGCTGATCATCATGCTGCCGTTCTGGACCTCGTTCCTGCTGCGCGTCTACGCCCTCGAGGGCATCATCCGCGACAACGGCTTCCTGAACACCGTGCTGCTGCAGCTCGGCCTGATCAGCCATCCGCTACGCATCATGCGCACCACCCTGGCGGTGTATCTCGGCATCATCTACTCCTACCTGCCTTTCATGGTGCTGCCGCTGTTTGCCACGCTCGAGAAGCTCGACCCGACGCTGCTGGAGGCCGCCGCGGATCTCGGCAGTACGCCACGGCGAGCCTTCCTCGACATCACCCTGCCCCTGTCGGTGCCCGGCATGATCGCCGGCTCGATGCTGGTGTTCATCCCGGCGGTCGGTGAGTTCGTGATCCCGTCGCTGCTCGGCGGCCCGAACCAGCTCATGATCGGCCGCGTGCTGTGGGATGAATTCTTCGGCAATCACGACTGGCCGGTGGCCTCTGCCGTGGCGATCGCCTTCCTGCTGCTGCTGGTAGGACCGATCGCCATCTACCAGTACTACAACGTGCGACAGCTCGAGTCCTGAGCGCGCATGGAACGCAGCTCCCCTGCTCCCCTGCTCACGGTGCTGTTCTTCGGCATCGCGCTGCTGTATCTGCCGATCCTGGTGCTGATCGCCTATTCCTTCAACGCCTCGCCGCTGGTAAACATCTGGGGCGGGTTCTCCACCCAGTGGTACGGGCAGCTGCTACACAACCGCCAACTGCTGCAGGCGGCGCTGCTGTCGCTCGAGGTGGCGGTGACCGCATCGAGCGGTGCGGTGGTTCTAGGCACCCTCGCGGCGGTGGCACTCGTGCGCTTCCGGCACTTCCGCGGGCGGCTGCTGCTCACCGGCATGGTGAATGCGCCGCTGGTCATGCCGGAGATCATCACCGGCATCACCCAGCTGCTGCTGTTTGTCTCGATGGTGCAGCTGTTCTCCTGGCCGCACCGCGGCTTCACCACCATCGTGCTGTCGCACATCACCTTCTGCACCGCCTACGTCACCATCACGGTGCAGTCGCGCCTGCAGTCCGCAGACCGCTCGCTGGAGGAAGCCGCCCAGGACCTGGGCGCCACTCCCGCCCGCGCATTCCTCGAGGTCACGCTGCCGATCATCGCCCCGGCCATTATTTCCAGCTGGCTGCTGTGCTTCACGCTGTCGCTCGATGACCTCGTCATTTCAAGCTTCGTCGCCGGCCCCGGCGCCAGCACCCTGCCCATGGTCATCTACTCCAAGGTGAAGCTCGGCGTGAGCCCCGACATCAACGCCCTCGCCAGCATCATCGTCTGTGCCGTAGGCGCGTGCATCGCCGCGGCCGGCTACCTCATGGCGCGCAGCGACCGACGGCGCGCACTCGAAGCGCAGCTGGCCGCCCGCTGAGAGCCGTCCTGCCTACAGGTTGGTCTTGATGCGCGTCCAGGTGCGGGTGCGCAGCCGTTCGAGGGCCGGATTGGCCTCGCCGGCCTGATAGAGCCGCGCCTCGATCTCCGGAGTTGGATAGACGACCGGGTTATTCAGGATCTGCGGATCGACGTAGGGACGGGCCGCCAGGTTGTCGTTGGCGTAGTGGATGTAGTTGGTGATCTGGGCAATCACCCGCGGCTCGAGGATGAAATTGAGGAACTTATGGGCGGCGATCGGGTGTGGGGCGTCAGCCGGAATGAGCCACGCGTCGTAGGAGCCGTTGGCACCCTCTTTCGGCACCGTGAATGCCAGGTGGACATCGACGCCGGCGGCCTTGGCGCGCGCCTGCGAAGTGGCATAGTCGCCCGACCAGGACATGGAAATGCAGAACTCGCCGTTCCCAAGGCCGTTCATGTACTCGCTGGAGTCGAAGGCGCGGATGTACGGCCGCACGCTCAGGATCAGCTGCTCGGCCCGCTTATAGTCCTCCGGGCGCGTGGTGTTCGGGTCGATGTGCAGGTAGTTGAGCGCCAGCTGTAGGACGTCCTCGGCCGAGTCGAGGAAGGTGACGCCGCAGTCGGCGAAGCGCTTGATGATGTCGGGCTTGAAGATCAGGTCGAGGCTGTCGACGGGTGCATCCGGCATGCGCGCGCGGATCAGGTCGACGTTGTAGGCAAAGCCGTTGACGTGCCGCAGATACGGCATGGCGTAGCGGTTGCCGGGGTCGGCCCCCGCTTCGCGCGCCAGCGCGTGCGGATCGAGGTTCTTCCAGTTCGGCAGCAGGGCGCGATCGAGCGGGCGATAGATGCCGGCCTTGATCTGGCGGCTGAAGAAGTCGGTGGAGGTGCTGACGACATCGTAGCCGGAGTCCCCGGCCATCATCTTCGCCTCGAGCGTCTCGTCGGCGTCGTAGGTGTCGTAGACGACGCGAATGCCCGTCTGAGCCTCGAATTGCGCGATCGTGTCCTTGCCGATGTAGTCGGCCCAGTTGTAGATATGCAGCTCGCGCTCCTCGTCGGCCGCACCCCCCCGCCCGCACGCGCACAGCAGCGCGGCAACCACGAGCGCCAGCCCCGCCGCCACGGCGGTGCGCACGCTGCCCGAGGCGTCTATAGCTTCACCATCACGTGGCGCACCACCGTGTAGTCCTCGAAGGCATACACCGACAGATCCTTGCCGTACCCCGAGCGCTTGAGGCCGCCATGCGGCATCTCGCTCACGAGCGCGAAGTGCGTGTTGATCCAGGTGCAGCCGTACTGCAGCTGCGCCGCGACCTGCATGGCGCGCGTTATATCGCGCGTCCACACCGAGGACGCCAGGCCGTATTCCGAATCGTTGGCCCAGCTGAGCGCCTCGGCGACGTCGCTGAAGGGAGTGACCGACACGACCGGCCCGAATACCTCGCGCTGCACGATCTCGTCGTCCTGGCGCGCACCGGCGACCACCGTAGGTTCGTAGAAGAAGCCGCCGCCGGCGCGCGCCCGGCCGCCGGTGGTCACCTCGACGTGCTTGCTGGCCGCCGCGCGCTCCACCATCCCGGCCACCCGTTCACGCTGGGCTGCCGAGATGAGCGGCCCCATTTCCACGCCGGGCTCCTGCTGGCTGCCGACCTTGATGCTGCGCACTGCGGCGGTGAGATCGGCCACTACGCGCTCGTAGATGCGCTGGCCGACGTACAGCCGGCAGGCGGCGGTGCAGTCCTGCCCCGCATTGTAGTAGCCGAACGTACGCACCCCCGACACCAGCGCCTCAACGTCTGCATCGTCAAATACGATGACCGGCGCCTTGCCACCCAGTTCCAGGTGCGTGCGCTTGAGCGAGTCGGCTGCCCCGGCGAGGATCTTCTGGCCGGTGGCGATGGAGCCGGTCAGCGATACCATGCGCACCTGCGGGTGTGTCGTCAGCTGCCGCCCCACCGGCTCACCGCGGCCGCAGATGACGTTGACGACGCCCGGGGGGAAAACCGCGGCCAGCAGCTCCGCCAGCCGCAGCGCCGTGAGGGGCGTCTGCTCCGAGGGCTTGACCACCAGGGTGTTGCCGGCCGCGAGCGCCGGGGCAATCTTCCAGGCTGCCATCATCAGCGGGTAGTTCCACGGCGCGATCGACCCCACGACGCCCACCGGATCACGGCGGATGATGCTGGTGTGGCCAGGCAGGTACTCGCCAGCCGCGAGGCCGCTGGGGGAGCGGCAGGCGCCCGCGAAAAAGCGGAACACGTCGGCGATCGCCGGCAGCTCGTCGTTGAGGGCCGCGGGCTGGGGTTTGCCGGTGTTGCGCGACTCGAGCGCGGCGTACTCGGCGGCCTGAGCCTCCAGGGCCTCGGCGACCCGGGTCAGCAGGACGGCACGGTCTTTCGGTGCCGTGCGCGCCCAGGCGGGGAAGGCCGCGTGTGCTGCGCCCACCGCCGCATTCACCTGGGCGGCGGATGCGCCGGGTACCCGGGCGATCTCCGCACCAGTCGCGGCATCGAGCACCGACTCGACGCTCCCCTCGCCCTGCACCAGGCGGCCACCGATCAGTAACTTGGTCTGCATGCTCTGCTCCTCGTATGGCACGCCGCGCGCGGCTTGCCGCCCGGCGCCGGCACGTTATATTATTACAGTCATAATATTACCAACCGGCGCGCGCCTCAAGGCAGGGACCCATGAACTCCGACGTCATTATTACCTGCGCCATCACCGGCGACGACACCAAAGTCACCAAGAGCCCGCACTGCCCGGTCACCCCCGAGCAGATCGCCAACTCCGCCATCGAGGCGGCCCGTGCCGGTGCGGCCATCGTGCACATCCACGTGCGCGACCCCGAGACCGGCGCCTTCAGTATGGCCACCAAACACTACCGTGAGGTCGTCAAGCGCATACGCGAGAGCAAGGTCGACGTGCTCGTCAACCTGACCTGCGGCATGGGCGGTTACATCTGCGTCGGCAAGGACGGGCTCAAGGATACCCCCGCCGCCGGCAGCGACTTCGTCAGCCAAGAGGAGCGCATGCGGCACGTCATCGAGCTGTGCGACGAGGGACTGTACCGGCCCGAAATCGCCACCCTCGACTGCGGAACCCTCAACTTCGGCGACGGCAATCGCGCCTACATTTCCACACCCGATTACTGCCGCCAGGGCGCCGGCATACTGCATGAGCTCGGCGTGAAGGTGGAGCTCGAGATATTCGATACCGGCAATCTGTGGTTCGTGAAGCAGATGATTAAAGAGGGGTTGGTGCCCGCCCCTGCCATGATCCAGCTATGCACCGGCATCCCTTACGGCGTACCGGCCGACGTCGGCCACCTGCTCGCCATGGTGAACTACCTGCCGGCGGAGTGCGTGTGGACATCGTTCGCCATCAGCCGCATGCAGATGCCGTGGGTGGCGCAGTCGATACTGCTCGGTGGCAACGTGCGCGTCGGCCTCGAGGACAACCTGTATCTGAAGCGCGGGGTGTATGCGAGCAACGCGCAGCTGGTCGAGAAGGCCCGCACGATCATTGAGGCCATGGGCGCACGCATCCTCACCCCGGTCGAAACCCGCGAGCGGCTGAAGCTCAAGTGAGCGGCCTAGAGATCTACCAGACCGCGGTTGCACCGGAGTGGATCGACTACAACGGCCACCTGCGTGACGCCTACTACGTGCTGATCGTGAGCCAGGCGACCGATGCGCTTATGGACCACCTCGGACTGGACGCCGCCTACCGCACGCGCACGCACTGCACGCTCTACACCCTCGAGCTGCACATTCACTATCTGCACGAGGTCAGGCGCTCGGACACCGCGGTGGTGCGCGTGCGCATTCTCGCCGCCGACCACAAACGTGTTCATGCGGCGTTTGAACTGCGCCGCGGCACCGAGGGCCCGGCCGCAGCGGCCGCCGAAGTGATGCTGCTGCACGTGCGCCAGCAGCCCGAGGGCGTGGTGAGCGCCCCCTTTCCGCCCGCCGTCACCGCCGCGCTCACCGAGCTGCAGGCGAGCACCGCCGCCGCACCGGCCGCCGTGCCCGGCTCGCGCCGCATGGAGCTGCGCGGCGGCCGGCCGGCCCCATGAACCCTGCCGCGCTGCGGCGCCTGCTGGCCCCGCGCAGCGTGGCGCTGATCGGCGGCGCCTGGGCCGACGCGGCGCACGCAGCCAGTGGCGTGATCGGCTACCAGGGAGAGCTGTGGCGCGTGCACCCGCGTCGCGCAAACTCCGGCACGCAGCACTATTTCCGCTCGGTGGACGAACTGCCGGCGGCGCCGGATGCAGCCTTCATCGCCGCCCCCAATCGCGAGGTACCCGCCATTGCCGCCGCGCTGGCCCGCCGTGGCGCCGGCGGCTTCGTGTGCTTCGCGGCCGGCTTCTCCGAGACCGCGACCGCCGCGGGCGGCGAGCTGACCGCGCAGCTGCTGGACGCCGCAGGTGAGTTGCCCTTCCTCGGGCCGAACTGCTACGGCTTCATCAACTTCTTCGACGGCGTGGCGCTGTGGCCCGACCAGGTCGTCGGCGGCCGTCGCGAACGCGGTGTCGCCCTCATCTGCCAGAGCGGCACCATCGCCCTCAACCTGCTGTTCAACGGGCGCTCGCTCCCCATCGGCTACGTGCTCACCGTCGGCAACCAGACGCGCCTGGCTGCCGAAGACCTGATCGAGGCACTGTGCGCCGATGAACGGGTCAGCGCCTTCGGCCTGTACCTCGAGGGTGTGCGCGACGCGCAGCGCTTCGCGCAGGCCGCGGCCCGTGCCCGTGAAGCCGGCAAGCCGATCGCGCTGGTCAAGGCGGGGCGGACCGAGGCCGCCACGCGCACCGTGCGCACCCATACCGGGGCCCTCGCAGGCGCCGACGCTGCCTTCGACGCCTTCTGCGCCCAGGCCGGCATCGCGCGCTGCGAGTCGCTGAGCACGCTGTGCGAGACGCTCAAGATCTTTCATGCCGGCGGGCCACTGCGCGGCCGGCGGGTGCTGACCATGGGCGCCTCCGGCGGTGACATGGCCATGACCGCGGACGCCGCGCGCGGTCTCGGGCTCGAATTCGCGCCCATCCCGGAGCCTGCGGCCGCACAGCTGCGCGAGCTGCTGTCCGAGCGCGTGCACGTGTCCAACCCGTTCGACTTCCATACGCACGTGTGGTTCGACTACCCGCGCCAGCGCCAGATGTTCCACATCGCGCAACGCGCCGGCTTCGATGCCGTGGGATTCCTGATCGATTGTCCGCCGCCCCAGGCCGCCGACGATTCCACCTACGTCAAGGTGATCGAGGAGTTCGCCGCCGCCCTGCCGGGCGCTTCCACTCGCGGCGTGGTGGTCTCCTCCCTGCCCGAGTCTCTGTCTGCGGACACGCGCGAGCTGTGCCTGGCGCGTGGCATCGTGCCGCTGCAGGGGCAGCGCGAGTCGCTCGAGGCGCTGGATCTCGCCGGCGCGGTCGGCGAGCGCTGGGCGGCAGGCGCAAAGGTAGCGCTTGCGATTCCGCGCCAGCCGCCGCGCCGCGCGCGTTCGCTGGGCGAGCACGATGCCAAGCGCGCGCTCGCGGACTTCGGCGTACCGCTGCCGCGCGCGCGGCTCGTGCCGGGCAGCGAAGCCGCCGCCGCCGCCGTTGAGCTCGGCTTTCCGGTAGTCCTCAAGGCCGCGGGCGCGGCGCTGGAGCACAAGTCCGACCTCGGCGGCGTGGTGCTCAACGTGCGCACTGCGGGCGAGGCGGCGGCAGCCGCGCAGCGCCTCGCCTCGCTTTCGGCTACGGTGCTGGTGGAAGAGATGATCCGCGACGGCGTGGCGGAAGTGCTGGTCGGCGTGAGCGTCGACCCGCAGTTCGGCCAGCTGCTGGTACTCGGAGCCGGGGGCGTGCTGACCGAGATGCTGCGCGACTCGGTCACGCTGCTACCGCCCTTCACCGCGGAGGCAATTGCCGCAGCGCTCGGCCGCCTGCGCATGGCACTGCTGCTTGATGGCTACCGCGGACGTCCGGCCGGCGACGTCGCCGCGCTGGTGCAGACGGCGCTGGCCTGCACGCGCTACGCTCACGCCAACCTCGAGCGCCTCGTGGAGCTCGACCTGAATCCCGTCATCGTGCGGCCGCGCGGCCTGGGCGCGGTGGCGGTCGATGCGCTGATCCGCCTGGAGGAGCCGTGACATGTCCGATGGCATAAGAACCACCACCGACGGAACGATTCTCGAGGTGACGATCGATCGCCCCAAGGCAAACGCCATCGACCTGGCGGCCAGCCGGCGCCTCAACGAGGTGTTCACGACGTTTCGCGACGATCCCCAGCTGCGGGTCGCAATAGTGACCGGCGCCGGCGACCGCTTTTTCTCGCCCGGCTGGGACCTGAAGGCCGCCGCCGGTGGCGAGGAATCGGATGAGGACTGGGGCGCAGGCGTCTTTGGTGGCCTCAACCACCCGCGCAACCTCGACAAGCCGCTGATCGCGGCCGTCAACGGCATCGCCTGCGGCGGCGGGTTCGAGATCGTGCTTGGGACGGACATCATCGTGATGGAGGAGCACGCCCGTTTTGCCCTGCCGGAGATCAACGTCGGGGTGCTGGCCGATGCCGGTACCATCAAGCTGAGACGGCGGATCCCCTACCACGTGGCGGTCGAGTTCCTGATGACCGGCCGCTGGATGGATGCGGCCGAGGCGAAGCACTGGGGACTGGCCAATCATGTCGTGCCGAAGGGCGGGGGCCTGACGAAGGCGCGCGAGATCGCGCGCCAGCTGGCCGAAGGGCCGCCGCTGCTGTTTCCCGCCATCAAGCAGCTGCTGCGCCACACCGAGGTAGTCGCGGAGAATCCAGCCTTCGAGCTGCACGACGTGCTGGCCGCGGTACAGAGAGTCATCCGCTCGGAGGATCTCAAGGAAGGGGCCCGCGCCTTCGCCGAAAAGCGCAAGCCCGCCTGGAAAGGCCGCTAGCCGCGCACCCCGCTGACGCGTGTCTCAGCCGCCGAGCGGCCGCAGCAGCGCGCGCGAGATAATGTGCCGCTGCACCTCGCTGGTACCATCCCAGATGCGCTCGATGCGCGCATCGCGCCAGATGCGCTCCAGCGGCAGGTCGCTCATGAGCCCCATCCCGCCATGGATCTGCAGGGCCTCGTCCGCCACCATCGCCAGCATCTCGCTGGCCTTGAGTTTGGCCATGGCCATGTCGGTGTCGGTGGCGGTGTTCTGAGCCAGCTTCCAGGCCGCCTCCAGCGTGAGTAGTTCTGCGGCCCGCAGCTCCAGTGCCATGTCGGCGAGCTTGAACGAGACGCCCTGGAACTTGCCGATCTGCTGCCCGAACTGCACCCGCTCGACCGCCCACTGCTTGGCGCAATCGAGCGCGCGTTCGGCACGCCCCAGGCAGCTGGCCGCGACCTGCAGGCGGGTTGCGCCCAACCAGGTATTGGCGACCTCGAAGCCGCGATGCACCTCGCCGAGCACCGCCGCCGCCGGCACGCGGCAGTCGGTGAACTGCAGGATGCTGTTGGTATAGCCGCGATGCGAGACATTGCGGTAGCCGGGACGCACCTCGAAGCCCGGCGTGCCCATGTCCACGAGGAAGGCCGTGATGAGCTTGCGCTTGCCGCGCGGCGAGTGCTCCTCGCCCGAAGCGGCAAACAGGATGACGAAGTCGGCATGGTCGGCGTGGCTGATGAAGTGCTTGGTGCCGTTGATGATGAAGTCATCGCCCTGCTGTATCGCGCTCGCCTTCATGCTGCGCAGATCGGAACCGGCCTGCGGCTCGGTCATGGCCAGGCACTCGACACGCTCGCCCCGCACGGCCGGCAGCAGGTAGCGCTCGCGCTGCTCACCCCGGCACGCCAGCAGGATGTTGGACGGCCGCCCGACACAGCCGTATTGCAGGGCGTAGCCTGTGTAGCCCAGCTCTTTCTCGTACAGCACCCAGCTGACGCTATCCAGTCCGCCGCCGCCGACCTCGGTGGGCATGTTGGCCGCGTACAGGCCGGCGGCGAGTGCCTTGGCCTTGAGTTGCTCGCGCAGCTCCTCGCGCAATACCCCGCTTTCCTCCACCTCGCGCTCGTGCGGCACCAGCTCCTGGCGCACGAATGCGCGCGTCGTCGCGATGATCAGCTGCTGTTCCTCGCTCAGCGCAAAATCCATCGATGTCTCCTCAGGCGGACACGCGGCGCACCCGACGCACGACGCCGGCCGCGGCGGCGCCGGCCGCCGCCCAGGCGCGCAGCAGTTCGAGCTGCAAACGCAGCTGCTCGGTTTGCCGCGTGGCTGGCCAGTCGCTGCGGCTGGCTACGGTGCTGGCGGTAATGCCGTTGATGAAGGTCATGACCGAGCGCAGCACCTGATCGCGCACCGACGGCGGCCAGTCGCGCCATTCGCTCCAGCCGCGTGCCAGACAGCGCTCGAAGAGGCGCAGATACTCGCGATGCAGCCAGCCATTGATGCGCTTGAGCCGCCTGTCGCTGGGCATCTGTCCCCAGAAGGCAATCCAGAAGGCGCATTCGGTGAAGCGCGTATCGTCTACCGGCAGCGCCTCGCCGAGCAGCGTCAGCAGATCGGCATGCTCGGCATTTGGGGTCAGGCGCTCCTCGATGCGTCGCAGGATCAGCCGCAAGGCTGCGATGATGATGTCCTGCTTGGTGTCGAAGTAGTGGGCGATCATGCCGGTGGTATAACCCGCCTCGCGCGCGATGCGCGCCACGGTCGCCTGCTCGAAGCCGTACTGCGCCACTACCCGGCAGGCGACCAGGGCGATCTCGTCGCGCCGCTGCTCGTGATCGACGATCTTGGGCATGGGTCAGGCCCGCGTCGGCGCAGCCGCGGCGGCGCCACTTGCCTGGGCCGCCTGGATGGCGGCGAGGCGCGCGCGCACCGCAGCGTCCATGGCCGAAGCCTTGCCGGGTGGCGCGCTGACATGCAGGTACACCTGCTCGGCCGTCGCCACGAGTCCTTCGTCGCGCTGGCGGTGCAGCGCATGCAGCAGCCGCACGCGCTTGTCATCGGTCTCGAGAATCCGCGTCGTGACGTAGAGGGGCTCGAGCGCGCGGGCCTCGGCCTTGTGCATCACGTGGGTCTCGACGGTATACATGGCGCGGCCGGACCGGCGGTAGGCGTCGTCGATGCCGGCGTAGCGGAACAGGGCATCGGTCGCATCGCCAAATACCTGCAGGTAGCGCGAGTCGGTCATGTGGCCGTTGTAGTCGATCCACTCCGGCCGCACCCGGGTCTCGAGCACGCGCAGCGGCTCACCATCGGGCCGCCCGGCACTGAGTGCGGCCCGTGCCGGCCCGCCTGCGTCCTCGTACAGCCGCTCTTCCAGTGCGCGCAGCGTGGCACCGGCGCCGATGTTGTACTGCTTCAATACCTGCTGGATAGCGACCAGATAGTCGTCGCGCAGCCGCTCGAGCTCGCGGATCGAGCGGCCGGCCGCCTGCGCCTGCGTACCGGCGACCATCTTGTCGATGAGCCCTTCGGTGAGCTCAGGCGCCTCGAGCTTGGTCCACGGCCACTTCAGGCACGGCCCGAACTGCCGCAGCATGTGGCGCATGCCGGTCTCGCCGCCGGCGAGGTGGTAGATGAGGTTGGTCCCCATTGCGGCCCAGCGCAGGCCCGGCCCGTAGACGATCGAATCGTCCAGTTCGCCGGTAGTGGCCACGTCCTCGTTGACCATGTGCAGGATCTCGCGCCACAGCGCCTCCTGCAGCCGGTCCGTGAGGTGACCCGGGACCTCGCGCCGCACCCTGAGCGGGTGCATGCCGATGTAACGGAAGAAGTGGCTCGCCGCCTCCAGGGTCGCAGCCGAGGTGCGCTGGCCGCCGACCAGTTCCACCAGCGGCAGCAGGTAGACCGGGTTGAACGGATGGGCTACCAGGAAGCGCTCGGGGGCGCTCATGTCACGCTGCAGCTCGCTCGGCATGAGGCCCGAGGTGCTCGATGCAATCACAACGTCGGGTGGCGCATGACGGCTGACCTCGGCGAGCACCCGCTGCTTCAGCTCCAGCTGTTCGGGGATGTTTTCCTGAATGAAGTCGGCCTGCCGCGCCATGGCATGCAGGTCGGTAGTGAACGACAGCCGTCCCTTGGGCGGCAGCGGCGCGAACGTCAGCCGCGCCAGTGCGCCCTCGGCGTTCGCGACGGCGCCACGGATCCACTCCTCCATCTCCGGCTTTACATCGGCCGCGATCACGTCGATGCCGAAGTGCAGCACGCGGGCCGCCCAGCCGCCGCCGATCACCCCGGTCCCGAGCAGCCCCAGCGTTTTTACCTGTCTCATGCCGCGTGTCCGCCCTGCGCTCTTTATAATGTAGTCGTAATAATATAATAAGATCCGCGTGCGTGCACCCGGCTGCAGGGCCCTGGCGGCCACCGCCCGGCTCGCCCGACTTCCCTGGCCGGCCGCACGCTTTTGCAGGACAATCGCTGCGTCGGGTCCGCGCGTTACCTCTCACCGAGCACGGAGAATAAGGAGGCATCATGGGCTTGTTAGATGGATTACTGGGCGGCGCCGTCGGCGCCGAGATGGCCACGGTCGTCAACACACTGATTCAACAGCATGGCGGCGTGCAGGGAATCCTTACGCAACTCGAACAGCAGGGGCTCGGCGGCGTGGCCCGCTCCTGGATTGCTACCGGTCCCAACCAGACGATCACTCCGGGTCAGGTGCATCAGGCCTTTGGCAACGACATGATGACCCAGCTTGCCGCGAAGGTCGGACTGACCCCGCAGGAGCTCGCGCAGAAGCTGTCGCAGGTGCTGCCGACGGCGATCGACAAGCTGACGCCGACCGGCCAGGTCCCGGCCAAGGGAGTGTGACTCCCGGGCTGCGTCCGCCGTGCCCTGCGAACGGCGCGGCCGGCCGCGGCACCGACGCCGCGAGGACGCGTCGCTCTCGGACTCAACAGGCTGACGTTCACGCTCCTGCCTCCGCCGCGGGAACGAATGCAATCAAACGACGCCCGCGGGCATTCGTTTTTGGTGCCCCGGCGGTGGTGATTGCAATGACCGGTAGGCGCGCGCATTGTCGACGCGGCCGGGCCGCTGAACCCGGCCCTGCATTTCATCCAGGCCACCGGCGGCTACAACGGCCGTCACGCACCGCTGCGGGATATCAAGAAGGGTGACAACTGGTTCTACCGTGGCCGACCCGGCTATGACCAGGCCACCGGACTTGGCGTACCCGATGTAGCCAACCTGCTGGACTCCTTCGAGGAC
>JANWKR010000125.1 GCA_025451275.1 Steroidobacteraceae bacterium
CCGGACCTCTCATGGCCGACCCCGCCCGCACCGAACCGCACGCCCCGCTGGTCTGGGCCAACGTGCTGATGTTCACGCTGACCCTCGCCGCGGCGGCCATCCTGGTTCCCTGGTACGGAGTGCACCACGGCTTCACGGTCGCGGACTGGGCCGTGTTCGTGGTGTTCCTGGGCGCCAACGGCATGGCCGTCACCGCCGGCTATCACCGGCTGTGGGCGCACCGCACTTACGAGGCGCACTGGAGCGTGCGGCTGCTGTACCTGGTGTTCGGCACCATGGCGCTGCAGAACAGCGCGTTCGAGTGGTGTGCCGGCCATCGCACCCATCACCTGCACGTCGACGACGTCGACCGCGACCCCTACTCGGCGCGGCGCGGCTTCTGGTTCTCGCACATCGGCTGGATGCTGCGCGCCTATCCGAGCGGCCGGAACGACTTCGCCAACATCCCGGACCTGAAGAAGGACCGCATGCTGGCGTTCCAGCACCGCTACTACGTGCCGCTCGCCATCGCCGCCAACGTCGGCCTGCCGGTGGCGGCCGGTCTGGTGTTCGGCGACGTGTGGGGGATGCTGATCCTCGCCGGCGTGCTGCGCCTGGTGTGGAGCCATCACGTCACCTTCTTCATCAACTCGCTGGCGCACATGTGGGGCAGCCGTCCCTACACCGAGGACAACAGCGCGCGCGACAATCCGCTGATCGCGGTGGTCACGTACGGCGAGGGCTATCACAACTTCCACCACATCTTCGCCCACGACTACCGCAACGGCGTGCGCTGGTGGCAGTGGGACCCGACCAAGTGGCTGATCGCGGGACTCGAGCGCGTCGGCCTGGCGCGACGCCTGAAGCGCACGCCGGTGTTCCAGATCCGGCGCGCGCTGCTCGCCATGCAGTTCACGCGCGCCGAGGCGCAGCTGGCGCGCCTGCCCGGCGTGCCGTCGCAGGTCGAGCATCTGCGGGCACGCCTGGCGCACGAGTATGAGAGCTTCCTGGCCGCGGTCGCCGACTGGGCGCGCCTCAAGGAGCAGTGGCTCGAGGAAAAGAAGCGCGCCGTACTCGAGCAGTGGGAACACGTCGACCCGCAGAAAAAGCTGCGCGACATCGAGCGCGCGCTCGGCGCACAGCTGCGCCGCATGCGCGTGCTGCGCGCCCAACTCGCCTACTAATCCCCTCCGCTAGCCGCCGCCGCGGGCATGCCGCCAGGGCGGCGTGCGGCCGCTTGGCGCGCGCCCCGCGCTTCGTGCACCATGCGTTCATGGGACGCATATTCGAAGTTCGCAAGCACACGATGTTCGCGCGGTGGAACCGCATGGCGAAGCAGTTTGCGCGCATCGCCAAGGACATCACCATGGCCGTCAAGTCCGGCGGCACCGATCCGGCGTCCAATCCCACGCTGCGCCGAACCATCCAGAACGCGCGCGCCGTCAACATGCCCAAGGACAAGATCGAGGCGGCCATCAAGCGTGCCGCCGGGCGCGACGCCGCCAACTACCAGGAAGTGCTCTACGAGGGCTACGCGCCGCACGGCGTGGCGCTGCTGGTGGAGACGGCGACCGACAACCCGACCCGCACCGTGGCCGCGGTGCGCAACATCATCACCAAGAACGGCGGCAACCTCGCCACCAATGGCAGCGTCAGTTTCCTGTTCCGCAAGATGGGCGTGTTCCGCCTCGACCCGGCCGGCATCGACCAGGACGATCTCGAGCTGTACCTCATCGATCATGGCCTGGACGAGATGGGCGAGAGCAGCGGCGAGAAGGGCGAGCCGCAGCTGGTGATCCGCGGCGCCTTCGCCGACTTCGGCCACCTGCAGGAAGCGCTCGAGGCCCGCGGCCTGACGCCGTTGTCCGCCGAGCACGAGTACATCTGCACCGTGCCGACCCAGCTGCCGGAGGCCGAGGCCACCGAGGTGCTGACCCTCATCGATCGCCTCGAGCAGGACGACGACGTGCAGAAAGTGTTCCACACGCTCGCCTGAGATGGGCATGCTCGACTTCCACCTGCAACCGGCCTGCCGCGGCGACGCGCCGCGGCTGGCGGCCATGGCGCAGCAGTGCGTGGAGCACGGCCTGCGGCCACGCTGGAGCACGGCGCGCATCCTCTGGCACGTGCGCGACGCCGACAGCGTGGTGCTGACCGCGCGCCGCGCGGACGCACTGGCCGGTTTCGCCGTCATGCGTTACGCGGACACCGCCGCGCATCTCAACCTGCTGGCGGTCGTGCCGGTGCACCGCCGGCGCGGGGTGGCCCGCGCCCTGCTCGGCTGGCTCGAGGAGACCGCGCGCACCGCGGGCGCCTTCGACATCGGCCTGGAGCTGCGCGCCGGCAACGCGGCGGCGCGCGCCTGCTACCTGGCACTCGGCTACCGCGAGCTCGACTGCATCCCGGGCTACTATCAGGGCGTGGAAGCCGCGATCCGCATGACGCGCGACGTGCGCGCCGGTGCCACGCCGGCCGCGGGCGCGCCGCCGCAGCCGCCCGCGGACGGCTACTCGTCCGCCTCCAGGCGGAAATCGAACTCGTAGGCGTGGGCGCCGTCGGCGCCCACGCTGATGTTCATCTTGCCGCTGAGGCCGCGCAGCTCGCCGGTGCCGGAATCCGGCACCACGGTGATGCTGCTCGCCGGCGTGCCGCGCGTCATGGTGGCGCTGTGCTGCAGGACGAAGCTGCCGCTGCGGCCCTTGAGCTTGCCGGTGACGCGCTCGAGTGCCACGTAGCCGGCCGAGCCCTTGACGTCGCTCTGCATGGCCAGCATCTCGCCCTTGCTGATGCCCTCCAGGTCGCCGTGGAAGCGCTTGTCGATCGTCAGCCGCCCGAGGTTCGCGGCGCGCGCGATCTGGGTATCGGGTTTCTGCGGCACGACCTTGACGTCGAAAGCTCCGGTGGCGCGCTGGCTCATGCGGTCTCCCCTGGGTTCAGTCGGGCATGGGCGTCATCTGGCCGACGAGTGCGTCCTCGAAGCCGAAGTCTCGCAGGTCACGCACGCGCTGCGGGAAGAGTATGCCATCCAGGTGGTCGACCTCGTGCTGCACCACGCGCGCGTGGAACCCCTCGACCGTGCGGTCGATGGGCGCGCCGTCCGCGTCCAGGCCGCGGTAGCGCAGACGGCGGAAGCGCGGCACGAGGCCCCGCATGCCGGGCACCGACAGGCACCCTTCCCAGCCCTCATCCTGCTCGCCCCCGAGGGCGGTGAGCAAGGGATTGACGAGCACCGTGTAGGGGATGGGCGCGAGCTGCGGATAGCGCGGGTTGTCGCGCAGCTCGAAGATGACCACGCGCAGGCCGACGCCGATCTGTGGCGCGGCGAGACCGGCGCCGTGCAGATCGCGCATGGTGTCGTCCATGTCGGCGACCAGCGCCGCCAGCGGCGCGCCGAAGTCCGTCACCGGCGCCGCCACCTCGCGCAGCAGCGGCTCGCCCATCTTCAGCACGCGGCGGATGGCCACCGGGCGCTCGCCTAGCGGCGCGGCTCCGCGGCCCCGGGGACGAGCGGGATCGAGGTGCGGTGGTCGCGGAACACCAGCGGCTGCTCGAGCAGCGCCGGCTTCGCGGCGGCCCGCTCCGCGCCCGCGACCGCCTCGGTCACCAGCCGATGGTGCGGCGACAGCTCGCACACCGGGTCGGCGTTGTCGGCATCGCCGGTGAGCAGGTACGCCTGGCAGCGGCAGCCGCCGAAGTCCTTGCCGCGCTCCGGGCAGCTGCGGCACGGCTCCTTCATCCAGTGCTCACCGCGGAAGCGGTTGAAGGCGGCCGACTGGTACCAGATCTCGCGCAGCCCGTGGGCGCGCACGTTGGGCAGCTCGAGCCCCGGCAGCATGCGCGCCGCGTGGCACGGCATGGCGGTGCCATCGGGCGCGAGCGCGAGGAACACGCTCCCCAGTCCGTTCATGCAGGCCTTGGGCCGGGTCTCGAAGTAATCGGGCACCACGAAATAGATCTGCATCCGGTTGCCGACGCGTTCGCGGAAACTGCGCGTGACCGCCTCGGCGCGCTCCAGCTGCGCCCGGCTGGGCAGCAGCTGCGCGCGGTTCAGCCACGCCCAGCCATAGTACTGCGTGTTGGCGAGCTCGACGTACTGTGCGCCCATGCGCTCGGCCATCGCCAGGATCTCGCCGACGTGGTCGATATTCAGCCGGTGCAGCACCACGTTCAGCACCATCGGGTAGCCGTGCCCGCGGATCAGCGCCGCGACCTTCTCCTTGAGCTCGAAGGTGCGCGTGCTGGAGAGGAAATCGTTCATCTGCCGCGTGCTGTCCTGAAACGACAGCTGGATGTGGTCGAGCCCGGCGAGTTTCAGCGCCTTGATGCGCGGTTCCGTCATGCCCACGCCCGAGGTGATGAGGTTGATGTAGAAACCGAGCGCGTGCGCCTCGGCCACCAGCTCCTCCAGGTCCTCGCGCACCAGCGGCTCGCCACCGGACAGTCCGAGCTGCACCGCGCCCAGAGCACGCGCCTCGCGCAGCACGCGGATCCAGTCCGCGGTGGCCAGCTCCGCGCCGGTCCTGGCGAACTCGGTCGGGTTGTAGCAGAACACGCAGTGCAGCGGGCAACGGTAGGTGAGCTCGAGCAGCAGCCACAGCGGCGGGCCGACCGCCACCGGCGCGGGCGCGGGCGCGGCGCTCACGCCCGCAGCTCCAGCCAGCGCTTCTGCAGCGCCAGCTCGACGAACGCGGTCACGTCGGCGGCCAGCCCGGTGAGGTCATACGTGCGCTCGAGATCGGTGACGATGTCCGCCACCGTGCGCACGCCGTCACAGCGGCTCATGATGGCGCCGGCGCTGCCGTTCAGCTTCACCATGCCCTCCGGGTACAGCAGCACGTGCGCCTCCTGGGCCGGCTCCCACTGCAGGCGCATGCCGGCGCCGAGCGTCGGGCGGGCCGTGGCCGACGGCGCGCTCACTGGCTCACCCCGTACGCCTGCGCCATGGCGTCATTCATCTGCCACAGCACGTCGAGCTTGAACTGCAGCACCTCGAGCGCGCGCTCCTGCGCGGCACGGCTGCGGAAGCGATCGAGGGTGAGCGCCAGGCCGAACTCGACGTCGCGGCGCGCCAGGCTCACCCGGCTCTGGAAGTACTTGAGCCCCGCCGGCTCGATCCACGGGTAGTGCTGCGGCCAGCTGGCGAGGCGCTGCTGGTGGATCTCGGGCGCGAACAGCTCGGTGAGCGAGGCGCACACCGCTTCCGGCCACGGTGCGCGGCGCGCGAAGTTCACGTAGGCGTCGACGGCGAAGCGCACGCCGGGCACGACGTCGCCGAGGCTCTCCACCTGCGCGCGCGTCAGTCCCACCGCCTCGGCCAGGCGCAGCCATGAGTCGATGCCGCCCGCATCCTCGCCGTAGCCGTCGTGGTCGAGGATGCGCTGCACCCAGTTGCGCCGCACCATGCGGTCCTCGCAGTTGGCGAGGATCGCGGCGTCCTTGATGGGGATATTGATCTGGTAGTAGAAGCGGTTCGCGACCCAGCCGCGGATCTGCTCGCGGCTCGCCTTGCCGCCGTTGAGCATCACGTTGAAGGGATGGTGGATGTGGTAGGCGCGGCCGCGGTCGCGCAGCTGCTGCTCGAACTCGGCGCGCGTCCAGGGCGCCTCGCTCACAGCTCGATCTCCATGCCGTCCCAGGCGACCTCGATGCCACGGCGCGTGAGCTCGGCGCGCTCGGCCGAGTCCTCGTCGAGGATCGGGTTGGTGTTGTTGATGTGGATCAGCACGCGGCGCGTGCCCGCCGGCAGCCGCTCCAGCCACTCGAGCATGCCGCCGCGGCCGCTCTGCGGCAGGTGCCCGATGTCGCGCGCGCGCTTCTTCGACAGGCCGAGACCGATCATCTCCTCGTCGCTCCAGAAGGTGCCATCGACCAGCACGCAGGCGGCGCGCTGCATCGCCTGCCACAGCCCCTCCTCCATGGCACCGAGCCCGGGGGCGTAGAGCGCGGCGCGGCCGCTGGCGCGGTCCGCGATCACCAGCGCCACGTTGTCGCCCGGCTGCGGCGCGGCGCGGTGCGGCGAGTACGGCGCGGGCTTGCTCGCCACCGCCAGCGCGCGCCAGCTGACGCCGGCCACGCCCGCGACCGTGAACTCGTCGCCGTCGACGCTCAGGGCGTGCCACTCGATGCCGCAGTAGTGGCCGAGCACGCCGAAGATCGGATTGCCGCGCGTCAGGTCGGCGTGCGCCTGCGCGGTGCACCACACCGGCAGCGGCCGCACCGACTCGCGCAGCATGTACAGCCCGGTGGTGTGGTCGACCTGGCCGTCGACCAGCACGATGCCGGCGATGGCCGTGTCGCGCGCGGCGCGTGCCGGCTGCAGCTCAGGATGTGCCTGCAGCTGGGCGAGGATGTCGGGGGAGGCGTTGACGAGCGCCCAGTCGTGCGGGGCGCTGCCGCGCACGGCCAGCGAGGACTGGGTGCGCGCCCGGGTGCGCAGCGTACCGTGGCGCACGCCGGCGCAGTTACGACAGTTGCAGTTCCACTGGGGAAAGCCGCCGCCGGCAGCGGACCCCAGTACGCGGATGATCACGGCGATGGTTGCAGCGGCGGCCGGCGGCCGCTGCCGAAACGGCTGGCGCCCGGCAGTTCCGGGCCGCCAGCCCTACGGGTCTCTAGCGATTCGCGATGTACATCGTGATTTCCATGCCGAAGCGGAAATCAGTGGCTTGTGGTTTTTCCCAACGCATAGTCTTTATTCCTGGTCTGGACGATTGGGCGGCACTCGCCGCTACCGGTATATCCTTGTCCCCGGGGCCGCGCGGCGAAAGCGGATTTTTGGGAAAGTTGCCTAATGAATTTCTTGAGGGCACCGGACATAACCGCTCCATGACTCTGCGCACGCGCCTCAACCTCGTGCTGACCGGGCTGATGGCCATATTCGTCGCCGTGCTGCTGGCGGACCAGCTGCGCGATGCGCGTTCCTCGGTACGCGAGGAGATCGAGGCCGCCAACCGCGTCGCCGCCTACATCGTCGGCAACCTGGCGATCAACTACTCCGCCACCGGCGGTCTGGGCGCCGTGCACGGCCTCCTGACCCGCCTCGGGCACGTGCGCGCCAACGAGATCACGCTGCGGGGCGCGGCCGGCGAGCTGCTGTACCAGTCCCCGCCCGCGATCTACAAGGCCGGCCGCGAGGCGCCGCAGTGGTTCCGGCGGCTGCTCGCGCCGCCGCCGGCGCGCCAGGTGTTCATCCTGTCCGGAGGCGCCCAGCTCACGATCGAGGCGGAATCCTCGCGCGCCATCCTCGATGCCTGGGACGACCTCACGCGCCTGCTCACCGTGGCGACGCTCATGCTGGTGGTGATCGGCGGCCTCGCCTTCTGGCTGGTCGACCGGGCGCTGGCGCCGTTTCCGGTGATCGTCGGCGGGCTGGAGCGGCTCGAGCGCGGCGAGCTGTCCTACCGGCTGCCGGCGCTGCGCGGTGCCGAGGCCCACGCCATCGGTGCCGCCTTCAACCGCATGGCGCAGGCGGTGGAGGGCAAGGTGCAGGCCGAGCGCGACGCGCGCGAAGCGCGCACGCGGCTCGAGGAGCGGCGCGAGCTGGCGCAGCTCATCGAGCAGAGCCTGGAGGAGGAGCGGCGCCTGATCGCGCACGAGCTGCACGACGAGTTCGGGCAGTCGGTGACCGCGATCCGCTCGCTGGCGACCGCGATCGCCACGCAGTCGGCCGCGCCGGACCTGGCCGCGGCGGCGCGCCTGATCTCGGACGAGGCGGCACGCCTCTACGACGCCATGCACGGCCTGATCCCGCGCCTGGCGCCGCTGTCGCTCGACACGCTGGGACTGGCGGCCGCGCTCGAGAGCCTGGTGCGCGACTGGCAGCAGCGCCACCCCGAGCCGCGCCTGTCGCTGCACCACGAGCTGCCCGCCGATCTCGGCGCCAGCGTCACGCTCGCCGCCTACCGCGTGGTGCAGGAGGGGCTCGTCAACGCGCTGCGCCACGCGCGCGCGCAGCGCGTTATGATCGACGTCAGCTCCACCGCCGCGCGCATGATCGTCTCCGTCACCGACGACGGCGTCGGCCTGCCGCAGCAGTGGTCGCGGCCCGGACACTTCGGGCTGCGCGGCCTGGCCGAGCGCGTGGAACATCTCGGAGGCAGTCTCAGGGTGCGCAACAGCGAGCCGCACGGCGTGAACTTGACGGCGGAGATCCCGCTGGCGGCGGTGTCATGATCCGCGTGCTGCTGGTGGACGACCACGCCGTGGTGCGCACCGGCTTCCGCCTGCTGCTGCAGGCGCACCCGGAGACCAGCGTGGTCGGCGAGGCCGACTCGGGCGAGAGCGCCTGCCAGCGCTACCTCGAGCTCACGCCCGACGTGGTGGTCATGGACCTGGCGATGCCGGGCATGGGCGGGCTCGAGGCGCTGCGGCGCATCCGCGCCCACCACCCGCAGGCGCGGGTGCTGGCGCTGTCCGCGCACGACGACATCACCCCCGCGCGCCGCGCCCTCAAGGAGGGTGCGCGCGGCTTCCTCTCCAAGCGCAGCGCCCCGGAAGCCCTGCTCGAGGCGATCAGCACCGTGGCCGCCGGCCAGCGCTATATCGACGCGGCGCTGGCCCAGAAGCTGGCGCTCGACGAGGGCGACGGCGGCTCCGCGGTCGAGCGGCTGTCGGAGCGCGAGGTCGAGGTGTTCGTGCGCCTCGCCGGCGGCGCCAGCGTGCAGCGCATCGCGGACGACCTGAAGCTGTCGGCCTCCACCGTCGGCACGCATCTGTACAACATCAAACAGAAGCTCGGTGCCTCGAATCAGTCCGAGCTCACCCTCATCGCGATCCGCCACGGTCTGATCGAAGCCTAGTGCGCGGGGCCTGCTGCGCCAGGCGCCGCAGCAGCGCGCGCAGCAGCGGCGCGAGCCGGCGCAGCTCCTCGCGATGCACGCGCGTCAGGGTGGCGAGCAGCGCCTGGCTGCGCGCCGTCAGCTCCACCATGACGCGCCGGCGGTCGCCGCGATCGAGGCGGCGCACCAGCAGCCCGCGCGCCGCCAGCCGGTCGACCAGCCCCACGGCACTGTGGTGTCGCAGCTGCAGCCGCTCGGCCAGCTCGCCGACCGCCAGCCGCTCGCGCCCCGGGAAGCCCTTGATCGCCAGCAATGCCTGGTGCTGCTGGCTGGTGAGGCCGGCGCGGCGCGCCGCCGCCTCGCTGAAGGCGGCGAAGCGCCGCAGCAGATAGCGCAGCTCAGCCAGCGTGCGGTAGTCGGCCGTAGTCAGCCCGTCGGTGCGCGCGTTGCGGCCTGCCACCCCGCCTCCTGCCATATCGTAATGCGATATATACGCTATATTAACGCGCCCGCTTCCGGGCGCACCCAACATC